>NZ_JBEYSJ010000026.1:0-133975 GCF_040704195.1 Amycolatopsis sp. NPDC047767
ACACGCACCCCCACCTCGCCCTACTGAGAAAACCTCAATGTGGCGTTCGGTGCGCTCAACGCACCCCATGCGGCGTTCGGTGCGGCCGGCGCACCGAACGCCGCATGGGGGTCACTTGACGATCGGCGCCCAGTCGGGGCCGGTCTCGCCGAGGCCCGGGTCGAGCTTGGTGAACAGCGGCGTCGGCTTCTGCAGCGGACGGCCGACCTCGATCGGCTGCGACTCCCACTTGGCCTGCTCGCCCGCGTAGTCGCCGGTCAGGATCGGGTTGATCCGGCCCGGGATGTCGAGGTCCTCGACCTCCTGCAGCTCCGGCTGCGCGGCCCACACGCCCGTGCCGCCCAGCGCCTCGTGCACCTTCTGCGCCGAGTGCGGCAGGAACGGCGTGAGCAGCGTGTTCGCGTCGCTGACCACCTGCAACGCCGTGTGCAGCACGCTGTCACGGCGCGCGGGGTCGTCCTTGAGCTTCCACGGCTCCTGGTCCGACAGGTACCGGTTCGCCGCCGTGACCACGCGCATGGCCTCGGACGCCGCCGCCTTGAAGCGCGAGCGGGCCAGGTGGGCACCGGCGACGTCGAACGCCTTGCGCGACAGCGTCTTCAGCTCCTCGTCGGCCGCCGTGGGGGCGTCCGGACGCGGGATCGCGCCGACGTTCTTGTGCGCCATCGAGATCGAGCGGTTCACGAGGTTGCCCCACTCGTTGGCCAGCTCGAAGTTCGTGCGGCGGACGAACTCGTCCCACGTGAAGTCGGTGTCCTGCGTCTCCGGGCCCGCCACGGAGATGAAGTAGCGCAGCGCGTCGGGGCCGAATTCGCGCAGGAAGTCGTGCACGTAGATGACGGTGCCGCGCGAGGTGGAGAACTTCGAGCCGCTCATGGTGAGGAACTCGCTGGACACGATCTCGTCGGGCAGGTGCAGCTTGCCGTACTTACCCGGCTGGCCGCCGTGGTCGCCCTCGCCGTTGTGGCCGAGCAGCAGCGCCGGCCAGATCTGGGCGTGGAAGGTGATGTTGTCCTTGCCCATGAAGTAATAGGAGCGCGCGTCGGCGTTGTTCCACCACTCCTGCCACGCGTCGGGGTTGCCGGAGCGGCGGGCCCACTCGACGCTGGCGGAGAAGTAGCCGATCACCGCGTCGAACCACACGTAGAAGCGCTTCATCGACTGGTCGCGCCAGCCGTCGAGCGGGATCTTCACGCCCCAGTCGAGGTCGCGCGTGATCGGGCGCGGGCGCATGTCGTCGATGAGGTTCTTGGTGAAGTTGAGGACGTTCGGGCGCCAGTCGTTCTTCGTCGACAGCCAGTCGCCGAGCGTCTTGGTGAACGCAGGCAGGTCGAGGAAGTAGTGCTCGGTCTCCACGAACTTCGGCGTCTCGCCGTTGATGCGCGAGTGCGGGTTGATGAGCTCGGCGGCGTCGAGCTGGTTGCCGCAGTTGTCGCACTGGTCGCCGCGCGCGAACTCGTAACCGCAGATCGGGCAGGTGCCCTCGACGTAGCGGTCGGGCAGCGTGCGCCCGGTCGACGGGCTGATCGCGCCGCGCGTGGTCTTGGGGACCACGTAGCCGTTGCGGTTGAGCGCGAGGAAGATCTGCTGCGTGACCTCGGCGTGGTTGCCGGTGGAGGTGCGGGTGAACAGGTCGTAGGACAGGCCGAGGCCGCGCAGGTCCTCGTCGATCTGGCGGGTGTACTTGTCGGCGGTCTGCTGCGGGGTGAGGCCCTCGTTGTCGGCCTGGACGGTGATCGGCGTGCCGTGTTCGTCGGTACCGGACACCATGAGCACCCGGTTGCCGGCCATTCGCTGGTAGCGGGAGAAGACGTCGGACGGGACGCCGAATCCGGATACGTGGCCGATGTGGCGGGGGCCGTTGGCGTAGGGCCAGGCCACCGCTGTCAACACAGAGGTGCTCATACCTGTTTAGCCTACGGAAACCGTCCAAGGCATTGTTGGGCGGTACGCGAAGGGAGAACGCGGTGTCGGCGACGCGTCTGCTCGTGCTCGGCGTGGTGCGCATGTTCGGCCGGGCGCACGGCTACCAGGTGCGCCGGGAGCTGCTCACGTGGTCGGCGGAGAAGTGGGCGAACGTCCAGCCGGGCTCGATCTACCACGCGCTGAAGAAGATGACGGCCGAGAACCTGCTGGAGAAGGTGGACGTCGAGCCCGGCGACTCGGGGCCCGACCGCGTCGCCTACCGGCTGACCGACGACGGCGAGCAGGAGTTCCAGCTGCTGCTGACCCGGGCGTTGTCCGACCCCGAGGTGGGTCATCCGGAGATGTCGGCGGGCATCGGGCTCATGCCCGCGCTGCCCCGCCAGCACGCGATCAGCCTGCTGCGGCAGCGGCTCGTGCACCTCGAAGGCGAGGAGCGGCGGGCGCGGCTGATGCTCGACGATCAGGCCGATTGGGGCCAGCCGCCGCACGTCGTGGAGCTGTTCCGGCTGTGGGCCGGCATCTCGGGCGCGAGCCACACGTGGCTGGAGCAGCTGATCGAACGCCTCGAGAAGGGCGAGTACGTGATGGCCGACGACGCCGAACCGTTGTTCCGCAACCCGCCGAGTAATCAACTTTGACTAGCGCAACCGGCTCGGGCACAGTGTGCTCGTCGATTAGTCAACTTTGACTAGTTGATCTCTGGGAGGAGAGGGGTTCTTCATGATCACGGCACGCGGCCTCGAGCGGCGGTTCCGCCGCAAGGGCCGGGGCGGGGGTGAAGTCCACGCCGTCAAGGGGGTCGACCTCGATGTGGAGGCCGGCGAGCTGGTGGGGTTCCTGGGCCCGAACGGGGCGGGCAAGACGACGACCCTGCGCATGCTCACCACGCTGCTGAAGCCGTCGGCCGGGACGGCGACCGTCGGCGGGCACGACCTGCTCGCCGATCCGCTGGGGGTCCGGCGCAACATCGGCTACGTCGCGCAGGGCGGGGGCGCGTCGCCGGAGGTGCGCGTCGCCGAGGAGATCGAGCTACAGGGCCGGCTCTACGGCATGTCCAAGGCCGACGCGATCGCGCGCGGCGCGGTGCTGAGCGAGCAGCTCGACCTCGCGGGGCTGGACCAGCGGCTCACGAAAACGCTGTCCGGGGGTCAGCGACGGCGGCTCGACATCGTGCTCGGGCTCGTGCACAACCCGGGTCTGGTGTTCCTCGACGAGCCCTCGACCGGGCTCGACCCGCAGAGCCGCGCGAACCTGTGGGACCACATCCGGCGGCTGCGCGCGGAGCACGGCGTGACGATCTTCCTGACCACGCACTACCTCGACGAGGCCGACGCGCTGGCCGACCGGCTGATCGTGATCGACGACGGCCGAATTGTCGCCGAGGGCACGCCCGATTCGCTGAAGTCCCGGGTTTCCGGCGACGGCGTGGTGATCCGCGTCGACCCGTCGGTGGCCACGGACGCGGCGGATGTCGCCCGCCAGCTCACGGGCGCGCACGAGTTCGACGTGGCCGGCGGGTCGATCCGCTTCCGCGTGCCGCGCGGCGACACGGCCATGCCGGAGCTGCTGCGCGCGCTCGACGCGAAGGGCATCGTGATGGAGTCCATGCAGGTCACGCGCCCGACGCTCGACGACGTGTTCCTCACCCTGACCGGCCGCACCCTACGTGACGCCGAGCAGCCGAGTTCCCCGGAGGTGTCCGGTGTTGCTTGACGTCTGGCTGATCTTCCGCCGCGACATGACGGCGGCGCTGCGCAATCCCGCGTGGCTGCTGATCGGGATCATGCAGCCGCTGCTGTACCTGTTCTTCTTCGGGCCCCTGCTGGTGAAGACGCTTAACGCGCAGGGCCTGTCCGACGTCGACGGCTGGATGGTGCTCACCCCCGCGCTCATCGCGCAGCTGGCGCTGTTCGGCAGCTCGTTCGTCGGGTTCTCGCTGCTCGCCGACTACCGCTCCGGCGTGGTCGAACGGCTGCGCGTCACACCGGTGAGCCGCGCGGCGCTGCTGCTCGGGAAGGTGCTGGCCAACGCGTTGCAGGCGGTGGTGCAGTCGGTGCTGATCATCGTGCTCGCGTACCTGGTGTTCGACCTGAATGCGCCGGTCGGCGGGGTGCTGCTGAGCCTGCTGATCGTGTTCCTGCTGGCGCTGACGCTGGCTTCGTGTTCATACGCGCTGGCGCTCACGTTGAAGAGCGAGGAGTCGTTCCCCGCGCTGCTCAACGCGGTGCTCATGCCGCTGCTCCTGCTGTCCGGGATCCTCATCCCGATCACGGCCGGGCTGGCGCCGAAATGGCTGTACACGATTTCGCAGATCAATCCGTTCCGGCATGTGGTGGACGTGGAGCGCAACAGCTTCCGCGGCGACTACTCCATGGACGCGTTGTTCACCGGCAGCGTGGTGGTGCTCGTGATGGCCGCGCTCGCGATCTGGTGGGGCACGCGCACGTTCCAGCGGGAAAACGCCTGATCGGACGTCGGACACGCCGGGGTTCGATTTGTGCCGCCGCTCGTTTGCCGACGTAGGGTGGCCTTTCACTTCACCGGACGTGGGGCTGGCGTGACCGAACCGGAGAGCGAGCGTGGGCTCACGCTCACCCATCGCGAGCAGGTGCTCGACTGGACGGCGGTGCGTGCCGCCGACGTCCGCTTCGCGTCGGTGACGATCAGCGAGAACGTGAACTGGCGCGACCCCGGCGCGGAACGGATGCTCACGTCGGCTCAGCACGCGGGCCTGCACACCGGCGCCCGGCACTTCGCGCGGCCGGGCGCCGTGCACGACCAGGCCGAGCACTTCGTGCGGACGGCCAGCAAGCTCGGGGCTTTTGCGCCCGGCTCGCTGGCCCCCGCGCTGGAAGTGGACGCGGTCAGCGTCGACGACCGGTTCGTAAAGGCGTGGATCAAGCACGTGCGGCACGCGGCCCGGATCCGGCGAGTGCTCGTGTACGCCGGGCACGACTGCTGGGCCCATCGCCTGCACCCCGACCGCTGGGCCGACCCCGACGTGGTGCTGTGGCTGGTGCGGCACAACGGCATTCCCGGCCGGCCCGGCTGGTTCCACGCGCGGCTCGGGCTGCACCAGCACGCGTTCTCCAGGCTGCCGGGCGTGGCGGGACCGGTCGCGCAGGACGCGGTGGTCTATCCGTTCACTATGTCGGACGTGCTGCTCTGATTTTCTTGTCGGGGCCACTTGGCAAGATGTGCGCATGCGGTTCTGGCGGCAGCGGCTTTCGACGGACGTGACACCTTCACGGGCCGTGGTGTTGCTGTCGGCTTTCGCTGCGGCGCAGGGGCGGCCAGGGCCGGCGGCGCTGTGCGGGTCGTGGTTCGGGTCGTCGGCGGTGGTGGCGCCGTTTGTGTCGGTGTCCGCTGGGCCGTTTCCTTCTGGTTTCTCGTTTGACGCACCTGAGGAGTGCGTCGGAGGCGGGTGGTTCGGGTATCTGTCGTACGACTCGGCTGATCCCTCTGGGCGTTCTTCCGGGGTGCCTCGGTCCGCTTGGGGGTGGGCCGATCACGTGCTGCGGTGGGATTCTTTGGGTGACTGCTGGTTCGAGTCACTGGCGGATGACCCGAGGCCACTGTTGTCCACTGTGGAGGAGGCGCTGTCCTCTTATTCTTCGTTGACGTGGACGGCTTCGGTGTTGGAGCGCCCTTCTGTTGCTTCGCACGAGCAGGCGGTGAAGTCGTGCGTTGCCGCGATTGAGGCGGGCGAGCTTTTTCAGGCGAACATCTGCACGCGGTTCACGGGGTCTTTTTCGGGTTCCGCCGCGGCACTGTTCTCGGAGGGCGTGCGGCGGTTGTCGCCGACGAGGGCTGCTTTTGTTGGCGGTGCTTGGGGTTCCGTGGTTTCGCTGTCGCCGGAACTGTTTTTGTCGCGCCGGGGTCGCCGGGTTTCTTCGGTGCCGATCAAGGGGACTCTGCCGCGCCGGGGCCCTGCTGACGACGGGAATGCTCTGCTGCTGCGGCAATCAGCCAAGGACGTCGCCGAGAACGTGATGATCACCGACCTCGTACGCAACGACCTGGGGCGGGTGTGCGCGGTCGGGAGCGTGGTGGTGCCGTCCTTGCTGACCGTGTCACCGGCGCCGGGGGTGTGGCACCTGGCGTCCACGGTGGAGGGCGTGTTGCCATCCGGCGTTTCGGACTCTGCGTTGCTGGCCGCGACTTTCCCCCCAGGCTCGGTCACGGGGGCGCCGAAGATCCGGGCGTTGTCGGAGATCGCCACCCTGGAACCGGTGCCGCGCGGCGTTTACACGGGCGCGGTCGGGTTGTTGTCGCCGGTGGCGGGCCTGGAGCTGAACGTCGCGATCCGCACCTTCGAGATCTCCTCGGGCCGGATCGCCCTGGGCGTCGGCGGCGGCATCACGGCGGATTCGGACAGCGCAGCGGAGTGGCAGGAGTGTCTCCACAAGGCCGCCCCTCTGGAGACACTCCTGGCCACACCTGTTTAGGTCAGCTTTTGCGCCGCATGGACGCCTGCGGTTCAGCTCAGCCTTCGCGCCACACGGACGCCTGCGGTTCAGCTCAGCCTTCGCGCCGCCTTTCGCCTTGTCGGCTTCGCGGCGACCCGATCGCTCGTGCTGACCCGCCCGACCGGGGTAGGTTTCCCGGCCGAGCGTTGTCTCGCTACTTGCGAGGGTCGAGCAGCAGCTTGCCGACTGTGCCACGGGAACGCAGGGCTTCGTGGGCTTTCCGGGCGTCCTGGAGCGCGTACTCGCCGCCGGCGATGGCGCGGAGCTTGCCGTCCTGGATCAGGGCGAAGAGGTCGTTCAGGGCAGTGCCGAACACGTTGCCCGGCAGGCGGAAGACGTGCGGCAGCCACATGCCGGTGACCGTGGTGCTGTGCCCGAGCAGATTCCTGAGCTCAAGAGCCTTCGGCTGCTTCCGGCTCGCCATGCCGTAGAACGCCAACCGCCCGAACGGCGCCAGCGCCGCGATGCTCTGGTCGGTCGTCGCGCCACCCACCATGTCGAGGATGACGTCGATGCGCTTGCCACCGTTGGCCTCGACGAGCGCTTCGGTCATGTTCTCGGCGTTCGAGTCGACCGTCGCGTCGGCGCCGAGTTCCGTCGCGAGGTTCCGCTTCTCTTCACTGCTCGCCGTCGCGATCACTCGCCCGGCGCCCCACGCCTTGGCGAGCTGCACCGCGATCGTCCCGACCCCACCGGCCGCCGCGTGGACCACCACGGACTCGCCGGCTTCGAGGTGCGCGTTCTTCTTGAGCAGCACCCAGGCCGTCGTCCCCTGCACCAGCATCGAGAGGGCGTGCAGATCATCGACACCCTCGGGCACGTCGAACGCCATGAGGCTGTTCGCGACGGCCTTCTCCGCGTACCCGCCGCTGTTGATGAGCGCGACCTTGCGCTGACCCGCGGCGGTCTTCCCGACCACCTCACCACCGGGCACCAGCGGCAACTTGCTCGGCGCGAGGTACGAGTTCTCCGCCTGATGCGTATCCGCGTAGTTGACCCCGATCCGGTCCACGTCGATCAGGATCTCGTCGGCCCCGG
Organism: Amycolatopsis sp. NPDC047767; assembly: GCF_040704195.1. Lineage (NCBI taxonomy): Bacteria > Bacillati > Actinomycetota > Actinomycetes > Pseudonocardiales > Pseudonocardiaceae > Amycolatopsis > Amycolatopsis sp. NPDC047767. The sequence continues at coordinate 7,434 of NZ_JBEYSJ010000026.1, forward strand.
CCTCGGGCTCCGGCAGCTCGACGAGGTTGAGCACCTCGGGCCCACCGAACTCGGTCACCTGCACAGCACGCATCTTGGTTTCGCCACCTCTTCGTTCGCGGTCTCTTGGCGAGACACTTTGCCAGATGTCTCACCGATGCGACACTCCGTGGTAACGTCTCACACATCGACACGCCTTCTGACCCCCACCCGACCCGCGCGACGACCTCGAACTCGGTCCCGACGTTCGCCTCACGTCCAGACCCCGCCACCGCGTTCGCCCTGGCCCGCGCCTGGTTCCTGGCCGGCCGCCGCGTGGACATGCGCGAGCTGGCCACGGAACTGGGCGTCTCGCGCGCCACCCTCCACCGCTGGCTCGGCAGCCGCGACCACCTCCTGGGCGAAATCCTGTGGTCGGAAACTTCCCTGGTATTCGACAACGTGTCCTTCACCGGCCGTGGCGCCGCCGGCGTGGCAGACGCGATCGGAGCTTTCGTCTCCCTGGTGAACGGCTCGGTCGCCTTTCGTACCTTCCTGCAACGCGAACCCGAGCGGGCACTGCGGTTGCTGACGACGAAGGCCAGCGTCGTCCAGTCGCGCACCATCGCCCAACTGACGGACCTCCTGACAACCGAGATCACCGCAGGGCGCCTGGCGTCACCTTTGCCAGCACCGGACCTCGCCTACGTCCTCGTCCGCCTGGGCGAGTCGTTCATCTACACGGACATCATCACGGGCGAGGAACCTGACGCCGCGAAGGCCCACATCGCCATCTCTCTACTGCTTACTTAGTGTTGCACAGTACTAGATTTTGCCGCACACCAAATATTCAATCACGGCTCCCTACTCACAATCGCAATCATCAGTATGCATATCCAATATCAGTCTTCCACCTACCGATGCGAGCAAGGAAACAAAATCAGCATCGAAGCCGACGCTGTCTTGGCCTCGCCTGGGCGTCCAGCTGATCATAATATTTATGTCCGCGGCGTCGGGTAAATTTGCCAGGCGATCAGCCCGCTCACTGATGACCTGGGAAACCAAATCAAGCTGGCTACTCAGGGACTCGTCGCCAGACTCGTACATATCCCTCACCCACCAGTTCGCGCCGACGCGCGCCTCCTCCACGACACTCGATCGAAGACCCAATTTCTCTTCGACTTCGAGCAGTGAGATCGACTCAAGGGAAACCCTCAGCGATACTCTCGCCCATTCTTCGTCGTCACACATCAAAACACTCCTGAGCACTAAGGCCGACGACCCCGATTTGCGCCACGGCCGCCATAGTCTTCGGGATCCGGCAAATAGTCATGAATATTCCCAATAGAGTCCTCACTTGGACACCCACAGGGCAGCTTCGTGTGAACCTCTCCCGTATTGACGTCTACCATAATATCCGGATTACTTCGCGCTCCTCCAAGCTTTCCCTGTCGCTTAACCGCGTGAATAGCATCCTTCACCTCACGAACACTGCGATCTAAAGACTTCGCAATCCTCGCTTCCTTAGAAACAAATTTCCCTTCAGGCGCAATGTAGTCTTCACCGCAGTTATGAACGAGGAGAGAACCAAATATACCAGCCACAAAAAAATCATGAATTCGGTCGACTGTCAGGTCGTATACGGAGGCACTCTGGGTGAAGTGCCGAACCGCGACGATTGTCGACGCGTGGTCATCAGCCGAGTGTAGGTGATCGCCGGGCTTCAGGTCGCCGATGGCCGTCCAGCCGCGGCCTTCAACCCAGAAGAGGTGCCAGTCCGTGGCTGTGACCGTGCCCGACTTGCCGTCTGACTCGACAGTGATCTGCGTGCGGGCGTCCTCGTCACCGTGGACGATGGTGCCCACCACAGTGTGACGTTCCTGTACGCCAGTCGCCGGGTCCGTCGTGAGGACGACGTCGCCGTTGTGAACCTGCTCGATCGACTTGGTTGTCCCGTCGGCCAGGAGAACCTGCGTGCCGGCGACGAAGCTGTTGCAGTCGGGGTGGCTCGAGCCAGAACCGGCGCTGCTCTCCGACGTACCTGAAGCCTTCGCCTCCTCGGCCGCCTGCTTCGCCTGTGCCGCGGACTCCTGCGCCTCGACGGCCATCTGCTCCGCGTCCGCGCCAGCGCGCTCGGCGTCGGCGAGGACACGTTCGGTGTCGACGACGACCTTTTCGGCCTTCTCAACCTCGCGGCCGAAGGTGACCAGAGCGCGGGCGCCCTTCCAGAAGGCCTCGACGATTTCGCCGGTCTTGAGGATCTTGCCCCACGGAATGAAGCTGATGATCGTCCTGACGCAAGCGCCGATCGCTCCCTGCGTTACGCAGTCCTTGATGTCGTCCCAGCCGATAAGGCTTTTGACGAGCTCCCCCGCGGCGTCGACGAAAACATCCCACTTGGACTTCTTAGCCGTGGCTTGAGCCTGGTGATACGCATCGAGGTCGACGTTGTGGCTCGCGACATATTGGTCTCGCTTCGCTTTACCTGACTGCTTCGCTTGTTGTGCAGCCTGACGCTGAGCCTCAGTGTGATAAAGCTGCCCACAGTTGCACGTTTTTCCCTGCGGTGTGTCCGAATAGCACCAGCGCCCGTCGTCACCACCGAACACCACGCACGCCGCCAACCCATCCGGGTCCGACATCGTCACCGGTGAGTTATTAGCGTACGAGTATGCGTTGAAGGACTGCGGACTCGCCGGATTCAGCTCCGGGTCTGTCTTCGTGAACCGCCCCGTCGTCGGGTCGTACTCGCGGGCGCCGAGGTGTGTCAGCCCCGTCGTGTCCTGATAGCCACCCACGAAGCCGTGCTTGTCGGGCCAGGTGGAGGTTTCCGCGCGGGCGTTCCCGAACGGGTCGGTGTACCGCTTGGTCGGCTGCAGAGTCCCCTGGGTAACCGACAGGTCGCCGGTTCCCTGCAGGTCGCCGAGCATCCACTTCAACCCGGCCGAGCCCGCGCGCTCCGCGATCTGGCTGCCGCCGTGCTCGTAGAAGCGGATCGCCGAAGTGGCGTGGGTGCCGGCGGTCTGGAAGATCTCGAGGTCACCGATAGAGAGGGTCGCCCCGGTCGGGTCGTGGGAGATCAGGCGGTTGCCGTCGGCGTCGTAGACGTAGCTGCTCTGCCCGCCCGGGTCGGTTTCGGTGGCTGTGTGGCCCTCGGAGTCGTAGGTGTAGGTCTGGGTGTCACCGCCGACGTCCCGGGTCTTGGTCGCACCCGACTCGTCGTAGGTGTACGACGTGGTCGAGGTACCGGTCGGACCCGTCGTCGCTGTGGCCTGGAGGCCGTGCGGACCGACGGCGTCGGGGCCCGCGTCGGGATAGTTGTACGTCGTGGTGACGTCGCCCGCGGCCTGATGTTCAACCTGCGTGCGGCGGTTGCCAGACTTGTCGTAGGTGTAGGAGTCCCAGTACGGCGCGGCGCCCGCCAGCGTCGACGAAGACCTCTGCGTGGCGCAGTCGCCCGAGGACGGCGTCCACGCGTCCGTCAGGCGCTGGAGGTAGTCGTAGTCGAAGCACTGGATGTCGGAAGTGCCCGCCGCCGGGGTGTCCGAAATCTTCCGGACGTTGCCTGCGGGGTCGTAGGTGTAGCTGCGCTTCGTGAGCTCGCTGCCGACCTGAGCTTCACGGCTGACGGTCGTCGTCTGTGGGCGGCGGGTGATCGTGTCGTAGGTCTGGGTCACGCCGACGTTGGAAGGCGATGTGAGACCGTCGAGCTGCAGCGTCGACATTTCGTTGAGCTGCGTGTAACCCGTCGCCGAGACGAGGTCCGTCCGGGCGCCGTTGGAGTCGAGCGTGTACGTCGTGGCCGGCCGGCCGAGAGCGGTGTACGTGTGCTCGATGTGCTCCTGCAGCAGGTTGCCGGCCTTGGGGCTGACGTTCTCGGTGACCGCGCCGGTCACGTCGTACTTAGTGGAGAACTCGTACGTCCCGGCGAGCGCGTCTTCCTTCGCCGGGATGTCGACCGCGGTCTTGGTCGGGCGCCCGAACGCGTCGTAGGACTCCACGCGATTGACGTACGCCGATGAGCCGTCGAACCGGGTCGAGGCGACGGGCTGACCGAGACCGTGCGTCAGGGTGTCGTAAGTCCAGGTGGCCAGCACCGGGCCGGTCGGCGAGTCCTGGGTTTCAGCTGTTTTCCGGCCCAGCTCGTCATAGGTGTAGAAGAGCTTCTTTCCCCGTGCGTCCGTTGTGGACGTGAGCTGACCGGCTGCGTCGTAGCCGAACGTCGCGGCCCCTGCATCGGGGTCGGTCTGCGCGATCTTGCGACCCCGGAGGTCGTAGCTCATCGTCCACTTGTTGCCAGAGGAGTCGGTCATCGCGGTCATGGCACCGGCCGCGTTGTACGTGTAATTGGTTACGTCAGCCGGGTTCACACCACCCGGCGTGTACCCGCTGGTGTACTGGAGCTGCTGGATCGGCTGCCCCTGCACATCGGACACCACCGTGACCGGCGAGCCACCCGCCGGCGGAATGGTCGTCGTCCGGTCGCCTGCGTAGATGGTGGTCGTCCGCCACTGCTCCACGCCCTTCGACATCAGGATCGACGCGGTCTGCCTTCCCCTGGTGTCGTACTCGTTCACCGTCTGATTCACGACGACGTTGTCCGCGACGGAAACGAGGTTTCCCGAGGGCGCAGAAGTGCCGTCGAAGTAGGCACCGTTCGTCTTGAACGGCAACCCCCTCGAGTCGTACATCGTGTCCGTGATGATCCGGCCGCCGCCCTCGGCGGGCACCTGGGTCTGCCGAGCACGCCCGAGGCCGTCGTAGATCGCGTACGAATCGCTGTAGGTGCTGTTGGCCTGCAAGGTTTTCGTGTGCACCGTCGTCGGCGCGGTGTTGCTCTCGGTGTACTCGAACTTCGCCGTCGGAGACGAAGTCGTCGACTGGCCGGGGTTCCAGACCGCCGTTTTGCGACCGAGGGCGTCGTAGGTGATATCGGTGCGGATGTTGTTCGCGTCGACCGACGACGTGGGGTTTCCGCGCGCCGGCTCGACAGTGGTCGTCGACGTCCAGCCCTTCGGGTTGGTGATCGTGGTCGCCGTCACGGGCCCGCCCACTGCGGGCGTGAACGCGGTCTTGGTCTCCTTGCCGAACACGTCGAACGCCGACGTCTCGCGACCGTAGTCGTCGTAGGAGTTCTTGCTGGTCGGCACGAAGTGCTTGCCCGACGCGTCCCACGAGTCCAGCGTGTCGTTCTCCGTGATGTCACCCTTGGTCGGCGCGCTGCCGAAGGTGCCGTGGTCGTAGATGACCTGGACGTCGGTGATGTTGTTCTCCGACGTCGCGGAGCCCGCGCAGGTACCGCCGAACATCGAAACCTCGTCGGCACGATCGAACATGCCGGCGTTGTTCACGACGTATGTCGTCTTCGTGCACGTGTCATCGGCAGCGTTCGCGAGATCGCCGAGGTCCTCCTGCTGGACGACCTGACCGTTGTCGTCGAACTTCTTGTTCACCTGCGTGCGCTGGTAGGTCTTGCCGTCGGAGAGCAGGCTCCGGCCCCGAACGGTGCCGGTGTCGATCATATACGCCTTGAGCAGGCCGTCGGAGCTCGTCGCCGTCGGCCCCCGCAGCCACGGGTCGTTGATCGACGAGGAGTCGATCGTCTTGCCGTCGTCCAGGTAGCTGCGGCTCTCCCGCACGAAGCCCTGCAACGGGTCCTGGTCGACGATCGAGCCACCGTCGGAGTCTGGCACCGAGACGTGCCGCGTGCCATTGGTGAGGTGGTCACCGTCCATCCCACGCAGGTAAACGGATTCACTCACGGTTCGTGTCTTGCCGACGGCACCGATCGAGGTGGTCACGCGGTCGTAGCCGCGCCATTCGCCCCAGGTCTTCTGCGCAGCGGGCGTGAACTGCCCTTCGTCGTAGTGCCAGGCCGCTCCGTCGACCGGGTAGTCGTAGTGGGTCTCGACCGGCTGCGCGGACGGGTCGACGCCATCTTCTTCGCGGACGTCGGTGACCACGAACTTGTTGAAATAGTCGAGCACCGGGTCCTTGGCCTCGGGCGGGCTCCAGTAGGACGCGTAGCACCGATAGGTGTCCGTCTCCGGCGAAGCCGGCATCTTCTGGCCGGGGACACAGTCCTCCGCCGAGTAGTTGACGGTGATCCGCCCACCCGTCTCCGTGCGGATCTCCTTGATCCGGCTTCGGGTCAGCGCGGCGTACTTGTCGTTCAACGTGTCGACGCGGTTCGCGAAGATGTACCGGTCGAACGTCGTCGGCGGCAGGGTGATCGGGGTGGGACCGCTCTTGCCCGTGTGCGTGATCGAAGTCAGCCAAAGCGCGGGTGGCGCGGCGTCGCCCGACCCGGGGAAGTCCTGGGCCAGATCCCATTCGTCGATGTCGTGCGGCGTGGTGCCCGTGAAGTACTGCGTGTGCACAGCGACGAGCCGCTTGCGAGTGAAGAACGCCGGAGAGCCATAGTCGCAGGTCTTGCCGGCGGCGCAGATCTGATCGAACGGCACATCGGGCCAGTGCCCCGCGTTCTCCCTGGTGAGCTGGGCCGGGTCGCAAGCGAAGGTCGACGTCGGGATGCACCGTTCCGCGGTGTCGAACACGACGCGGTGCGTGGGATCACTGCCGTACACGCTGTTGTCCGCCAGCCGCAGGCCGTACTCGACCCGCAGCGGGTAGCCGCCGGCGGTGTAGGCGGTTCCCGCGCTGGTGGCGTTGAGGTTCAGCCCGTAGTAGTTGGTTTCCGGTTGGTAGTAGAACGTGCTGACGTTGCCGTGCGGATCGACGATGTAGTCGAGGTTCCAACGCCACGCCTGGTTGCAGAAAGAGTGGGCGAAATCGTCGGCCTTGTAGCAATCCTCACCGGGGTTGTTGCCGAAAACGGGGACAGTCCAGGCCGAATGCGTCTCAGGCTTGCCGGTCGTCCAGCCGGGAAGGTGGTTCATGCCGAGGAAATACTGGGTGCCGTCGCCCGTGGTCACCTTCCAGTACTGACCGTGCGACACGTCGTTGGCGGCACCGGTCAGCAGCTCCACCTTGGAACCGTCGTCCTCCTTGGGACGCCACAAGGTGTCCGAGACCTTGATCAGCTCGGTCGACTTCCCACCGAGCACCAGCGTCGCGTTGTCGACACCCCAGCACTCGTCTCCGGTCTTGGTCTGGCCGTTGTTCCCGCCGAGGTCTTCACTGCACGACTGGTAGTGCCGTTCGACGTAGCCGCCCGGCGTGAAGTCCCAGCCGTCGCCGACCCACGACGTCTGGTTGTTCGTCGCCGAAGTCAATCCGTCGATGCTGCCCGACGAGTAAGCGAGGGCGAGGTTGGGGGTCTCACCTCCCGGTGCGTTCGCAGCGGGGAACGAGTAGGTGTAGGAGAAGTCGCCGGAAGCACCTCCGCTGGACCACGAGCCCGCGGGCGACAGAGGCAGCGCCGTGGGTGCCCCCGCGGACCCTTCCGACGCCGCCGCGACGGCGAGCACCTGGGGTTGTGCGAATGCGTTGGCCGTCATCGGGACGTCCGCCGTGACCTGTTTCGCCGCCGCGTCGTTGGTGGATCCCGGTACCAGCGTCCGTTTGCGACAGACCGGATCGTTCGGAGTTGTGAGCGCACAAGCCGGCATCGTGTACAGACGCAGCCGGTCGGCCCAGCCACCACCGAACGCACCCGCGAACGAACCGTAGTCAAAGCTGACGTGTGCGGGGTCGCCCTTGCCGGCGTTTCCGCCCACGGCGAGGACGACACCTTCCAGCCCCAGGGCATTCGAGGTCTTCTGATCCGCGACGTGGACGTGCAACGACACCGGTGCCGAGTCGGGCCGGCTGCGCCCCACCCGAACCGGGGTGTTGCCCACGTGCGCCTGAGCCGCGGACGCAGTGAACTGCTTCGCGTGCAGCGAGTCCACCGAAGGCAAAGAGACATCGGTGTCCGACGCGGCCGGCCAGACCGGCTTCAAGACGGGAGCGGACCCGACCTTGATCGGCGGAAGCTTGCGGAGTTTCGCCGGCGTGACCGGCGTGCTCGCCACCTTTTCGCCGGCCGGTACCGACCAGTCCGATCCGGGCCTGGGCGGTGCCGCGACCGCCGTGCCGCCGGAGGAGAAGACCACAGCGACGAGCGCGATCGCGGTGGCTCGCGTGAACCTGCCTGCTCTGGCCCATCTTCTGCCAGCACGCATGGATGACCTGCCCAATCGTCAGAAGCGGAAGGAGAAGTGAGCTACGGGTGGTCGACGATCGTGTCGGCGTTGATGTGCTGGGTGTCCAGCACGCCGGTGTAGATCCGCACGCCGCGGACGTCGCCGTACCAGTAGTCGGAGTCCTGGCCCTGCCAGCGACCACGACCGAGGAAGAGGTCTTCGAGGTCGTCGGCTCCGTTGAAACCGACCACATTGGACGTACACGTCGTCGGGTACTGGAAGGCATCCGTCGTGGCGTAGAGGCACGCTGTGTGCGAGACGGCGTCGTATGTACCGGTCAGGTGCGTCCACACGTTGTCCTGCGCGTCCACATCAGGAAGGGCGTACCACGCGGCCCCGTCGGCCGGAGTCGCCCGCTGCTCGGTCATGAGCCAGCTCCAGCGCGGACGCCAGACACCTGAGGCGTCCTTCACCCCGCGGTAGCCGAGCAGGTAGGGCGAAAACACCGACGAGTTGACCCCGACCGCGGCGCGACCAGGTCGGTCGATGCCCGCGGTGTCGGTCGGATCGACCAGCTTCTCCGCGTCTGCGTCGGCCTGCGTCCAGGTGTGCCGCACCCACGCTTCGACGGTGAAGCTTCGATCACTGCGCAGGTTCACCGGTCGCGGAGCCTCGATCTGGCCGCCGGTGTTGTGACCGAACCGGGCGACGTCGACGCCATCTTCATCGGTCGTCAGGCTCGCGCCACCGGACACCGTTCCCGTTGCTCCCGTGACGCCGTCCTCAGCAGAGCCGTCCAGCTGGTAGTCGGCTCGCAGCACCGGCGTGTTCGCCAGCCCGGCGATCTCCGGAGCCTGCAGGGGACGGTCCCACACCTCTACCTGGTCGATCCCGCCCGCGTACGCGGTGGCGACCTGACCGCCGGGGTTGGTTTTGCCGATCGACAACGGCCCCACCGACCGGATGACCGTCCCCGCGGGCACCGCGGTCTGCACCGATAGCTGGCCGTTGATGTAGAGCAGCTCCTTGCCTGCTCCTGCGTCGAAGACGGCGGTCAGGTGGGTCCACAGACCGGCGCTCGGCGCGGTCGGCGAAACCGCCCAGCGGATGTTCGCCGCGGAGCCGTCGGCATCCGCCGCGGCCACGCCTGCTCCCCAATGAGCCGCGGACATGGTCAACGCGAATCCGTTGGCGTGAGTGCTCTCCTGGACGACCAGGGCGTGATCACCGAGGTCCGCCGGTTTCACCCACGCCGAGACGGTGAAGCTCTGGGAGGTGTCCACCACCGGTCCCGAAGTCTGGACGGAACCCGCATTCGGGAACACGAGCCCTTGGCCGGTCGTCTGGCCGACCGCGTCTTCGGTGGCCGACTGGCCGGCCGCGTCGCTGTAACCGGCGCCGAACGGCTGCGCTCCAGTCGTGGTGAGGCGGCCATCGGTTCCCGTCGCGTCCGCCGTGTTCCCGTCCAGCTGATACTCACGGACCGGGTTCAGCCCCGTGGGAACGCCGTTGTTGCCGTACAAAGTGCCAACCTCGGCGGCGCTGAGGGCATGGTCGAAGGCCGACACCTCGTCTACCGCACCCTTGAACGGAGCAGTGCGAACACCGGCGTTCTTCCCCGTCCCGATGGTGAACGCTCCACTGAACGCCGGTTCCGAAACGTTCACGGTCTGCTGGGCCTGGCCTCCCACGTACAACGTCGCGGTGTGCGCCGACGCGTCATACACACCGGTCAAGTGCGTCCAGGTGCCGGTCTGCGGCGTCGCCGACGACGTTGCCACTGTGACCGCGGGACTCGACGCGTCGGCGCTGCTCAGCGCAAACGCCCACTGCCCGCTGGGGAGGTACTCCAAGGAGAAACCGTCGGTCTGGCTGCCTTCCTGCGCGACCACGGTCCGGGTGCTCGTGCCGAGCTCACTGGCGTTGGCCCACGCAGACACGGAGAACGACTTGCTGGTGTCGAGCACTCCGGCGCTGGTTTCGAAGAGGTCGCCGGACTGCCCGCTGAGCGCCGCCGCCTGTCCGACGCGTCCAGCGCCGAAGTTCGGGGCACCGGCGCCCGCGTAGCGCAGACCCGGGACCGAAGAAGTCCCGTTGCCCTCGAGTTGCCACGAGGCAACCGGTGCGGTTGCGTCCTTCACGGAGAAGGCGTAGTCAGAACGCGTCGACGGCGTACGGGCCCGGTTGCACGACCAGACGCTCAGCACGTGTGGTCCGGACATCCCGGGAGTGATCGCCGCAGTGCCGGGACCGTTGAACGCTGCCGGCTTCACGGTTCCCGGCTCGACGCCGTCACACAGCGGCGAGGCGGTGCTGTCCAGGCGCCAGACGTAGTGGTCCACCGTCGTCGGCGAGTTGGCCACGGTGAACGTGAAGTCCCCAGGCCGGCTGGGGCCGCCGCCGAAGCCGCCGCGAGGATACGTTTGCGAAGCAACAGTCGGTGCGACCGGTGGACTGAGCTCGACCTCGACCTCGCAGGGCACGGCCCACGACGTCTCCCTGCCGTCCGTCGAGTGCACATCCCACGAGTAGAAACCGTCGGCGTTCATCTCCGTGAGCGGAAGCGTGACCGCGGCGTTGCGGTTGTTCTTGTTCGTGTCGCTCACCACGTTGTCGACACCGAACTCCTGGCCGTCCCAGTGGTAGTCCGACGCCGAAACCAGTCCCTTGTAGACACGGAAACCGGCGTAGAGCGTGTAGCCGTCGGGGTCAGAGACGTTCGCGCGCGCGACGTACCCGGTGCCGGTGCGGCCGACGACCGGCCGGTCTGCGCCCATGACGCAGGGGAAAGCCTGACTGCCGTTGAAAAGAGCGAGGTTGGTGGGCTGGTTCGGCTGGGAGTTGTAGGTGATCGCGAATCCGACCTGCGTCGAGTAGCGCTTCCACGTCGCCTGGTCACCTTCGTTCGGCGACAAGATGCCGAATGTCCAGGTCGGCGAGTTTCCACCAACCGCCGAAGCGATCGTGGACGTGATGTTGTAGCTCACGTTGGTCGGGCACCCGACGACGCTCGCGATCGTCTGGAGCGACTGCGGGCCGCTGCCGAACCGCAGACCGGAGTGGATCGCCCCGGCCCACACGATGTTGTTCGAGGCTGAGCAGGAACCTGGTTGAGATAGGGACAAGTTGAGCTTCGCGTCGTAGATCTTCTTGCCTGCCATACCAGCCAGGCTCATTTCGACGTACGAGCGTGCGGTGACCAGGTGCGAGCCGCTGCAGGTCGCCTGCGGGTCGTTGACGTACCCGGCGCGGAGGGAGTCGTCGGAGTCCCAGACGGCGTCTCCGGGTGTCTTCCCGGAGCCACAGGCATACTGCACGAGGTAGTGGTTGCGCACGCACGGTCCGCAGAAGTTGTCGTGCCAGGTCGGGTCGATGAACACCGGGTACGCGGTGTCCGCGCCACCCAGCAGCGCCTGGTCGGGGGTGAGCGTCAGTTTCGAACCGGCCAGATCTTCCGCCACGCCTGCCTGCCGCCCGCCGGGAGCAGGACCGCGCACCAGGTCGACGTCACCGACGCCTGAGGAGTCCCACATCACCGCGGGCTGCGCGGTGAACTTCTCGGCTCCTTGAAGGTCCTTGGCGTGGAGGGTGCCGTCGGCGTCCTTCGTGACCGAGCCGTTTTCGACCGGCACGGTGAACTCGAGCGACGCGAGCGCCGGATTCTTGGCGGCGTCGGCGTTCTTGACGACAACCACCTCGTGGATCGTGTCGACGTCCACTTCCACCCGAAGATCTACTCCGGGGAGGACATCGGCATAGGTCGCCGTGCTGCCGTCGATCGTCGGCTCAGGAAGGGAACCGACCCAGTCGAGGCCCACGCTCGTGCCATCCCTGGTCAGCTCGACCAGCGGCTGGCCGTCGGGCGGCGCCGTCTCCGCGGCGCGAGCCCGCGCGAGGTGAACATCCGTGGTCGCGGCCCGCGGCGCGAGCGCACCCGGCTGGGCGACGAGGGTTGAGTCCGGGGCGACCCAGGACCCGTTCTTCCGGACGCGCACGGGCCTGACGTGGCTGGTCGTGGTCAGGGTTCCGTCGGGGTTCGCCACGGTTTCCGCGGTCTCGGTGGTCGAACCGGTCACCTGCACCGCCTTGCGCCCCAGCTGGGCGAGCCGTACTGCGGTTGAGGTGTCAGCTGCAGTGTCGGGAACCGCCGCGAGGGTGTCAGCGGCCGCCGGACGCAAAAAGGCCGTGGCCGGGAAGACCCCGAACGCCACGGCCAGCACCACGAAGACAGCACCGAGTCTCGATCTCAGCATGGACGTGCGCAGCTTGAAAGACACCGCAAGAATCCCCTCGTTAGCCACCGAACGCCGGTGGCGCCCCGGAGAAGGCTTGTCGATCATCGAGCCGGAGAAAAGCGGCCGAACGGATTAACTCACGCCGACCTCACCCGAACCAGACCAAACAGACATTGCCGACCTCACTGATGGTCACTGGGTCAAATGGCGGAATCGGGATAGACCGAGAAATGAAGTTAAAACTCTTGTTACCAAACATTGATCAACGACGAGTTGGATCTCTTGATTTTCATTCTTTCTCGAATCACCGAGTGGCTGCTTCCGTCCCCCAAGGATGTCCGCCCGAAGGTTCGGCCGCCTATTTTGAACCCCCACATCGACCGCTCACGCTGGTCAAGACCAATCTTCAGCCGCCCCGGGAGAGCAACATGCTTAGCGTGCCAGCAGCAATGGTTGAGTCTTCAATCAATCTTTGCCACGCATTCGAAGTCACCGACAAGCATGGCGGGAATCCCGGAATCAGCCTTGTTCGACCAGGTCAAGCGCAAAGTTGACCCCCGCGCCGCCATCATCCACGCAAACCGACCATTATTACTGAAAGTAACCGACAAGGACACCTGCCAAGTAGCCTGGCCACCCAATACGGATATTCGGGACATACACATCATGGTGACAACCGTCACAATTCGACACGTCTGCACGTTCGGCGAGCCTCGCCACCAAAGGCGAAAAATCTTAACGATCTTCAATCATTCGCAGAAAAGCACCGTCGCTCGATCGCCACGGAGAGAAAGGCCGCACCGTCGTCGACGGCGTAAATCTCCACGGCGGGCAGCTTCGTGCAGGACACAGCCAGCCGGACCTGATCCGGCGCAGCCGCCGCTGGCTCACTCATTCGTCGTGGGTCCAATCCCCGACCAACCCAAGGCGATCAGAGCTGCCCTTTTCGCCGCCACCGAGCGAAGGCTGAGGGCCGCTCGGGCTCGGTCTCGACGCGGAGAGGGAGGGAGAGCTCGTACTGCAGCAACGCCGTGAAGGACGGCCACCCAAATGACGGCGCCTCTTCTCCTTTGACGTACACAACGACTTCCGAGCCGGCCGCGTGCGGGCCTCCCATGACGTAGAACTCGCACTCCAGATGCATCCCGACGACAACGAAGTCACCGGCACGCGCGATCCGGCTGCGAAGCGACGACCCGGCGGCCCATGAGCGACAGGAAGCTCCGCCACTCCCCCGGCAGCTCGGCGACGTTCTGATCGCGCCTGACCTCCTCGATCTCGGCCTCTGAGAGGCCGACGACGTCCGTCTTTCCGTACCGGCCCCGCAGAACGCGCGCGATCTCGTCGATGTCCACCCGTCACTCCAGCTTGCCGAGAAACTCCGCGAACGAACCCGCCACCCGCCGCGGCACACGGTCTTCGTCGACGTACACGACGGCGGGCTCGCCGGCCGGGCCGGAGGCGGAGTAGTCGAGCATCACGGTGTCGTGGCCACCTGACGGCGTCGTCCCGATCACGACCCCGACGTCCGGGTAGTCCCACTCCGCGATGAGGTACGCGCTGCCGAACTCGCCGTCGATGCCGTCCGGGCCGCCGATGCCCAGCAACGCCTCGATCTCGAAGTGGTCCTCGGCCCATGACGTCGGGAAGGGAGTCGGACACCGGCGGCGCAGGAGCGGGCCGGCGGCCAACGCGGCCAGGTAGCTGCGCGGCAGCCGCACGCCCAGCACGTGCTCCGCTGCGGCCACCCGCGATGGCTCATCCACAGCTCCACTCCTTCACGACGGTCGGCAGAACTCGGCCCGGAAGCGCGCTTCGAGCGCCGGGCCGAACCGCGCGCCCGTCAGCTCCCACACGGTGGAGTCGTGGCCGACGAGCACGAACTCGCCGACGCCCCGCTCGGGTGAGTCGGGGGCCAGGTCCTCGGCGCGTTCGACAGCGACGAGCGTGCAGTCGACAGTCTGGCGGATGCCACGCGCGAACTCGACCAGCCGGGGCCACGTGAGTACGTAGCCGCTCGGACTCGCCAGTGCTTTCCCCTCAAGGCCCTCCGGGTCCCCGCCGAAGCCGTAGAACTCGTACAGGCTCCAGACGAGATCTTCGCCGGGGAGCAGGGCGAGGATGTCGCGCAGCTCGGTCAGGCGGCGGTCGGCGGTGGTCATCGGGAAGGAGAACACGGCTACCACCGCAGGTTCAGGTCGTCGTCCCACATGGCCGGTTCCGGGTGCTCGAGTCGAGGTCCGCTGGGGCGTCGGCGAAGGCGATCAGGGCGGCGGGTCTCATACGAAAACCGTAGCGAGGACCGACAACCGAATATCCCCTTCACGGCGGGAGGACGGGACCAGTCAACTCGCCCAAGATCACTTCCGGGAAGCGACCACAGCGTCATAAAGGTCCTTTTTAGACACCCCCGCCGCCTCCGCCACCTCAGCCGCCACGGCCTTCAGTCGCTCCCCCTCGGCCACGCGGGCGGAGACCTCCGAAACCAGGTCCGAAACCGACACGGCGGCGGCCACGGCCCCCTCCAGCACCACGGTGATCTCACCCCGCACCCCATCCGCAGCCCACGAGGCCAGTGAGCCCAGAGTGCCGCGTTTGACCTCTTCGTACGTCTTCGTCAGTTCGCGGCACACGGCGGCCCGGCGGGAAGCGCCCAGGGCCGCGGCGGCGTCCGATAAAAGGGACCCCAGCCGGTGCGGCGACTCGAAGAACACGACTGTCCGCGGCTCCGACGCCAAAGCGGCGAACCACCGCGCGCGCTCTCCCGGCTTGCGCGGCGCGAAGCCCTCGAAGCAGAAGCGGTCGCAGGGCAAACCGGACAAAGCCAGCGCCGTCGTCACCGCGGAGGGGCCCGGCAGGCAGGTCACCGGCAGGTCTTCCGCGACGCAGGCCGCGACGAGGCGGAAGCCCGGGTCCGACACCGAGGGCATGCCGGCGTCGGTCACGAGCAGCACGGTCGAGCCGGAGCGCAGGGCGTCCAGCAGCCCGGGCAGGCGCGCGGTCTCCACGTCCTCGTAGAAGGACACCACGCGCCCGGAAGGGGTGACGCCCAGCGAAGAAGCCAGTGAGCGCAGGCGGCGGGTGTCCTCGGCGGCGATGACGTCCGCCGAGGCCAGGGCGGAGACCAGGCGCGCCGAAGCGTCGCCCGGGTCGCCCAGCGGGGTGGCGGCGAGCACGAGACGTCCCATGCCCGCCAGCCTAACGACACGGCCATCACACCCGGGGTCGTAGTATCAGGCCCCGTGACCGCGCTGCTGACCCGTCCCGACGACGAGAGCGTGCGGCCGGACCCGGTCGACGCGCTGCGACCGCCGACCGACCGCGAGGCCACGCTGCTGGGCCGCGGCATGCCGACCGACCGCCTGCGCGGCTGGCTCGTCACGCTGATCCTCACGGTGATCGGTGGCGTCGTGCGCCTGCAGAACCTCGGGGTGCCCACGGATCACGGCACGCCGGTGTTCGACGAGAAGCACTACGTGCCCCAGGCGGCGCAGATGCTGCGCAACGGCGGGTACGAGGACAACGCCGGCTACGAGCTCATCGTGCACCCGCCGCTGGCGAAGGACTTCATCGCGATCGGCGAGTGGCTGTTCGGCTACAACGGCTGGGGCTGGCGCATCATGCCGGCGCTCGCGGGCACGCTGATCATCCTGCTCACCATCCGTATCGCGCGGCGGCTCACGCGCTCGACGCTGCTCGGCGGCATCGCGGGCCTCCTCGTGATCAGCGACGGCGTGCTGCACCTGCAGTCGCGCATGGGGATGCTCGACATCTTCATCGCGCTGTTCGTGCTGGCCGCGTTCGCGTGTGTGCTGTGCGACCGCGACCAGGTGCGGCAACGGCTGGCCGTCGCGGTGCGCGAGGGCTGGGTCAACGAGTCGGTGTGGGGGCCGAAGCTCGGGTTCCGCTGGTGGCGCTTCGCCGCGGGGCTGATGATCGGGCTGACGTTCGGCGTGAAGTGGTCGGCGCTGTACTACATCGCGGCGTTCGGCCTGCTCACGGTGTTCTTCGACGTCGCGGCGCGGCGCGCGGCGGGCGTCGAGCGGCCGTGGGTGGGGACGATCCGGCGGGACGTCGCGCCGGCGTTGTGGGCGATCGTCGCGATCCCGCTGCTGATGTACTTGGCCGCGTTCTGGGCGTGGTTCGCCAGCGAGACGGCCACCGACCGGCACTACACCGAGATCAAGGACATCGACCCCGGCCTGTTCGCCTGGGTGCCGCCCGCGTTGCGCTCGCTCGGCGACTACACGCTGAACGTCCTGCACTTCCACGAAACACTGCTGACGCCCAAGGACAACCCGCACCCGTGGGAGTCGAAGCCGTGGACGTGGCCCATGGGCCTGCGCCCGATGCTCTACTACTACGACAGCGCCGTCACCGGCTGCGGCGAGTCGCGCTGCGTCGGCGCGACGATGCTGATCGGCACGCCCGCGATGTGGTGGCTCGCGCTGCCGATGCTCGGCTGGGGGCTGTGGCGCTGGATCTTCCGCGCCGACTGGCGCTACGCCGCCGTGCTCACGGCCTACTTCGCCGGGCTGCTGCCGTGGTTCACGAACATCGACCGGCAGATGTACTTCTTCTACGCCACGCCGATGGCGCCGTTCCTGGTGCTCGGTTTGGTACTCGTGCTGGGGCAGATCCTCGGCGGTGCCCGGCGCGGGTTCGAACGGCGGGGCACCGGTCTGCTCGTCGTGGCGCTCTACACGGGACTCGTGGTGGCGAACTTCGTGTGGCTGTGGCCGATCCTCAACGGGGTGCCGATCACGACCGCGCAATGGAACGCGGAGATGTGGTTGCCCTCGTGGCGGTAGCGGCGGTGAAGTAGGCCCCGGGCGGCACTCCGACCGCCCGCCGGAACGCCGCGACGAACGCGCTCGCCGTCGCGTATCCCACGCGGTGCGCGACGGTCGTCATCGGCAGACCTTCGGCGAGCAACGGCAGCGACGCCCGCAGCCTTACCTGCGTGCGCCAGGTCCCGAAGGTCATACGGCAGTCGCGCACGAACGCGCGCGCCAGCGTCCGCTCGCTCGCCCCGACAGCGCGGCCCAGCTCGGCCAGCCCGCGGCGGTCGGCGGGGTCGGCGAGCACCATCGCCTCGACGTCCCGCGCCCGCGGATCCTCCGGCGACGGCACCACGATCGGCGCGACGTCCACCGGCTCCAGCACGTCGAACACCACGGCCTCGGCGCGTTCGCGGGCGTCCTGCGCCGGGTTGCCCGTGAGGTACTCCAGCAGCTCCCGCAGCAACGGTCCCACCGCGACGATCCGCGGCTGCGCCCAGGCCACCGGGCACTTCTGCGGATCCGCGTAGACACCGCGCAGCTCCGCGTTGGCCACGGCACCCGTCCGGTGCGGCACGCCGGCGGGCACCCACAACGCACGCGTCGGCGGCAGCACCCAGTGCGCTTCGCCGATGCCGACGGCGACCACGCCCGCGGCCGCCCACACGAGCTGGTGCACCGGGTGCTCGTGCCACGGGTACCACGCCCCCGCGGGCAACCGCAGCTCACCGAGGAGCATCGCGCCTTGACCGGTTGACGACATGGCTTGGCAGCCTATCGGCTATCGGACACGCGCGGCGATTTCTACCGTTTGAGGCATGCCCATGAACTTGATCCACGGCCGGTTGTGCTCCTCCGACAAGTGGGCGTCGATGATCGCCCAGGTGCTCCCGCCGTGGCTCGCGCAGCACGAGCTGGGCGACGACGTCCTCGAAATCGGGCCCGGCTTCGGCGCCACCACCCGGGTTCTCCTCGACGCGGTGCCACACCTGACTCTGCTGGAGATCGACCCGGCTTCGGCTGGGTTGTTGCGGGCCGAGTTCGGCTCGCGCGCCACGGTCGTCGAGGGCAGCGGCGCGGACATGCCCTTCGACGCGGGGCGCTTCTCGGCCGTCGTGTGCTTCACGATGCTGCACCACGTGCCCACCGCGGAGTTGCAGGATTCGATCTTCGCGGAGGCGTTTCGCGTGCTGCGTCCCGGCGGGGTGTTCTGCGGGACGGACAGCCAGCTGAGCTTCCGCTTCCGCCTGCTGCACCTCGGCGACACGATGAACGTGGTCGACGCTTCCACGCTGCCTTCGCGGCTCTCTGTGGCGGGGTTCGGGGAGGTGGACGTGAAGCACCGGCCGAAGGAGCGGCTGGAGTTCTCGGCGGTGAAGCCGGGTCAGTAGCTGATTCGGCGCCGCCACCACGGCCACTCGGCCGGTGCGGTCGGGTCGGGCACGGTCTTGCGGCGGATCTCCTCGTTGAACGAATCGACGACGGCCCGTAGAGCCCGGCGACTTCGCGGTGGCAGTGCGCGCAGAGCTTCCTCGATCGTCCGGCGAGTGTCGGGTTCGCAGCAGGGGCAGCCGAGTGTCAGAGACGCCCCGGTCCGGTGGGCCACGCGAGCGTATTCGCGCAGGTCACGAACCGCTGTGGCAACGTGGCCGGGTCTCAGGTGGGTCGCCTCGACGCGGTGGATGTCGGCCAGAACCCAGCGCGGCAACCCGGCGATGATTGAGAACGGGCGGCCCTCGCGCGGCCGCACCGGAAGCGCAGCCCGGACAGCGGCGGGCGGTCTACGCGCCATGGTCCTTTCGAAGCGTCATGCTCCGATCATCCCGCACGGCGCCACCTGATTTCAGCGGTGCAGCCGCCGCGGGACGATTTGGGTGACGGGGCCGTCCGGGGACTTGCCAGCGCGCGACAGCCAGCCCTCGACCTCGCGGCGCACCGCGTTCAGCGTCGGGCGGCGGCGGGGTTCCTGGTCCAGCGAAGCGCCCAAGATCCGCGCGTGCGCCGAACGCATCGGCAACCGAGACACGGGTTCAGCCCGCGCCGCCGCCATCAAAGCCGCCATCGGCGTTTCGCGAGTCCCGCGCGGAGGCTGGCCGGTCAGCGCATAGCTGATGGTCGCCGCCAGCTGCCAGGCGTCCGAAGCCGGGCTGGCCTGCGCGCCCATCGCCTGTTCCGGGGCGACGAAGTCGGGCGTGCCGATCATCATGCCGGTGGCGGTCATCTTGGAGTCGCCCTGGCTGCGGGCGATGCCGAAGTCGATGAGGTGCGCCAGGCCGGCCGGGTCGAGGACGATGTTGGACGGCTTGATGTCGCGGTGCAGCACGCCCTTCTCGTGGGCCGCGACGAGGGCGCCGGCCATCGTGGACCAGAGGCGGCCGGCGGCGACGTCGTCGAGGGGGCCCTGGCCGTCGACGACCTCGGCGAGCGGGCGGCCCTCCAGGTACTCCATGACCAGCGCGAGGCCGTCGGGCTCCTCGACCAGGTCGTACACCTTCACGCAGTTCGGGTGGTTCACCACGGCCAGCGCACGGGCCTCGCGCTGCATTCGCTCCGCGGTGTCGCGGTCGGGGGCGTGCGCGATCTTCAGCGCGACGGTGCGGTTGAGCTGCGTGTCGACCGCTTCCCAGACCGTGCCGAAACCACCGTGACCGAGCCGGCGGACGCGCCGATAACGACTCCCGCCGGCACCGCGCGAGCCGGGCGGCGGCGGGACCGGGCCGGGAGCCGCGGCCAGCAACCCGGGCTCGGGTGCGGAAGCCAGCGCCGTGGCCGGGTAAGGCTTGTTCACCGGAGGCGGCGGAGGCGGCGGCAGCTGCGGACGTGGCGCGGCCTGCGAAACCGGCGGACGCTCCGGCTCCCGCCGCGGTTCCGGACGCGGCTCCGGCCGGTTGATCACCGACCACGGCGGCGGCCCGACCAGGCCCACCGGAATCAGCCCCAGCACGCTGAACGGCAGGAACCCGAGCCAGAAGTGCACGGCCGTGTTGGCCGTCATCCCGACGCTCGCCACCGCCATCACTACGAACGGGATCCAGAAGAACCGCGACGGCCACTTCGGCCCGCGCCGGAACGCCGTGCGCGCCTGCAGCATCACGAACAGCAGCGAGCCCACGGGCAGCACGATGAACGCGAGCAGGTAGAGACCGTAGGAGAGCTTGAGGCCGTTGTTGTAGAAGAGCGCCTCGAAGACGTTGGGGCCGCCGCCGAGGTACTTCGACTGCACGCCGACGAAGCAGTACGGCGAGTCGAGCGTCGACCGCGCGGCCGCGCCCAGCCCGCCGGTGCCGCCCGCGGCGACCGACCGGAACGACTCGGAGATGCCGTTGGACAGCAGCCACGGCAGCACCAGCACGGTGACCACGCCGATCAACCCGAACACGGTGAGCGTCGTCGCGTCGTAGCGGTTGCCCGTGCCCTTGCGCACGATGGCCACCAGCAGCGCCCCCAGCGCGGGGAACAGCGCGACGAGCGCACCGGCTGTGGTCGTCGCCCAGACCCAGTCACCCGGGCAGAACCCCGGGCCGAACAGGGTGTGGGCGAACGAGAGCAGCGCGCTCGCGAATCCGCTCACCGCCTGGTTCCCCTCACTCTCCGTGGTCGCGTGATACCGCCACGCGGCCGAACTCCGTGGTCCAGCTTAGGACGCACGCCGCCTTCGCGGGGTTGCCGGGTCGGTGGGTCGTGACCGTGGTGAAACCTGCACGACACCCTTCCCAGGGCCATCATGAGTGACGGATCCGGCCGACCGGATCGAGTGACGCTGTCGAGGGAGACACCGTGGGCGCTTATTCCGAGACCTACCGGCGCAGCCTGGACGATCCCGAGGGGTTCTGGCTGGACGCGGCGAGGGCGATCGACTGGACGAAGCCACCGACGAAGGCCCTGGACGCCTCGCGCGAGCCCTTCTACCGCTGGTTCCCCGACGGGGAGCTGAACACCGCGTACAACGCGCTCGACCGGCACGCCGACAGCGGCCGCGGCGGGCAGCCCGCGTTGATCTGGGACTCGCCGGTCACCGGGCAGAAGCGGCGCTACACCTACGCCGAGTTGCGGGACGAGGTGGCGGTGTTCGCGGGGGCGCTCAAGGCGCTCGGGGTGACGCAGGGCGACCGCGTGATCCTGTACCTGCCGATGATCCCCGAGGCCGTCGTCGCGATGCTCGCGTGTGCGCGGATCGGGGCGGTGCACTCGGTGGTGTTCGGCGGCTTCGCGCCGAAGGAGCTCGCCGCGCGCATCGAGGACGCGAAGCCCAAGCTCGTGCTGGCCGCGTCGTGCGGGATCGAGCCGACGCGGGTGGTGGAGTACAAGCCGATCATCGACGCGGCGCTGGAGCTGACCGAGCACCAGCCGGACCACGTCGTGGTGTTCCAGCGCGAGCGGGCGCCCGCGGAGTTGTCGGGCACGGACCTGGACTGGGTGGACCTCGTCGAGACCGCGCAGCCGGCCGACCCGTTGCCGGTGAAGGCGACGGACCCGCTCTACATCCTCTACACGTCCGGCACCACCGGGAAGCCGAAGGGCGTGGTGCGCGACGCGGGCGGCCACGCCGTCGCGCTGGCCTGGTCGATGGGCGCGATCTACGACATTCACGCGGGCGACACGTGGTGGACGGCGTCCGACGTCGGGTGGGTCGTCGGGCACTCCTACATCGTCTACGCGCCGCTGCTGATCGGGGCGACGACCGTCCTGTACGAAGGCAAGCCCGTCGGCACGCCCGACGCCGGCGCGTTCTGGCGCGTGATCGCCGAGCACGGCGTGGAAGCGCTGTTCACCGCGCCGACGGCCTTGCGCGCGGTGAAAAAGATCGACCCGGGCGCGGCGGAGCTCAAGAAGTACGACCTGGCCAAGTTCCGCACGCTCTTCATGGCCGGCGAGCGCCTCGACCCCGAGACCTACCACTGGGCGAGCGACATCCTCGGCACGCCGGTGATCGACCACTGGTGGCAGACGGAAACCGGCTGGGCGATCGCCGCCAACCCGCGCGGCCTGGAGCCGATGCCGGTGAAGGCCGGGTCGGCGACGAACCCCGTGCCGGGCTGGGACGTGCGCGTGCTCGACCAGGGCGGCGACGAGCTGCCGGCGGGCCGCGAGGGCGCGATCGTGATCAAGCTGCCGCTGCCGCCCGGCTCGCTGCCCACGCTGTGGGGCGACGACGAGCGCTACCGCGAGGCCTACCTGTCGCGTTTCCCCGGCTACTACCTCACCGGCGACTCCGGCTACTTCGACGAAGACGGCTACCTCTTCGTGATGGGCCGCACCGACGACGTGATCAACGTGGCCGGACACCGCCTGTCGACAGGGTCGATGGAGGCCGCGCTCGCGTCGCACCCGGCCGTGGCGGAGTGCGCGGTGATCGGCGTGGCCGACGAGCTCAAAGGTCAGGTGCCACGCGGGTTCGTGGTGCTGAAGGCGGGCGTGGACGTCGACGAGGGCCAGTTGCGCGACGAGCTCGTGGCCGTGGTGCGCCGCGACGTCGGGCCGGTGGCGGCGTTCCGCGACGTCGACGTGGTCGAGGCGCTGCCGAAGACGCGTTCGGGGAAGATCCTGCGCAAGACCATGCGCGGGATCGCCGACGGGCGCGAAGAGCCGGTGCCGTCGACGATCGAGGACCCGGGCGTGCTCGACGCGTTGCGCGCGGTCCTGCGGCGCTGACATTTCTCCAAGACGGGCGGCGGTGCGCGGGCGCATCGTCGCCGGTATGAACGACTACCTCCACGTGGTCCAGGACGGCCCGGCCGGCGCGCCGCCGTTGCTGCTCATCCACGGCTCGGGAGCCACGAGCGGCTCCTGGAGCGAGGTGGTGCCGGCGTTGGCCGAGCGCCACCACGTCATCCGCGTCGACCTGCCCGGGTGCGGTCGGTCGACGCCGCCGCCGTCGTTCGCCGTGCCGCGGCAGGCGAGCCGGGTGGCGGCGGTGCTCGACGAGCTGGGCCTGGCCCACGTCGTCGTGGCCGGGCATTCGAGCGGCGGCTACGTCGCCACCTCGCTGGCCGAACAGCGGCCGGACCTGGTGGGCTCGCTCGCGTTGGTCAGCACCGGCCCGCGGCTCGACGCGCTCCTGCCGCAGCCGCTGATCCTGCGGCTGCTGCTGGCTCCGCCGTTCGGGCCGCTGCTGTGGCGGAGGCGGTCGGACACGGTGATCCGGCGCGGGATCGGGGCGACGATGGACCGGCCCGTGCCCATCCCGGACGACATGGTCACCGAGCTTCGCGGGACGACCTACCGCGCGTTCCGGCAGGTGCTGCACCACAACGGCGCGTACCTCGCCGAGCGGAGCGTGCCCGAGCGGCTGGCGGCGCTCGACGTGCCGGCGCTGGTGGTGTTCGGCGCGGCGGACCCGCGGTGGGACCCGTCGTCGGCGCACGACTACGACGCCGTCGCGCGCGTCGAGTACCTGCCGGGAGTCGGGCACGTGCCGCTCGTCGAGGAGCCCGCGAAGACCGGCGAGCTGCTGCTGTCCTTCGCGGCTACCCGTCTGTGACCCGCGCCGCCTAGCGTGGTCACGTGCAGGCCTTCGACTGGACAGGCGTCGACATCGCGGTCCCGCCGCGACGGCTGCCGGGCGTCCGCATGGCCGGGTTCCGGCAGGCGGTGCCCGCGCCCGTCGACATCGCGATGGTGGCGCACCCGGCCGTCACGGTCCTGGTGGACCTCAGCGACGGCCTCGGTTACGAGGCTTTCGGACGGCGTGGGCGGGGCAGCGTCGTCGTCGGGCTGTGTCCGGGCGAGCTGCGCGCCGCCGGCCGGATCGGGGAATGCCTGCAGATCCGGCTGGAACCGGCCGTGGCCGCGGCGGTGCTCGGGGAGACGCTGAGCGGGGCGGTGTCGCTGGAGGACGTCGTGGGCCGCGACGCCGCGCGTTGGGAAGACCGGCTGCGTGCGGCGGTGTCGTGGGACGACCGGTTCGCGCTCGCGGCCGAGCTGCTGAGGCAGCGGCTGGGATCCCGCCGCGTCGATCCGGAAGTGGCGCAGAGCTGGCGGCGGACGTTGGCGGCTCGGGGGCTGGCGCGCGTCGAGGGGCTGGCGGACGAGGTCGGGTGGAGCCGCAAACGGCTGTGGGCGCGATTCCGGACGCAACTGGGCATCACGCCGAAACGCGCTGCTCGCCTGGTGCGGTTCGATCATGCCGCGCACCTGCTGGCGGCGGGGCGGGCGCCGGCCGAGGTCGCCGTGGCGAGCGGGTTCGCGGACCAGTCGCACCTGCACCACGAGGTGCGGGCGTTTTCGGGACTGACGCCCGCGGCCGTCGCGGTGGCGCCGTGGCTGACGATCGACGACGTCGCGTGGCCGGAACCGAACCGCGGCGGTGGGCGACAGGGCACGTGACCGAGCCGCGGGCGATCCTTTCGGCTGTTGTCCGCGGACTGCCTAGTGGTCTATACCTCTTAGGGTCTGTCTTCTCCTCTCCCCGACCGGAGGTAGTCCGTGAGGAAGAGCTTGTCCAGAGCCGTGCTGGGGGCGACCGTGCTGAGCCTCGCGGCGCTCGGCCTGCCGGCGTCGGCGACGGCCGCGACCGCCGCGCCCGAACGCAGCGTCACCGACATCGTCCCGCTGCCCGTGCAGGCCAAGGCCGACCCGAAGGCGAACTTCACGCTGTCGCCGCTCACCGTGATCCGCGCGGGCAAGGGCACGAACCAGGTGGCCGACTACCTGCGCGGCCTGCTGCGCCCCGCCACCGGCTATCCGCTTCCCGTCGTGCCCGTGAACGCCGGCCTGCCGGCCATCTCGCTCGACCTGGGCCACGCCGACAGCCGCGTCGGCTCCGAGGGTTACCAGCTGTCCGTGGCGAAGACGGGCGTGACGCTGAAGGCCAACACCACCGACGGCCTGTTCGAGGGCGTGCAGTCGTTGCGGCAGCTGCTGCCTTCGGCGATCGAGGCGAAGAGCGTGCAGTTCCGCAAGTGGACGATCGCGGGCGGCACGGTGCTCGACTACCCGCGCTTCGGCACGCGCGGCGCGATGCTCGACGTCGCACGGCACTTCTTCAACCCGGCGCAGGTGAAGACCTACATCGACCAGCTGGCGCAGTACAAGATCAACACGCTGCACCTGCACCTGGCCGACGACCAGGGCTGGCGCATCGAGATCAAGAGCTGGCCGCGCCTGGCGACCGAAGGCGGCAAGGGCGCCGCGTACGGCGACCCCGGCGGCTACTACACCCAGGCGCAGTACAAGGACATCGTCGCCTACGCGGCGTCGCGGCACATCACGATCGTGCCGGAGATCGACATGCCGGGTCACACGAACGCGGCCCAGTCGGTGTACGCGGAGCTCAACTGCGACGGCGTCGCGGTCCCGCCGCGCACCGACACGGAGGTCGGCTACAGCTCGCTGTGCATCGACTCGCCGACGACGTACAAGTTCGTGGAAGACGTGATCCGCGAGCTGGCCGCCATCACGCCCGGCAAGTACCTCGGCATCGGCGGCGACGAGGCGCACTCGACGTCCGACCCGGACTACAAAGCCTTCTACGCCAAGGTGAACCCGCTCGTCGCGAAGTACGGCAAGCTCATCACGGGCTGGCACGAGATCGCGAAGTCGGACCTGCCGGCCACGGCGATGCCGGAGTACTGGGACCAGGGCGGCGCGAACCCCGACCTCGCCGCGTTCGCCGCGCGCGGCGGCAAGGTGCTGATGGCGCCGTCGAACCACGCGTACCTCGACATGAAGTACACCGAGGACACGCCGCTGGGCCAGGACTGGGCCGGTCTGGTGGAGGTCAAGGACTCCTACGACTGGGATCCCGCGACGCTCGTGCCGGGCGTCGGCGAGAGCTCCGTCTCCGGCGTCGAGGCTCCACTGTGGACGGAGACCATCCGCACGAACGACAACATCGAGTACATGGCGTTCCCGCGCCTGCCGGGCCTGGCCGAGATCGGCTGGTCGCAGCAGTCCGGACGCGACTGGGACACCTACCGCGTCCGGCTGGCGAAGCAGGCGCCGCGCTGGGTCGCGCAGGGGATCGACTTCTACCGTTCGCCGCAGGTGGACTGGAAGTAGTTTCTTCGACGAAGGCCCCTTCCCTGGATTCTTCGGGGAAGGGGCCCTTTTTCAGCCCGCGTTGCGCAGCCGCCAGCGCTCGACCGACGAGCGGATGCCCCCGGAGTACGACGGCGAAAGCGCGGGCGTCGCCAGGATCTTCTCCGCGCGTTCGACTCCCGCTTGCGCGATGCGCGGCTCGAGCTGCGCGAAGTTGGCGAAGGCGATCAGGTGCACCTCGGCCACGGTCGGTGCCTGCGCGTCGGACTCGACCACGCGCACGGCCCCGGACGTCGGCACGCGACCCGGCCGAAGCACCCGCAGGTACCAGCCGCACCGCCCGGAGTCGATGAGCGCCGGCACGACGTCCTTGCGGCCCGTCCGCATGGCCAGCTTGAAACACGGCTGCCGCGGCTGCGACACCTGCAACCGCGCGTCGCCCCACTCCCAGACGTCGCCGATGCGCACTCGGGACTCGTCCGCCCCGCTCACCGCGAGGTTCTCCCCGAACGCCCCGAGCTCCATGTCGAACCCGTCGGCCGCCCACGCGGCGTAGTGCTGCGCGGGGTAGACGTAGACCGCCTTGTCGACCCCGCCGTGCACGCTCAGGTCGGCCTGCTCGTCGCCGTCGAGGTTCAGCCGCGTGAGCTCCAGCTCGGCCGCGGCCACCCGGTCCTTGACGATCGCGCTGAGCACCGGCCGCTCGCGCCGCTGCCCGAGCACGGCGGGCCGTCCGACGAAAACACCGGCGAGTTCGAGTGTGGTCACGGTTCGGAAGCTAGCACGCGCGTCACCGCAGGTCAGGTGCTTTTGTCCGCCTCCGGAGCCGGTCCCGGCCGACTGCTCCGATCGGTGGGTTCAGCCGGGTGATGGCGACACGGGCCCCTTGATCTTGATCGAGGGGACCTTCGGGTGTGGCCTGGAGCACTACCGCACGCCGAAAGGACGGTTTCGACGATGAGACTGTGGCGCCGGGACCGCGCCTCCCGGGCTTCGCGACGCTCCGGCGACGACATCGCTTCACTGATGCCCTATGGCCCGCATTCGTCTGTGCGCGTCCGCAACGAGGCGGTCGAGCGGGGCGCCGCGGGGTGGGACGTCGCGTATTGCTGCTTCACCGATCCCGAAGAGGCGACGCGGTGTCACGCCGCGTGGCAGCGGCACGCTCCCACGCTGAAGAGCACGCTCCTCCACGGTCGCCGCAGCGCGTGTGAGCCGGACGTCGAGGGCTCTTACCTCCACGAGGACGGAACGTGGCACACCGGGCAGCCCGCCGAGATCATCGCGCTGATGGCCGAGCTGGCTCCGCCGAGCGCCGAGGAACTGGCGGCTCGCCACGCCCAGGAGGCCGAGCAGGCCCTCGAAACCGTACGCGCGGAGAAGGCCGCGTGGGAAGCGCGGCAGCCGAAGGAGATCGTGCTGGCGGAAGCGGGGGACGATGCCCCGATCCCCCACCACGACAAGTTCGTCAAGGCCACGCGGATGACCGTCGGCGGGCAGCCCGTCGACCGGGTGAAGTTCCACTTCGCCGAGTTCACCGGCGACGAGCCGGAGCCCATCGCGCCCGAGCCCGGCAGCAGCGACACCGAACGGCATCGCCTGGTGCACGACGAGTTCGCCGTGGCCCGCACCTTGTGGGCGAAGGCGGTCTACCGGCGGGAGGCCACGCCGGTGCTGCGCGCCGCCGCGTCCGCCTGGCCCGAGGTCGCCGAGGCCTTCGCCCGGATCGGCCGGGCCTGGTCGGACCTCGACGACCCGCCGCACGGCTGGGAAGCCGCGGTCAAGTGCCTGCTCGACGCGCACGACCACGCGCGGCCCATCGTGGAGAACTGGGAGCACCTCCACGCCCGGAAACTGGCCACCGTCGGCGCCGAGCTCACCTACAGCCCCGGTGAGCTGGCCGAGCTGCGCACCCAGCTGAGTGTCGAGCTGGGGATCGACACCATCGAGGAGTGGCACATCGGCCGGGTCGAGGACGGCACCCCCGATCCGCTCCACGCCGACATCCGGGACGGGGCGAGCGTGCAGCTCGAATCCCTCATCCAGCCCCAGCGCGACCGGCTCGCCCTGATCGCCGACGTCGCGGGGCGGCTCACGGCGTGAGCAAACGCTTGCGGCCCGGTTCCCGCCGTCGTGGCCGGGACCCGGGCCGCACGCGACCCCTCCGCTGTTTCAGCCGTTCAGCGCCGCCGACTCCTCGTCGCTGAAGAGGCGGGACCTGATCAGGAACCGCACGCCCTCCGGCGCCTCCAGGGAGAACCCGCTGCCGCGGCCCGGGACGACGTCGATGGTGAGGTGCGTGTGCTTCCAGTACTCGAACTGCGGGCCCGACATCCAGACCGGCACCGCGTCGATGCCGTCGACGGCGAGGTCGCCCAGGTGCACGTCGCGCTCGCCGACCTTGAACTCGCCGAGCGGGTAGCACATCGGGGCGCTGCCGTCGCAGCAGCCGCCGGACTGGTGGAACATCACCGGGCCGTGGACGGCCACCAGCTTGCGCAGGAGGTCGGCCGAAGACTCGGTGAGGTCCACCCGGCACACGTCCATCAGAAGAATCCCAGCGCCTGGTCGGAGTACGACACGAGCATGTTCTTCGTCTGCTGGTAGTGGTCGAGCATCATCTTGTGGTTCTCACGGCCGATGCCCGAGGCCTTGTACCCGCCGAACGCCGCGTGCGCGGGGTAGGCGTGGTAGTTGTTCACCCACACGCGCCCGGCCTGGATGTCGCGGCCCGCGCGGTAGACGGTGTTGCCGTCGCGCGACCAGACGCCGGCGCCGAGGCCGTAGAGGGTGTCGTTGGCGATCTTGAGCGCGTCGGCGTAGTCGTCGAACTTCGTCACGGCCAGGACCGGGCCGAAGATCTCCTCCTGGAAGATGCGCATCTTGTTGTCGCCCTCGAACACCGTCGGCTGCACGTAGTAGCCGCCGGAGAACTCGCCGCCGAGGTCGGCCTTGTCGCCACCGGTGAGGACCTTCGCGCCCTCCTGCTTGCCGATGTCGATGTAGGACATGATCTTCTCGAACTGGTCGTTCGAGGCCTGCGCGCCCACCTGCGTCTCGGTGTCGAGCGGGTTGCCCTGGCGGATCTTCTTCACGCGCTCCACGGCGTCGCCGAGGAAGCTGTCGTAGATGCCGCTCTGGATCAGCGCGCGTGACGGGCAGGTGCAGACCTCGCCCTGGTTCAGCGCGAAGAGCGTGAAGCCCTCCTGCGCCTTGTCGTAGAACGCGTCGTTCTGCGCGGCGACGTCGTCGAAGAAGATGTTCGGGCTCTTGCCACCCAGCTCGACCGTCACCGGGATGATGTTCTCGCTGGCGTACTGCAGGATCAGCCGGCCGGTGGTCGTTTCACCGGTGAACGCGACCTTGCGCACGCGGTTGCTCGACGCCAGCGGCTTGCCGGCCTCGACGCCGAAGCCGTTGACGATGTTGAGCACGCCCGGCGGGATCAGGTCGCCGATGATCGACATCAGCAGGTGGATCGACGCGGGCGTCTGCTCGGCGGGCTTGAGCACGATCGCGTTGCCGGCGGCGAGCGCGGGCGCGAGCTTCCAGACCGCCATCAGGATCGGGAAGTTCCACGGGATGATCTGGCCGACGACACCCAGCGGCTCGTGGAAGTGGTACGCCACGGTGTTCTCGTCGATCTGCGAGATCCCGCCCTCCTGGGCGCGCAGCGCACCGGCGAAGTAGCGGAAGTGGTCGATCGCGAGCGGGATGTCGGCGGCGAGCGTCTCGCGTACGGCCTTGCCGTTCTCCCACGCCTCGGCGACCGCGATCTTCTCGAGGTTCTGCTCCATGCGGTCGGCGATCTTGAGCAGGATGCCCGAGCGTTCCTCGACCGAGGTGCGGCCCCAGGCCGGTGCGGCGCCCTCGGCCGCGTCGAGGGCCTTGTCGATGTCGGCCGCGGTCCCGCGCGCGATCTCCGTGAAGGTCTTCCCGGTGATCGGCGTCGGGTTCTCGAAGTACTGCCCGCCGGCCGGGGCGACGTACTCGCCGCCGATGTAGTGGTCGTAGCGGGTTTCGTAGTCGACGACGGCGCCGTCGGTGTTCGGTGCGGCGTAAACGGCCATCTTTCCTGCCTCGTTGCTCTCCAGTGGCGGACGGGCGCCGAACGTAGGCCGCGCGACGTTGCACGGACGTTGCAGCCGTGTGAGCTGGGTCTCTACGCTGGTGTGGTGGCGGAGCCGCCCGAAGCCGACTTGCTGCGCGATCCGGAGGCGTACGCGCGGCTATTGGAGGACGTCCACTCGGCGGTGCTCTCGGGCGTTCCCGCGCCGCGGTCGCCACGCTCAGTGGTCTCAGCCTCGTGGCGGCGCTCCCTGGCGGCCCACGTCGACCCCGATTCGGGTGAGGCGCCGCTGATCTGCGAGCCGTCGGAAGTCACCGATCTGCGCGCCGAGCACCCGCTCGCGCCCGTGCTGCCGTTGCTGCGCCAGACACTCGTGAGCATCGCCGACGACGCCGAGCACATGATGATCGTGACAGACGCCGACGGTCTGGTCCTGTGGCGCGAGGGGGCCACCGGTGTGCTGCTGCGCGCGGACCGCGTGGCGCTGACCGAGGGCACGCGGTGGACCGAAGAGGCGATCGGGACCAACGCGATGGGCACTACGCTCGCGACCGGCCAGCCCGTGCAGATCTACTCCGCCGAGCACCTCGTGCGCCGCTACCACGCGTGGACGTGCGCGGCGGCGCCCGTACGCGACCCGGAGACGGGCGAGCTGCTCGGGTCGATCGACGTGTCCGGGCCGCTGCGGACGGTGCACCCGGCGATGCTCGCGCTCGTCACGGCCAGTGCGCAGCTCGCTGAAGGTCAGCTGCGCGCGCAGCTGGCGGTGCGCGACGAGAAGATGCGCCGCGCGAACATGCGCCACCTCGACGCGCTGCGCGGCCGCCCGGGCGCGCTGCTGTCGGCGGGCGGGCGTGTGCTGGCGGCCGAGTCGTGCACGCTTCCGTCCACAGTGGAGGTTCGCCGGGGCGGCGGCACGGTGACGCTGCCGGACGGCCGCATCGCGGTTGTCGACCCGCTCGACGACGGGTTCCTCTTGCGCGTGGCCACGTCCGGCCCGACGCACCGCCGCCGGCTCACGCTGGAGT
This sequence comes from Amycolatopsis sp. NPDC047767, assembly GCF_040704195.1. Taxonomy (NCBI): domain Bacteria; kingdom Bacillati; phylum Actinomycetota; class Actinomycetes; order Pseudonocardiales; family Pseudonocardiaceae; genus Amycolatopsis; species Amycolatopsis sp. NPDC047767. The sequence goes on from NZ_JBEYSJ010000026.1 coordinate 38,571, forward strand.
ACCTCACCGACGCCGCCGGCTCCACGACCCTCGACGGCCGCGAGATCCCGTTCACCCTGCGCCACGCCGAGCTGCTCACGTTGCTCGCCCTGCACCCGCGCGGGTTGTCCGCCGAGCGGCTCGCACTGCAGCTCTACGGCGAAAACGGCAACCCCGTCACCGTGCGTGCGGAAATCCACCGCCTGCGCACGCAGCTCGGCACGGGTGTCGTGCAGACGCGGCCCTACCGCCTCGCCGCCGACGTCGACGCCGACTTCCTCCGCACCCGCGCCGCCCTGCGCCGCGGCGACGCCCGTGAGGCCACCCGCACGTTCCGCGGCCCGCTGCTGCCGGAGTCGGAGGCCCCGGCGATCCTGGAGGAACGCGAGTCCCTCACGGCGCAGGTCCGGCAGGTCTCCCTCAACAGCACCGACCCGGACACGCTCTGGTCCTTCTGGGAAACCTCCTGCGGCGCCGACGACCTCGAAGTGCTCGACACCCTGTGCGCGGCCTTGGACCCGGCGGATCCCCGGCTGGCGGTGGCGCGGACGCACCGGTCGCGGCTGAGCTGAGCCCCAGTTTCCTTGTGCGGTCAGGCTTTCGCGGTCTCGCGGATGGCTTCGTCGACGGAGCGGTGGACGGGTGGCTCGACGAACAGCTCGCGCAGGAACAGCCCGTCGAGGTGCTCGATGGTGAGGCCGGGCTGCTTGCCGGTGAGGCCGTTCACGCGACCGCCGAGGCGGAACATCGCGCGGACGACGCCGGCGGGCAAGGTGCGGACCGGGCGAGGCTTTCCGGCGGCGCCGGCCATGCGGGTGAGCATGTCCGTCCAGCGCAGGTTTTCCTCGACCACGGGGAGGTCCGCGCCCGAGCCGTCCTCGAGGGCGTCGACGGTCACGATGCCGACGCCCCGCGCGCTCGTCGCCGCACTGCCGCCCCGGGGCGCGAACAGCGGAGCCGACGACCGCACCCACTTCACCACCGGCACCGACCACTCGGGCACCCGCCCCGGCGCGACGCCGAACACGTAGGGCACCTCGATGATCGCCACCGGCAGATCCGGCCCGGCCGTCTCGCGGGCGAGCTTCGCCTGCTCGATCCGGCTGCGCACGTACGGGTGCTTCGCCGCCAGGCCCCACTCGGGGTGCACGCGGTCGAAATACGTGTAGTACGACGCCAGCACCGCCGCCCGCGTGCACCCGGCCTCGCGCGCCGCCTTCAGCAGCGCCACCACCGGCGCGACGTTGCCCGCGTGCAACCGCGGCGCGACCGGTCCCTTGTCGACCCTCCGGTCGTCACTGCCGCCCGCGAACACCACCCCGTCGTGGCCGGCGAGGAGCTCGCGCAGGGCGTCTTCCGAGGCCGTCGTGACGTCGAGGACCCGATCGACGCCTTCGCGCGCCGTGCGGGCCACCGTGGTCGCCTCGTGCCCGCGCAGCCTCAGCTGCTCCAGCACGTGGTGTCCCAGCAATCCGCTTCCACCCACCACCAGGATCTTCATGGCGAAGATCATCGCGGACGGGCCCGGCCCGGTCCAGCGGCCTTCACCCCACCCTCACGCCACCCCACGGCAACGATGCCCGCAGTGCCCACACGGACCAGCACCGGCGCTGCGGAACGACGCGAGGTCCACGCCGCGGCCGCCACCCCACCGTCGCTGGGGAACGACGCGAGGTCCAGCGCGGTCGCGAGCCGCATCACCGAGACCGCCGGCCCGGCAACGCCAGCGCCAACGTCACCGGCCGGCCGCACCCCGGCCCCCACGGCCAACGACCGCTCGGGCGCACCGCCACCCCCAACCCTCAGCCGCGACGCTCGCCACCTAGCCCAACGCGGGCCGGCCGAACGCGGCGGCGTACTCGGCTTCTTCGGCACTGGCGGGGTCGGCTACTTCACTTGCCATGGCAGGGGTTCCGGCCCTCCGTGTCTCGCCACCCGGCCGCGGCCGCGCCGGGAAGTTCGCTTTCCTGCGCACAATTGGCGAGCAAACGCCGCCGCGGCTCGGCAACAGGACCGGCCTCCCCGGCTGCTTCACTTGCGGCCACACCGTTTCCGGGGGCACCCGGGACCACGTAAGCCCATCCCGGCAGCAGTGCCGACCTTGCTGACTGTTTCGCCTGGGAGCACTGGAATTCCGATGTCTCGTGCCGGACCATGCCGACCGAAGCCAGGCGCCCCAGCGGACCCGCCGTCAGCGAACCCGCGCGGCCATCACCCGCCGGCCCGGCACGGTCGAACCTGCCCACGCCGCCGGCGGCCATTTCGCCCCGCCGCAAAAGGGTTTCCGGCCGAACCGACCTCGACACGCCCCGGTTCGCCCACCAGGAACCAGCGTTCCCGGTATCACCGCGGCAGTAGCCGCCGGGTGGCTCGGGCACCGTCGCGAACGAGGTTCACGCGTGTCTTGCCTGCCAGCCGCGGAGGCGGGCCGTTGCCGCCTCGGCGTTGGCGTGTTGGCGGGCGGCCTCGGCGGCGACGGCGTCGGCGCCGGAGCGGGTCAGGCGGTAGTAGCGGCGCAGCCTGCCCTGCTGGACCTCTTCGCGGTCGTGCTCCACGAGACCCTCCGCGGTGAGGCGGTCGAGGGCGCCGTAGAGCGTGCCGACCTTGAGCTTCACGCGGCCCTCCGACAGGTCCGCGACTTCGCCGACGATGCCGTAGCCGTGGCGCGGCTCGCCGACCAGCGCGGTGAGGATGAAGAAGACCTGCTCGGACATCGCCATGCCACCAACGTATCGCCGAACGATATATCTCGGCAAACCCACCCGAGTGAACCCCAAGCCGACCGGCACCGGGTCACAGCCAGCCGTTGTCCTCGGCGAGCCGGGCGGCTTCCGCGCGGGTGCGGGCCCGGGTCTTGCCGATCGCCGCGGACAGGTGGTTGCGGACGGTGCCTTCGGACAGACCCACGGCCTCGGCGAGGTCCGCGGCGGTGCCGCCTTCGGCTGCGTCGCGGAGCACGTCGACTTCGCGGTCGGGGCCGGGCGGTGATGTCCTGCCCGGACGAACCCGCTCACCGTTACGACCGAAGGCCGTGCTGAGGCTTGGTGACGGCTGCTGCGGCGGCTTGCTCGATCTGGATGCGCCGGACTTCCCAGAATGCCGCGTCGCGCTGTCGGGTGGCGTAGTCGGCGGCCGTGCCGGTCGAGCCGTCCAGTTGTTCGCGCAGGATGTCGGCGTGTCCGGCGTGCCGGCTGGTCTCGGCGAGCAGGTGGACCAGAACGTTGAACAGCATCACCCGAGGTCGCGGCCACCAGGGCACGTGGCCAGGCGAATCGATGTCCAGAGCCGCGATCGTCGCGTCGGAGTGCGCCCAGACGCGTCGGTAGCGGCCGATGATCTCCTCACGCGTCTCGTGCTCGGTGGCCCACATGTCAGCGCCGCGTTGCCCGAGGTCGTCCCATCGGGGCAGGGGTTCGGCGAACGGCCGGTCGAAGACTTCGCCGAAGTACCGGGATTCCGAGAGCGCCAGGTGCTTGACCAGCCCAAGAAGGTTGGTTCCGGTCTGGGTCAGGGGGCGGCGGATCTCGTACTCGCCCAGCCCTTCGAGCTTCCAGAGCATCACCTCGCGGAGCTCTCGCAGATCGCTGTGCAAGTACTCCTTCGCGACATCATCGATCATGACGCGAGCCTGTCACGCACCGAGTCAAGTGCCTCGGCGGCGCCGAACGCCTGGTCTCTGACCTGCCGGTTGCGTTGGCACCCCGCCTCACGGCCCCGGCAAGGTCCGGACACCGACGACTTCAGCCGGACAGGACACCGTGAAGAAGTGAACCTCACGTAGACACCGTCTACTAGAGTTTGATAGACAGTGTCTACAAGGTGAACCACGGGTTACGGAGATCGACATGGGCTTTCAGAAATTCGTCGCCGTCGGCGACAGCTGCGCCGAAGGGCTCGACGATCCGTACCCGGACCACAGCCAGTACCGGGGCTGGGCGGACTTCGTCGCGGGCCGGCTGGCGCGGGACGAGCCCGAGTTCCGCTACGCCAACCTCGCGGTGCGCGGCCGGCGGCTCGACCAGATCATCGTCGAGCAGCTGCCCGCCGCCGAGCGGCACGAGCCCGACCTGATCGCCCTGTTCGGCGGCGGCAACGACGTGATGAGCGGCGGCTGGAACGCCCGCACGGTCGCGCGCCGCGTCGACGCCGCGATCCGCCGGTGCACGCACATCGCGCCCACCGTGGTCACCTTCACCTTGAGCGACATCGCCCACCGCATGCCCTTCGGCGCCCGCATGCACCCGCGCGTGACCGCCCTCAACGACGCCATCCGCGAAGCGTCGGTGAGCTACGGCGCCAAGCTCGTGGACCTGTGGCCCGACCACGCCGCCCACGACTCGCGCTACTTCGGCCCCGACCGACTGCACCTGTCCGAGGCGGGCCACCTGCGCGTGGCCGGCCACGTGCTCGACCGCCTCCACATCGGCCACGACAACGGCTGGCTCCAGCCACTCCCCGGCTTCCCCGCGCGCCCGAGCCTGCGCGCGGATCTGCAGTGGTTCTGGCAGGAGGTCGTGCCGGTCGCCGTCACCCGCCTGCACAACCGCCTGATCGGCCGCTCGCCCGGCGACGGCTTTTTCCCCAAGCGCCCCGACCTGCTGCCCGTCGCGTTCTCCGAAGCGCAGCTATGAGCGCCCGCCAGCGGCTGATCACCACCGCGGAGACCCTGCTCGCCGACGAAGGCGTGGACGCCGTGACGTTGCGGGGCATCGCGAAAGCCGCCGGCGTCTCCCACGGTGCGCCGCTGCGGCACTTCTCCGGCCGCGCCGAGCTGCTGTCGGCCGTCGCGACGCTCGGCTTCGCGCAGCTGCTCGAACGCGGTGCGAAGCTGCCCGAGGGCAACCCGCGCGAGCGCGTGACGGCCGCCTGCCACGCGTACGTGGCCTTCGCCCTGGCCAACCCCGCGATGTTCGAGCTCATGTTCCGCCGTGACCTCATCGACCCGGCCGAACCCGGGCTCGTGGCTGCGAGCAGCGCCGTCTTCGACTACTTCGCCGACCTCGTGCGCCTCGACCGCGAAGCCGCGCACGACGACCGGCTCAAGCCGGGGACCGACCCGCGGCTCGTCGCCGCTTCACTGTGGGCGGCGCTGCACGGGCTCGCGCAGCTCTGGCTGTGGGGTGGCCTGGCGGGCGCCAGCTTCGCACCGTCGCCGGAATCGGCCCTCGCGGTGACGCTCGACGCGTACCTGGGCTGACGCTCGGCGGGGGCAGGGCAACGCCGAATGGGTGGCCGTTTCGCTATCCGGACGAACCGCCAACCGTACGCGCCTACCGCGCTGGTGGTAGGCGGTCCTCCGCCGGTGTACCGGGGTGGGTGACCGCCCGCGCGGCTGATCACCAGCCGGCGGGCAGCGCGAGGCCGAATTCGCGCCGCAGCGCGGTTTTCGCGGCGTGCAGACCGGCCATGCCGTGCACGCCCGGGCCCGGCGGGGTCGCGCTGGAGCACAGGTAGACGCCACGCAACGGGGTCGTGTGGGGATTCCAGCGGACGACCGGGCGGGCGAGCAGCTGCCGCAGCGTCACGGCGGCGCCGGAGATGTCGCCGCCGACGTAGTTCGCGTTGTAGCTCTCCAGCTCGGCCGCGGGAATCGCGCGTGATGCGAGGATCGTGTCGCTGAAGCCGGGAGCGAAACGTTCGATGCGACGACGGACGACGTCGGTGGCGTCGAGCGGGTCCCCGTTGGGCACGTGGGCATAGGCCCAGATCGGCTGCTTGTGCGGAAGTCCGCGCGAGGGATCGGCGGCCATCGGCTGGGCGAGCAGCACGTACGGCTCCTCGGCGCGCCGCCCGCCGGCCACGGTGTTCTCACTCGCGCGGACCTGCGCGGCTGTCCCTCCGATGTGGACGGTCGCGGCCTTCGCCAGCTCCGGCTCGCGCCACGGAATCGGCTCCGACACGAGGAAGTCGACCTTCGCCGCCCCCGGTCCGTAACGCACGTTCTCGAGCGCGCGACGGTAGCCGGGTGGCGCGAAGGGTCCCGCGAGTTCGAGCAGGCCACGCGGACTGACATCGAGCAGCACGGCACGCGTTTTCGTGAACTCCCGCAGGTCCGTCACCCGGCTGGAGGTGTGGACCCGGCCGCCGTGCGCGACGAAATCGGCGGCGAGCGCGTCGGTGAGCACCTGCGTGCCGCCACGCGGAACCGGCCAGCCACCGGCGTGCGCGAGGTGCCCGAGCAGCAGGGCCGTGCCGCCGCCGACCAGCGACGGCAGCGGGCCCATCGGGTGCGCGGCCACGCCGGCGAGCAGCGCGGGGGCTTCGGGGCCGCGGAACAGGACCTCGTCGACGCCGGTGCCGAGCGCGAGGATCCGCGGCACGAGCAGGGCGGCGATGGACGGCCGCGGTGGACGTCGCAGGTCACCCAGCAGCAGATCGACGATCTCGGCGGTGTGCTCGACGAGCGGCCCCATCAGGCGGCGCCAGCGCTCGCCGTCGGCGCCGAGGCGGGCACAGGTGCGGTCGAGGTCCGCGTACGCGAGACCGGTGCGCCGCTCGTCGACGGGGTGCCCGTACGCGACTTCGGGCCGGCACAGCTCGACGCCGTGCGCGGCGAGGTCGAAGCCCTGGAAGAACGGCGAAGCGACGGCCATCGGGTGCACGGCCGAGCAGACGTCGTGGACCACGTCGGCGTCGAACAGCCGCGCCGAGCGCGCGCCCCCGCCGAGCTCCGCCGCGGTTTCGTGCAGGTCGACCGCGAGACCGGCGCGGGCGAGCAGCACGGCGGCGGCCAGGCCGTTGGGGCCGGAGCCGACGACCACGGCGTCCGGCACGTCAGGAGAATCCCCGGACGAATCCACTCACGGATCGTATCGACACGCGGGCACCCTGCCACGCGTCCGAACACCTGATCGAATATTGTCGTACCCCGCGCCTACCTTGGACCCCACGCCGGCCCGCCCGGGCCCGGCCCAGCAGGAGAGGGGGATCATGCCCGCCCACGACACGCAGCTGGAGCGCATCCGCAAGCTGCTCGCCAAGGCCGAAGACCCGGCGGTGACCGCGGAAGAAGCCGAGCTGTACAACACGAAGGCGGCCGAGCTGATCGCCCGGTACGGCATCGACAACGCGATGCTCGCCGCCACCGGGCAGGGCTCGGACGACATCACCGTGCTGAAGATCCCCATCGAAAACCCGTACAGCCGCGACAAGGCGAGCCTGCTCACGAACATCGCGTACCCGTTGCGCTGCCGCACGTTGCTGCACCGCGTGGGCCAAGGCGTGGACGCGGTCACGGTGTTCGGCTTCAAATCCGACCTCGGGCGCGTGGAGCTGCTGTTCACGAGCCTGCTGCTGCAGGCGAGCACCCAGCTCACCCGCGTGCGGCCCGACGACCGGGTGTTCCACGAGTCGCTCGCCGCGTACCGCCGCACGTGGCTGCACGGCTTCGCGCGCGCCGTCCACGATCGGCTGGTGCGGGCCGAGGACACGGCGGCGCGCGAGCACCCGGGGTCGGGCGGGCAGTCGGCGGAGCTGGTGGTGCGCGACCGGAACACGCTCGTGCAGAGTGCGTTCGACCGCGAGTACGGCGACCTGCGCGCGGCCGCGCCGCGCCGGCTCTCCGGTTCGGGGTACCGCGAAGGCCATCAGGCGGGCACGCGCGCCACACTCGACCCGGCCGCGCTGGCCCGGCGCAGGCAGGCCCTGCCGGTGCGATGACGAATTCTGGGGCTGTCCCGAGGATTCACGGTTTACCCTGCGAGCCATGAACGTTGCCGGTCACCTCGTCCCTCGCCCGGAGCCGCCCTCGGCTTCCGGCGGGAGAAGCGGTGCCCGGTCGTGAGCGGCGAGCCGGCCGTGCGCGTCGAGGATCTCGCGACGCGTCCGGACCTGCGGCGGCCCGCGCTGGAACTGGGCGTGGTCGGCGGGGAGTTCCTGGCGCACGACGTGATCGGCGACCTCGCCGCGTCGGTGCGGTTGGCTGCGCGCTGGCCGGAGTTCTTCCTGGTGCTGCTGGAAGACGACGTGCCGGTGGCCCGCGCGGCGGCGATCCCCGTGGCGTTCCCGACGGAAGAGCGCACCGAGCTGCCCGACCACGGCTGGGACGGTGCGCTGCTCTGGGCCGCGCAGGACGTGATGGACGATCGCGAGCCGACCACGCTGGTGGCGCTGGAGGTCAACGTCGCCGAGCGCGCTCGGGGCCAGGGCGTCGCGGCGCTGGCGCTCACGGAGCTGAAGAACCGGGCCCGGCGCGCGGGGCTGTCGCGGCTCGTGGTTCCGGTGCGGCCGACGGGCAAGGCCGACCACGCCGTCGAGTCCATTGTGGACTACGTCGCCCGGCGGGACGAGCAGGGCCGGCCGGCGGATCCGTGGCTGCGCAACCACGAACGGCTGGGCGCGCGGCTCGTGAAGATCGCGCCGTTCGCGATGACCGTCACGGGCACGCTGGACCAGTGGGAGGAGTGGACCGGCGTGCGGCCCGGCGACGGCCTCACGACCGTGCCCGGCGGGATCGCGCCCGTGCTGGGATCGGTGGCGCAGGACCTCGGGGTGTACGTGGAGCCGAACGTGTGGCTGGAACACCCGCTCTGACCTCGGCTATCGTGGTGATGTGTGCACTCGTCGGCAGGAGCTCGTGACGCCGATCTTCGGCGACCACTCCTACCGGTGTGACTTCTACGGCTGACGACGTCGTCTGTCCCCGTTCGAACGTCACCACAACCGAAGAGGAACACCGTCATGCCCGAAACCCATCCCGCCACGGCCTGGGCGCTCAAGCACATGCCGCTCACCGCGCAGGCGGTCGCCGAACTGACCCCGGTGCTCGCCGGCAAGCGGCTGGCGATGTGCCTGCACGTGGAGCCGAAGACCGCCGCGCTCGTGACGCTGCTCGTGCGCGCCGGCGTCGACGTGCGGCTCACCGGCTCGCCCGGCACCACCCACGACGACGTCGCCGATGCGCTCGCGGAGCTGGGCGTCGCCGTGTTCACCCGCCGCGGCGACGGCGAGGAAGAGCACGCCCGCAACATCGAACGAGTGCTGGAAGTCGAGCCCGACCTCACGCTGGACAACGGCGGCGACCTCACCGTTTCGCTCCTCGGCTCCGGTACTCCGGCGGGTTATCTCGGCGGCACCGAGGAGACGACCACGGGTGGAATCCGGCTGCGTGAAACGAAAGCACGGATCGGCAAGCCCATGGTCGTGATCAACGACTCGCGGCTGAAGCTCCTGGTGGAGAATGAGTTCGGCGTCGGGCAGAGCGTGGTGCAGGGCTTCCTCAACGCCACCAACCTCATGGTGCCCGGGATGCGTGCCGCGGTGCTCGGATACGGACCGTGCGGCAAGGGCGTGGCCGACACGTTGAGCCGCCTCGGCGCGCGTGTTTCGGTCTGCGACACCGACCCGATGCGCGCGCTGGAGACGATCCTCAACGGCCACAGCGTCGGCTCCGCCGCCGAGGTGGTCGCCGACGCGCAGCTGGTCTTCACCGCCACCGGCCACCCGGCGGTGCTGGGCGCGGCCGAGCTCGCGGCGTTGCGCGACGGCGCGGTGCTCGCCGGCGTCGGGCACTTCGCGTGGGAGATCGACCGGGCGGCGCTCGCCGAGAAGACCGTCCGCACCGTCGAGTACGGCGCGCCCTCGCGACGCACGGGCCACGTCCTCGACGACGGCCGTGAGATCGTGCTGCTCGACCAGGGCCGGATGCTCAACCTCACGGCCGCCAACGGGAACTCCATCCAGGCCATGGACCTCGGCCTCACGCTGCAGGCCCGCAGCCTCGCCGCGGTCGCCGCGGGCGGGCTGGCCGACGAGGTGCAGCCCGTGCCCGCGGACGTGGAGCACCGCATCGCGACCGACCTCGTGGCCGCGCTGCGGTAGCTACTCCGCGAGGCCCGGCGGCAGGAAACCGTGTTCGGACAGGTCGAACCAGTTGCCTTCCGGGTCGATCGCGCGGTACTCCGCGAACGGGCGGTCCCCGCCGCGCAGCACCGGCCGGGGGACGCCCGCTTCGGCGAGCTGCTCGGCGATCGGCGGGATTTCCGAGACCTGGAAACCGAAGTGGTTGAAGCCGGTGGCGACGTCGCCGTCGAGCTGCTGCTGGATCAGCGCCAGGTTGAGGTAGCCGTCGGTCACGAAGTGGCTGCCGTCGGGGTCGGTGTGGAACAGCTCCATGCCGAACTGCTCGCAGTAGAAGGCGGCCATGCGCTTCGCGTCCTGCACGACGAAGGCGAGGTGACGCAGGCGAGGGCGGGTCATGCGGAGGGTCCCTTCGGGATCATGTTGTGGAAAGCGGCGATCGTCGGATCGCCGTCGTGGCGGACCACGGCTTGCGCGTGCGTCACCACGCCGGCGGGCCCGATCTCCGACGTCGCGTGCACGAGCGAAAGCACCGGCGACAGGGGGCGGATCAACGTGACTTCGGCGGACAACGTCGTGCCGCGGTAGGCCGTGGCGAACAGCTGGGCGTGGCCTGTTTCCACGGCTTCGCGGCCGACGAGTGCTTCGCCGCGCACGTTGACGAAGTCGACGTCGGACGCGAAGACGGAGGCGAACTGCGTGGCGTCGCCGTTTGCCCAGCCGTCGGTCATCGTCTGCCAGAGAGCGCGAATCGACTCGTTCACGCCGTCACCATCCCCACGCGCAGTGGCAGCGATTCGCAGTCGCCGTTCCACGCGGCCAGCGAGTAGTAGAAGTCGCCGTGCCGGCGTTCGAGGTAACACACGACGTTGAGCGGCCAGCCCGCGCTGCGGAAGACGTACGCGTCCATGGGCGTCGGGCGTTCGCTCAGCGGGCGGCCGCGTTCGCATTCGGGCCCGAGGCGGTGCCAGTCGGGGTGCAGGTGGACGGACCCGAGCACGTCCAGACCACGTGCGTCGGCCTCGCGGGTGATGCGCAGCAGATCCGCGGGATCCAGCCACCACGCGCGCACCGAATTCTCATACGCGGAGCCGAATTTCGGCACGATGGTGGTCGTGAATTCCTCACGCGCGCTCGGGTCGGTGACCCGAGCGTTGCGGCCGAACGCGAGGTCCGAGACGATCAGCGCGTCGTCGGCGAAGGTGCCCAGCAGCACGGCGAAACACGGTCTCGGTTCCTCGGGCGTGATGAACGCGTATTCGATGGCCGCCGCGTCGAGGAACCGCTGCAGCACGTCGTCGGAGAACAGGACGGGAAGCGTCGTTTTCCCGATGAGCGGAACGGGGACCAGAGATGTCACGCCGGGCACCGTAACCAGGCACGATGCGGTGTGGCCATGATCATCACGGGATCGGCCCTATTGCATCCGGCGATAATGTTTTCCCCATGCGCCTGGAAATCCGGCACCTCGAGCTCGTGGTCGCGATCGCCGAGGCCGGCAGCCTGCGCAGAGCCGCGGGCCGCCTGCACCTCACGCAGCCGGCGGTGACCACGCAGCTCAAACGGATCGAGCAGTTCCTCGGCGGGCCGCTGTTCGTCCGTTCGGCCGAAGGCGTGCTGCCCACCCACACCGGTACGGAACTGGTGCGCGACGCCCAGAAAGTGCTGCACGGCTTCGACGCCCTGCAACGCGCCGCGCGCCTCAACGCACAACACGAAGCGGGCGCGCCCGTTCGCGTCGGCGGGATTCCGGCGCAGCAGTTCAGCCTCCTGGTGAACGCGTTGACGACCATGCTGCCCCGGCGCGAGGTCACCAGCCGCACGATCCGCGAAACGGGTGCGCTGACAGCGTTGCTGCGCTCGGGTGAGCTGGACGTCGCGGTGATGCGCGCGTTCCCGGGCTTCCCCCTGATCCCGCCCGACGGCGTCGAACACCGCCTGCTGCTGCGGGAACCGTTTTTCATCGGCGTCGCGGAAGACCACGCCCTGGCCGCGCGCGGCGAGGTCGCGCTCGCCGAATTGGCCGATGAACGCTGGGTGATGCCTGACCCCGACGACAGCGGAATGAACGAGTTCTTCGCCCGCACCTGCGCGTCGGCCGGCTTCGACCAGCGCATCACGCACCTGACCAACGAGGCGCACGTCGCGTTCGCCCTGACCGCCGAGGGCCGCGCGATCTGCCTGCTCTACCCCATCGGCACCGACCGCACGGGCATCTCGACGGTGTCGCTGACCGGCACCCCGCTCTACCGCGAGCTCGTCCTCGCGTGGCGCACCGACTCCCCGATCGCTTCACTGGTGGACGAGATGTGTGCCAAGATCGAGGCCGGGTACCTCGCGCTGGTCGAGGACTCGCGCTTCTACCGGAAGTGGTGGCACGACGGCGGTTCCGCGTTCGCGCTGCCACTCTGAAGTTGCCGTTGTCGTTGCCATGAAGGAGTCACCATGCCGATCCGAGGCCTGAACCACGCCGTCCTCTGGGTCCGCGACGCCGCCCGCAGCAGCGCCTTCTACGTCGACGTCCTGGGCTTCCGCGCGGTGCACACCTCGGACCGCGCCGTCTTCCTCCAGGCCCCCGACTCCCACAACGACCACGACCTGGGCCTCTTCACCCTCCCGGACGCCGCCGCGGCCCCCGCCGGTTCCGTCGGCCTGTACCACCTCGCCTGGGAAGTCCCCACCCTCGCCGACCTCCAGACCTACCTCGGCGCCCTGCAGACCGCCGGCGCCCTCGTCGGCTCCACCGACCACGGCACCACGAAAGCCCTCTACGCCAAAGACCCGGACGGCCTGGAGTTCGAGATCTGCTGGCTGGTCCCCCAGTCCCGGATCACGCCCGCCGACCGCGCCCACAACGGCCCCCTCAACCTCGCCACGGACATCACCCGCTTCGGCGCCGACACACCTGGTGAATCGGCTCGTATCCCGGCCTGAGTTCAGGCCGCGGGCGAGAGCACGTAGGAGAACCGGCGGATCACCGGAACCCACTTCTGGAAGTGGGCCAAGCGGTCGACCTCCAGCGCGGCCGACGCCTGCGCAAGTCCTCGATGCAACCGAAGCCAGACGCGCGCTTCCTCTTCGCTCAGGGCGCCGACCACCGCGTTCCACCATCGCTCGCCCTCGCGCTGGGGCTCGCAATCGGCGACGAACTCGGCCCACGTCGCTTCGCTCGACCGGCGGGCCAGACCGCCACGGACCGACCGGCTCGCGTCGGCGGCACCGTCCAGCGCGTTGCCCAGCAAAGGGGCCGGCGCGGTCAGCAAGCCGAGCAGTGCGACGACCACCTGGTATTCGCCCGGTTCCCCGTCTTCACCGAGGAACCGCGACACCTCGGAGAGATCCCGGGTCGAGCGGAGCATCCGGTAGAAGTTGAACAGCCGTTTCGCCTCGCGCGGCGTGGCAACCAGCCGGTCCAAGGAGGACAACAGCTCGATCTCCCGGTCGGTGAGCGGACGTGGTGGTTTCACGGCCCGCTCGGGTCGCCGTCGACTGTCTACTTCGGACCCGGCTTCGATGTCCGGAACCGCCTCCTGCGCAACCGGCGGCGGGGACGGCAGCTCAGTGACGGATCGGGCTCGAGTGGTCTGTGTCGGCACGAGCGAGTGCAGCAACCGGCGCAGGCTTCCCGACGACATGCCGGGCAGAACCAGCGGCAGGTTGATGATCTTCTCCAGGTAGTCCTCGGGCGTCACGTGCCCGCCGCCCGGGGTCTCGGCGAGGATCTCGTCGTAGTGGCTGCTCAGCGACCGCACCAGCCACCGGGGGTCGACTCCGACCACCACCACGAACAGTTCCAGCGCGAGCAGCAGGTGTATCGCTTCGAGCACCTCGACCACCTGCCGCGAGCTGCACCGGTCGAGGTCGTCGATGTACAGCACGATCCGGTCGATCGCCTTCCCTCCCGGCTCGGGATGCGCTCGCCAGTCGGCCATCAGCTCGACGAGCTGCTCGAAGTCCTTCCGGATCGTCGAGACGAGGCCGAGGTTGCGTCGGTAGGAGTCGTCGCGCGCGCGTTCGGCCAGGAAGGTGTAGAGACTTCGGCCCGGCGTCAGCTCGGTCAGCTGCCGGCCGAGCTCACCGACGCGAGCCACGACCTCGTCCAGCTGGGCCTCGGCGACCCGCTGGTCGGCCTCGGTCCTGCGGATCTCGTCCAGCAGCCCGGTGACCTCCGGCGACGCCTGGTCCATCCCGCTGCGCAGCTGGTCGCCGAGTTCGCGCAGCGCCTGGATTCCCGACCTGGCCCGGGCCAGGAACGCGATCCCGGTGCCGGCCACGGCGACGAACCCGGCGCCCGCCGCCGTCAGCCACTGCCACGCCGCCGGCGCGACCACCGCGACGAGGAAGCCCACCAGCAGGATCACCGCGGCCGCGGCAAGCGCGACCTTGCCCCAGCGGTCCTTGGGCGACCTCCGCAGCGCGTCGGCCTCAGTCAGCGCGCCGCGCAACTGCTCGACCAGCAACGCGCCTTGCTCGGCCTCGTCCTGAACGCCGAGGTGCCGCCACACCTGCCCGGAGCCCGCCAACGCGTGGACGAGGGCTTTCCCGGTGGTTTCGCGCCTCGAAGTGGCTTTGTCGACGTCGGCCTGGAGCTTCGCGACCGTGGTCTGTGCCTGGTCCTTGGCGTCCTCGAGTTCCTTGGCCTGCTCGAGCCGTCCGCTGAGTTCCTGCCGCAGCTTCACGCGGCGTTCCTGCGCGCTCGGACCGGGGCCGGCGAGCTGGCGGAAGATCTCGTCGCCGAGGCTGGCCCACAGGTTGGCGTCGGCGTAGTGCCAGGCGTTGAAGCCGATCTGGACGACCTCGTGCGTGTAGGCGCGGTTGCCGGAGCTCGCCAGCCGGCCCACCTCTTCCCGCAGCAGCCCCATGAAGTAGCTCTTGCCCGAGCCCCACTCGCCGAAAACCCCGACGGACAAAGGCAATGGGGTGCTGCGGTCGGCGATCACCGTGGCCATCATGGACACGTACGGCGCGACGCCGAGGCGGTCGCGGTCGAGCGGAATCCCGACGTTGGGGTCGACCCGATCACTCGAAACGCCACCGGCCAGGTCGGCCGCACTTGTCTCACCACTCCAGGCCGCACGGATCGCCTCTTCCGTCGCGCTGTCGAGGCAGAGGAAAACCAGCCGCTGGAGACTTCCACCGTCGAGGCCTTGAAGCGCCTTCACCGCCGCAGGAATCGCTACGGCAGCAACTGCGTCCGGCTCGAAACCGAGGCTGCCCGCGCCCAGCAGCGGCAAGCCCAAGGCGACCGCGCCGGCCTTTGCCGCCGCCTGCACGACGGCTTCGGTGGAAGTGGCGATCGCAGGAAGCGTCGGGTCTTGGAAAGAGCCACCGTCGTGCGGTGTCGCGAGCAGGGCGAACCGCAGCGAACCGGTGACGGGTTCGCGCAGATCGAGGACTTGTGGCAGCCCCGGTGTGATCGAGTCGAATTCGATCGCAGCCCAGTCGACTTCGGGAAACTCGCGGCTGACCGCGTGCCCGAGCGTGCCGAATGTGCCGCCGACGGAAATGACGATGGCGTCGATTCCGGCTTCCCACGGACGATCCGTGCGCACCACGTGACACGACACCGCGCCCACTGAGCCGAGGTCGCCCGGTTTCCTTGCCATATCAGCGTGCGGCCTCCCCGTCGCGACCTGACCTTCGCGAGCAGCGTATCCCGGGGAAAGCCCCGTCACCGCCTCATTCGTGGATCTTCCGACGGATCCGCATACATCGGCGGACAACCACCCTGAACCGCCTCCAGCCGTAGCTCGTAATGCCACGGTTCGTTCCGGTAGATCTGATACAACCCAAACCGCGAACCATGCTCCGACAACCACACCCGAGCCGCCGACGGGCCGACATCCACCGCGTGCCCCGACACGTGCGCGGAAGTGTCCGGAGTGGCCACCCACCGCGCGGCCTCGGCTGCCGAGCCGTAGCGCGCCACGGCGTCCACGAGCAGCCACTCCTGGTACTCCGGTGACCGCCAGCCGCCGTTGACGAGGATCTCGACGCCCTCGGCGGCGGCGACCGAAGCGGCCCGGCGCAACGCGGCCAGCAGGGCGGGATCGAGATTCACCACGGCGGCGGCCCCGTCGTCGAAGACCGTTACCGGAACGGGGACGGCGCCGTGGGACCGGGGCGGCCGGGTTTCGAGGTAGGGCATGCCGCCAGTGAAGGGAGCATTGTGTTGCCGGCGCGTTCGAGATTTTCGATATGCCGGCGATAGGGACCGGCTCGTAGCATCGGAGCATGCGGGTGCTGGTGGTCGAGGACGAGCCCTACCTGGCCGACGCGATCCGCGCCGGGCTGCGGCTGGAGGCGATCGCCGCGGACGTCGCCGGGGACGGGGACGCCGCGCTGGAGCTGCTGGGTGTCAACGCGTACGACATCGCCGTGCTCGACCGCGACATCCCCGGGCCGTCCGGGGACGAGGTCGCCAAGCGGATCGTCGCGTCGGGCAGCGGCACGCCGATCATCATGCTCACCGCCGCCGACCGGCTCGACGACAAGGCGTCCGGGTTCGAGCTCGGCGCCGACGACTACCTCACGAAGCCCTTCGAGCTGCGCGAGCTCGTGCTCCGCCTCAGAGCGCTCGACCGACGGCGCGCCCACAGCCGGCCGCCCGTGCGGGAGATCGCCGGCCTGCGGCTGGACCCGTTCCGCCGCGAGGTCTACCGCGACGGCCGCTACGTCGCGCTCACCCGCAAGCAGTTCGCGGTGCTCGAAGTGCTCGTCGAGGCCGAAGGCGGGGTCGTCAGCGCCGAAGACCTGCTGGAACGCGCGTGGGACGAGAACGCCGACCCGTTCACCAACGCCGTGCGCATCACCGTTTCGGCGCTGCGCAAACGGCTCGGCGAGCCGTGGATCATCGCGACGGTGGCGGGCGTCGGCTACCGCATCGACCCCGGTGGTGTGGACCATGACTAGGCCGCCGGGGCTGAGCGTCCGGCTCAAGCTCACGCTCAGCTACGCCGGGTTCCTCATGATCGCCGGGGTCCTGCTGCTCGCCGCCGTGTGGATGTTCCTGTTGCGGGACCGGCCCACCGGCGACGTCGGCGTGCTCAGCTTTTCGAACTTCCTGCGCGCCTTCAACCCGCGCAACTTCGGCCCGGCCGTCTTCGGGCCGGCGGCGGTCATGGTGCTCGTGTTCCTGCTGGTCTTCGGCCTGGTGGGCGGGTGGATCCTCGCCGGGCGCATGCTCAAGCCGCTGACCCGCATCACCGACGCCACCCGCGTGGCCGCGCACGGCTCGCTGTCCCACCGGATCCGGCTGCGGGGCCGCGAGGACGAGTTCCGCGAGCTCGCCGACGCTTTCGACGCCATGCTCGAACGGCTCGAAGCCCACGTCGTCGAGCAGCAGCGGTTCGCCGCCAACGCGTCTCACGAGCTGCGTACGCCGCTGGCGATCTCGCAGGCTCTGCTCGACGTCGCCCGCCAGGACCCGGACAGCGACCCGGGCGAGCTCGTCGAACGCCTGCACACCGTGAACGCGCGGGCGATCGAGCTGACGGAGGCGTTGCTGCTGCTCAGCCGCACCGATCAGCGGTCGTTCAGGCGCGAGCCGGTCGACTTGTCGCTCATCGCGGAGGAAGCCACCGAGACGCTGCTGCCGTTCGCGGAGGAGCACGGCGTGACCCTGGAGACGGTCGGGGACGTCACGCCCGCCGACGGCTCACCCGCGCTTCTGCTGCAGCTGACCACGAACCTGGTGCACAACGCGATCGTCCACAACCTCCCCGAGCACGGCAGCGTGCGGATCGAGACGGCCGTGCGGGCGGGGTTCGTGATGCTGACCGTCGAGAACACCGGAGAGAAACTCAGTCCACAACTGGTCTGGACGCTCACCGAGCCGTTCCAGCGCGGCACCGAACGCGTCCGCGGTGCGCACGCCGGGGTCGGCCTCGGGCTGGCCATCGTCCGGAGCATCACGCGAGCGCACGACGGAATCCTCAGCCTCGCGCCGCTGCCCGGCGGCGGCCTGCGGGTCACGGTGCAGCTGCCCTCGCCGCGGTGAGGACGTGGCGGGCCAGGGTCAGGCCCGCGTCCGGTGCGCCGGCCGCCGACGCCCGGGCCGACATCGCGCGGAGCCGTACGGGATCGGTGAGGATCGGGATCACGGTGGCCTCGATCCAGTCCGGGTCGAGGTCCGCGTCGTCGACGAACAGCCCGCCGCCCGCCGCGACGACCGCTTCGGCGTTCAGCCGTTGCTCGCCGCCGCGCAACGGCAGCGGGACGTACGCGGCCGGCAGCCCGACCGCGGCCAGCTCCGCGCACGTCATCGCCCCCGAACGACACAGCACGAAATCGGCCGCGGCGTAGGCGTCGGCCATCTCGTCGACGTAGGGAACGACGACGTGGGCGCTGTCTGGTACCTCGACGACGTGGCGCGGCCCGGTGATGTGCAGGACCTGCACCCCGGCCGCGTTGAATGCGGCGGCCGCGCCGGACACCGCGGCGTTGATCGTCCCGGCGCCCTGCGAACCGCCGGTCGCCAGGAGCACCGGCCCGTCGGGACGCAGGCCGAACCGTCGGCGGGCCTCTTTACGCAAGGCGGGCAGGTCGAGCGCGGTGATCGCCGGCCGCAGTGGGATCCCTACGGCGGTGGCGTGCTTCAGCCGAACCCCGGGGGCGGCGGTGAACACGTGAGTCGTCAGCCGCGTGGCCAACCGGTTGGCCACCCCGGGCCGCGCGTTCGCCTCGTGGACGACGATCGGCAGCCTCCTCGCGCGGGCCGCGAGGTAGGCCGCAACGGCGACGTACCCGCCGAAACCCACCACGACGTCGGCCCGCACCCCGTCGAGCACCGCCCCGGCCGCGCGCACGGAGTCACGCAGCCGGCCCGGCGTGCGCAGCAGATCCGGGCCCAGCTTGCGCGGCAACGGCGCCGGCGGGATGAGTTCGAGTGAGTAGCCGCGAACCGGGATGAGCGTGGTGTCCAGCCCGCGGACGGTGCCGAGGGCGGTGATCTCCGCCGTCGGCTCCAGCCGGCGCACCGCGTCGGCGAGGTTCATCGCGGGTTCGATGTGCCCCGCCGAATGGCCGCCGGCGACGACGACACGCGGTGGCGTCACGCGGACTTCTTCAGGCTCGGCCAGGTGACGGGGAAATCGAAGTAGGTGTCCGGGAAAGGCTCGGCTTTCAGCGTGTAGTGCCACCATTCGCATTCGTAGGAGGCGAAGCCGCAGGACTCCATGATGGCGCGGAGGTGCTGCCGGTTCCCGGTTTCGGCGTCGGTGATGCCCGGCGCGCCGTGGTGGGAGATCACATCCATCAGGTCGTGGTCGCCGCCCATGGCCGCGAGCTCGCCGGTGGCCAGGTGGTACAGCGTCAGGTCGACGGTGCTGCCCCGGCTGTGGCCCGATTTCGCTGCCACATAACCCTTCTCGAACATCTCGGCGCGCCCGATGTTCGGGTAGTGCCGC
Source organism: Amycolatopsis sp. NPDC047767 (assembly GCF_040704195.1). Taxonomy (NCBI): domain Bacteria; kingdom Bacillati; phylum Actinomycetota; class Actinomycetes; order Pseudonocardiales; family Pseudonocardiaceae; genus Amycolatopsis; species Amycolatopsis sp. NPDC047767. Next base: position 57,755 of record NZ_JBEYSJ010000026.1, read on the forward strand.
CGTTTCGTCCGGCCGTCGTCGGGCTCCCTCGACCAGCGCACGAACCGGTCCACGGCGCGTTGCGGACGATAACCGTCCCACAGGAGCAGTCCGAAGCCGAGGGACGCGGCCTTCTCGTGCGCACTTGTCAGAGCCGCGCACAACGCCGTGGTGCCGACGATGCGATTGACCAGGTACCCGTCCACGGGCTTGCCGGTGAAGTTGTCCCAGGTGGCGTACTTGGCGTCCCAGCGGATTCCCGGCACCACCTCGTCGACGAAGGCGAAGTCCTCGTTCACTGGACCTTCCCCGTCATCGCCAGCGACACGGCCCGGTCGAGCACCTCGGCGAACGACAGGCCCGCGGCCGCCATCATCCGCGGGTAGCGGCTGTAGGCGGTCAGTCCGGGGAAGGTGTTGACCTCGTTGAGGGCCACCGTGCCGTCGTCGGTGAGGAACATGTCCACCCGTGCCAGGCCCCGGCATGCGAGGGCGCGATAGATCGCCTTCGCCGTCTCCTGCACCAACTCGCGCGCGTCCGGCGAGATGTCGGCCGGCACGGTCACCGTCGAGTTCTCGGAACCACTTTCCGGGTCGACTTCCTGGTGGATCCGGAAGAACCCGTGCGACAGCGTGATCTGGTCCACTTCACCGACGGTCAGCTCCAGCTCGTTCCCCAGCACCGCACACCCGACCTCGCTGCCGACGACGGCGTCCTCGATGAGCACCTTCTCGTCGTACTTCCGCGCGACTTCGACGGCACTCGCCAGCTCTTCGGGCCCGGACACCTTGCTGACCCCGAACGACGACCCCGACCGGGCCGGCTTGACGAACACGGGGTAGTTCAGCTCGCCGGGGTTTTGGTGTTCGGCGGCAACCCGGCACGTCGGCGTCGCGATCCCCGCCGCCGCGACGACGGTGTAGGCCAACGACTTGTCGATACACAGCACGGAACTGGGCACGTCACACCCCACGTACGGGATGCCGGACAGCTCCAGCAACCCTTGCATCGCCCCGTCCTCGCCGTGACGGCCGTGCAGAACCGGCAGCACGACGTCCAGGTCGATCACCTCGTAGCGCCCCTCCTCCAGCACGTGCAACCCGGGCACGCTCCGATCGGGCGACAACGTGACGGGGCGGTATCCGCCCGTTTCCCAGCCGTCACCGGGGCCCGCGCACAGCCGCCACGCGCCACCCTGGGTGATCCCGATCCAGAACGCCTCGTACTTGTCGGCGTCCAGGTTCCTGGCCACCTCCTGCGCGGATTTGATCGACACGGGGTGTTCTTCGGACGTGCCCCCGAAGATGATGCCGATTCTGATTCTGTTCACGCCACGTCCCCGCTTTCGAAGTTCAAGCAATTGGCCAGACTGTTCTCGACGGTGTCGCTCAGCGCGTGATCCGTGTAATAGGCGGTGTGCGGACTGATCAGCACATTCGGCATGCGCTGCAACCGCACCAGCGCTTCGCTTTCGATCACCTTGTCCCGGCAATCGGCGTAGAACACTCCCTCTTCCCCTTCGAGGACGTCCAGCGCCGCACCACCCAACCTGCCACCTTCCAGCGCCGCGAGCAGCGCGGCGGTTTCGATCAAGGCCCCTCTCCCGGTGTTGACCACAACCGCGCCACACTTCAGCTGCGCGATCCGCGCCCGGTCCAGCAGGTGATACGTCCCCGCATCCAGGGGCGTGTGCAACGTGACGATGTCGCTCAACCCCAGCAACTCCTCCAGCGGCACGTAATCCGCCGAACTCCGCGGCCGGCTGTCATACGCGATGACGTTGCCCCCGAACCCGCGCAACCGATCGATCACCGCCGCCCCGATCCGCCCCGTCCCGATCACCCCGACGGTCAGATCCCGCAGCTCTTTCCCCCGCACCTCGGCCAGCCGATAATCATGCACATCCGCCCGCCTGATCACGGCTTTCGCATTCCGCACCGCCATCAACATCAGCATCACCGCGTAATCGGCCACGCTGTCCGGCGAATACGCCACGCCCTCCACGGTGATCCCGACGCTCTTCGCATACTCCACGTCAATGTGGTCGAACCCCACACTCCGCGTCGACACATACCTCACCCCGGCCCGGCTCAACGCGAGCAACGCGGAATTCTGAACCTTCGTCTTGTGCCCCACGCTGACACACCGATTCCCCACCGCCAGCGCCGTATTGGCTTCGCTGAGTGCCTCCGCCGTGATCCCCAGCGCCACCCCGCACTTCTCCGCCAACGCCCGGAACAACGCCGCCTCATCCGGCTCACACCCGTAAACGGCAACCCCGGTCCCCACCGCGGCAGCCGCCCCCGGCCGCACCGCTTCCCTGTGCCTCATGCGGCCCAGTCAACGCACCCCCACGTTGCGGCCCCGTATCCACTTTCCGATACACCGGCGATACACCGAGGCCCGCGCCGCTCCCCCCGTCACGACCCTGTGACATGCAACCACCATCGCCGCACTTCGAAGCTGTCCGCAACGATGCCGTCGCAGGCGGGCTGCCCGAACTGGGTAGCCGACGGAACAATCCCTGACACTCAAATGGGAAGCCGCGCAAACCACCACGACTTACCTCCCCGACGCAACCGCAGCGGGGGGTCCGGGGGGCGAAGCCCTCCCCGGGCGGGGCCTGGGGGTTTGCACCCCCAGAAAACAAAACGGAGCGAGCCAGTTCGCGTTTTCAGCGAACACAACTCGCCCCGAGTGACATGGAGCTGAGGGGAATCGAACCCCTGACCTTCTCGATGCGAACTATCAGCACGAACGCCGTTGCCGGTCTTTGCCGAGGTCAGAGGGTCGTCGCTGGTCGATCGCGGGCGCTGAGCGTCGGTGCGGTTGCTGTACTTCGCTGCTGTACGGCAACGAACCGACCCGGGAAGCAACTCTGGGTCGGACGGAGGTAGGTGGGCGAGCTGCCCTGGTGACGCGGGTGGCCGGCAGGGTTCGAGCCATGGCGGGCGGAGTCACCGCCACGCTGCTCGTCGTGGGGCCGGTCTGAGAAGGCCGGTGAACAACCGGGGATGTGGACACCGCGTCGGTGATCACTACTAACCTCGGTGTAGCTGTGGCCACTCGAGCAGGAAGGCACGACATGCCGGCAGACGCTGCTGACTTGAACACTCCGGTCGGGGTCGATCCGCATCGGGCCAGCGTGGCGCGGATGTACGACTACGCAATGGGGGGCAAGGACTGGTACGAGGTCGACCGCCTCGAGCTCGAGCGGCTCAAGACGGTCATGCCGGAAGCGGTGGACCTTGCGCTGGAGAACCGGCGGTTCCTGATCCGGATGTGCCGGTTCCTCGCGGAGCAGGCGGGGCTCACGCAGTACCTGGACCTGGGATCCGGTCTGCCCACGGCGGAGAACGTGCACCAGGTGGTGCAGCGGGTCGACCCGCTGTCGAAGGTCGTCTACGTCGACCACGACCCGGTCGTGACCGCGCACGGCCGGGCGTTGCTCGAGGAGAACGACAACACCCGCTACATCGCCGGCGACATCTTCGATCCGCGCGGCATCCTCGAGGACGAGACCGTGCGCAGCCACCTCGACTGGAACCGGCCGATCGGGCTGCTGTTCATCGCGAGCCTGCACCACTTCAAGGGTGACCGGGCGCGCCCGGCCGAGGTCACCGGCGAGTTCATCGATGCACTGCCTTCAGGTTCCTACGTGGCGATCTCGCATGCCTTCAACCCCGGTGACGGTGCGGACAGCGAAGCGATGCGGGCATTCGAAGCGGCCGTCGCCCGCGGCTCGCTCGGCGGCGTCACGGCACGGACCGCGGAGGAGATCGTCGAGCTGTTCCACGGGCTCGAACTCGTCGAACCCGGGCTGGTCGAGCTGGTCAACTGGTGGCCCTCTGGGCCGCGCCTGAAGCCGTTGAACGTCGCCCAGCGACTGATGGCCGGAGCCGTCGCCCGCAAGCCCTGACCGACTCCGCGCCGATTCTCCGGTGTGGCGGCACCGCTTTAGGAGAGCGGTGCCGCCGAACGGCCGGTAGCGCCTCTGACCAGGGATAACGCCGCGTTCTAGCCGCCCGGGGAGGTCATTTCGGGGTGTCCTCGCGGTAGCAAGGCCGCCTTGCGCCCGGTCAGCACCCCAGCGCAGAACGAGTGGGAGCGCCGCCACCGCGCGAACGCCATCACCGGAATCCCTCACGGCGCGTGTGGTAGCCGAGATCGAAGCCAGTCACGGGTGAGATTTCTGCCATCCAGAGCCGGACCAAGGTCGAGTATCCCGCGCACGTCCCGATCGCAGGCGTCGCCGGTCAGCGGCGCGCAGCGTAGATGCGGTTGCTCACCGTTTCCGCCGCCAGGGTCCACGTGCGCAGGCCTGATTCGGCGGCAATAGCGCGCATAGCGTCCTCGCCGGCGTGGTTGCCGAGGGCGTGCGGGCCCTTCTGGGCCAGCGCGGCGGGCAGGCAAACGGCGACGGAGGTCGCGGCGAAGGAACGGCCCACGGGGTTGATGGTGTCCTCGACGTTGCCGGACACGTTGGGTTCGACGATCATGCAGGTGCCGTCGTCGGCGAGGGCCCGCTCGGTGCGGCGGAGGGCGGCGCCGGGGTCGCCGAGGTCGTGCAGGCAGTCGAAAAACGTGATCAGGTCGTACCGCTCGCCGGGAAAGTCCCCCGCCGCGGCGACGTCGAAGGTGGCGCGGCCGCCGAGGCCTCGTTCGGCGGCCAGTTTCCGCGCCGCCTCGATGGACGGACCGTGGAAGTCGTAGCCGTGGAACTCCGACCGCGGGAAGGCTTCGGCCATCAGCAGCGCGGAATACCCGTGCCCGCAACCGATATCGGCCACCGACGCCCCACGTTCCAGCTTCTCGACGACACCTCCGAGCGCCGGGAGCCACTCCTGCACGAGTGACGCCGTGTAGCCCGGCCGGAAGAACGCCGCGACTCCCTCGAACAGCTCCGGCGCGTGCTGCGCCCAGCCGACGCCCTCGCCGGTGCGGAACGCCTCTGCGAGCGCGTCCTCGGTGGCGAACAGCGCCTTCAGCATGGTGAACGTGCCCATGGCATAGGTCGGCGAGGACGCGTCCGCGAGGACGGCCGCGTGCTCGTCCGGGAGCTCATACGTGGCGCCACCCGGGTCGTAGCGGACGTACTCTCCGGCGACCTGGACGGCCAGCCACTCGCGCACGTACCGCTCGACCAGACCCGATCTTTCGGCCAGCTGCGCGGACGTCAGTGGTCCGGCGCCGGCCATTGCCGAATACAGGCCGAGCCGCCCACCGAGCGACGTGGACAACCCCGCCTTTGCCGCGCCGCTGTCAACGACGACCCGCCGCTGGAAATCCGCCACACGGTCCTGATCCAACGAACCTGCGTCGGTCATGTCAGTCATCTCCTGTCTGCGCCAGGTCGGGCTTGCCCAACTCACGTTACGCAGCTGCCCACAGCCGAGCGCACAGCTGCGCAATAGGTTCACCACGTCCGGCCACGCGCTCGAGCCGGACAAACCCGGCTGGTCGTCCTCGCGGTTGGTGCGCCGCGCCGCCGAGGCCAAAAGATCAGATCAGCCCAGGGAACGGCGGATCTCGCAACGACGTGACCAGGAATTACGCACCGCCCACGGCCTGCACGACGCACTCCAGGCGCTCATAACAGCAGGCACGGTCGCGGTGTTTCCTCTGCTGGGTATGAGCGGCGATCAGGCTGTCCCGCCGGCGCAACGTCCGGGTCCCGCGGCATGAGCAAGCTCACCCACGAGACGCTGTTGATCCCGTCGTTTTGACGCGTCCGCAAGGTGGTGGGCAGGTCGCCGGTCGAGGACCGGGCTGTGTTCACGGCGGCGGTGTACGTGCTGACCAGCGGGTGCGCGTGGCGGATGCTGCCACCGTCGCTCGGGGTCACGGTGCCGACCGCACATCGCGGGTTCGCCGAGTGGACCAAAGCCGGTCTATGGCCCCGCCTTCACCGGTTCGTCCTGGACGACCGCGCAGGCCTGCCCCTGGCGGTCGCGGTGTCCGCCGCCAATACCAACGACTCCTACGCCCTAGGTCCATTAAGGACGGCGGAAATCGTCGAGTCCTGCCTGCTTGGGTTGACGAATACATCAATCGACTCGTGGAGGAAGCGGCCCGATATGGCGAGCAAGGGACGCGCCAACGGCGAGGGGTCGATTTACCCGTTCCGCAACGGGTTTGCCGCGTATGTGTGGGGTCACCACTCCGACCGGCGAAAGGAAGCGCAAGTACGCGTACGGCCCGACGCGCGAACTGGTCCACGAGAAGTGGCTCAAGCTTCATCGGACGGCCAAGAACGGCCCTGTGGCGACCTCGGTGCCGCGCTTGCGCGAGTATCTGAACCACTGGTTGACGGAGGTGATCAAGCCGAACCGCGCGCCTCTGACGTACGTCAACTACGAGCTGTTCACCCGGCTCTACATCAACCCGGCATTGGGCGACCAACGGCTGGACAAACTCGGTGTGCGCTGAGCGCTCGCCTGTGCTGCAAGGACGCGCCGTCTGCCCGGACGGTCTCCGACATCCGCGCGTGCCTGCGCGCGGCGCTGAACCACGCAATCCGCGAGGAGTTGATCAGCAGGAACGTCGCGGAGCTGGTGACGCTCCCGACCGTCCGCAAGCGCAAACGAACAGCCTGGACGAGCGAGGAGGCTCGGAGGTTTCTCGAATCGGCCCGAGACGCCCGGGACGCGATGTACGCCGGGTACGTGCTCGCCGTTGTCCTGGGCCTGCGCAAGGGCGAGATCCTGGGGCTCACGTGGGACGCACTCGACTTCGACAACGGCGAGCTGGCCGTCAGTCACCAGCTCCAGCGGGCCAGCGGCGAGCTGCTACACCCGGAGACGAAGACCGCCGCCTCGGACGACACCGTGCCGCTGCCGTCCATCGTCGTCGCCGCCCTGGAGAAGCGGCGGCGGGAGCAGCGGGCAGACCAGAAGGAGGCTGAGCTGGCCTGGCACCCGAACGACCTGGTGTTCACCACGAAGTACGGGCTGCCGATCGACCCCCCGAACTTCAACCGATCCTGGGACAACCGAGTCACGCTCAGGGGTTCGGAAGATCACCGTGCACGATGGACGGCGATCCTGCGGCACGCTGCTGGTCGACCTGGACGTGCACCCCCGGGTGATCATGCGCATCCTGCGGCACGCGCAGTTCTCGATGACGATGGAGATCTACTCGCAGGCGTCCTCGAAGAAGACGCGGGACGCGCTCAAACGTCTTGGCGAGAGCCTCGACGAGTAGCGCCATTGCTGTACTTTGCTGCTATCAAGGCAACAAAAGAGGCCGTCCACTCTACAGTGGACGGCCTCTGACCTGCGGTGGAGCTGAGGGGAATCGAACCCCTGACCTTCTCGATGCGAACGAGACGCGCTACCAACTGCGCTACAGCCCCTTGTTCAGTGCTCGTAGAGCGTATCAGCTACCCCAAGAGCACCGAACGCCGGGGGTCACTCCCCGACCGCCCGGCGGTACGGGCTGGTCCCCGGCTCGTCGAGTTCCTCGAAGGCCGGGTCTTCGTCGTCGAGGTCGACCACGACGGCCTGGCGGCGGATGCGGGACATGGGGGACGGCTTGCGTTCCACGATCTCGCGGGGCGCCGGCGAGACGACCTCGACGTGGTCGTCCTCCTCTGAAGCAACCGAAGCCGCCGGAGCCGAAGCCGAGGCCGAAGCAGCAGGACGCCGCGGCGCCGGAAGGGGCTCGCGAGCTTCTCGAGAGCCTTCCCGCGCATACCGCGCCATCCGCCGCTGCCGGATGTCGTTTTCGATGCGGACCTGGCGGCGCAGGTACGCGAGGTAGCCGACCAGGATCACGTCGACCACGGCGTTGCCCCACCACACCACCGACATCACGAAGCCCGCGAAGGCGGCCGACGCGACGGCGAGGATCAGCAGGATCACGACGATCCGCTGGCGGAACGCGTACTTCGCCCGCGCGGCGATCTCTGCCGCTTCCGGGTCGAAGCCGCCGCGGCCCGGGCGGTAGCCGGGGCGCGAGCGGGCGGGCTCGTCGCGCACTTCGGCGGCCGGCTGGGGCAGCGGCTCGGGTTCCGGTTCTTCCTCTTCGAGGTCGGCATCGAGCTCCGCCTCGAGTTCGGCGAGGTCGTCCTCCACCGAAGGTTTCGCACTTTCGGACACGGCGAACTCCTCCTGTCCTTCATTGCGAGCTCCCCCGCTGCGCACGACGCGCGCTGCGAGCGCGGACGACGGCGTCCGTGCAACCTGCTGGCGCTTGCGAGCCACCATGGGCACGAGAACGACGAGCCATGCCGCGGCGAGCGCGACGATGATCACCGAGCTGGGCATCTCCCGTCACCTCCCCCGATCCTCTGCTGTAGTCACGCTAGCCACAACAGTCACACAGGAGACGCAGACTCGCCGGGTTCGATCACGAAATTGCGTCACCGGATTAGGTGAATCTCACAGTATGTGGTAACGCGTGATCGGAACCGGACCCGTAGTCACCATCAGAGCAGGTCGGCGCGTCCCATGGCCACGAGCCGGGAGACGAGGCCGTCGCCGATCTCCTCTTTCGTCACGGCGAAGCAGAGGTGGTCGCGCCAGGCGCCGGCGACGTCGAGGTAACGCTCGAACATGCCCTCCTGCCGGTAGCCGGCCTTGGTGAGGACGCGGATGCTCGCGTTGTTCTCCGGCCGCACGGTCGCCTCGAGCCGGTGCAAGCCGGACGCTTCGAAGGCGTGATCCGTCACGAGGGCGACAGCCGCCGTGGCAACCCCGCCGCGCACGATGTCCGACGACACCCAGTACCCGATCCAGGCCGATCGCAGCGAGGCACGGATGACGTTACCCACCGTGATCTGCCCCGCGAACTTTCCGTCGACCGTGATCGTGAACGGCAGGCACTGCCCGCGCCGCGCGAGGCCGCGCAGGGCCGCCCACTGCGAGGGCCACGACCAGAACGCGTTGCGGTCGGGCCACGGCCCGATCCCCGTCGGCTCCCACTGTTCGAGGTGGTCGCGGTCGCGCAGGCGGATGCGGCTCCACTCGCCGGCGTCGCGCAGCCGTACCGGTCGCACACTGACGACCCCGGCCGGCACGCGCAGCCCACCGAGCTTCGCGGGCCAGCCCGGGTGGCGGCTTTCGACCGGGTACGAGTACGAGCCCACTACGCCCGCTGCGCGAGGAACGTGACCTTCACCTGCTCGCCCGCGGCCACCTCGGTGAGGTCCTCGTCCACGGTGATCAGGCAGTTCGCCTCCGCCAGCGACGCCAGCAGGTGCGCACCCGACGTGCCGAGCGGCTGCACGAGGTACTCGCCGTTGGCCTCGTCGCGCAGCAGCTGGCCGCGCAGGTAGCCGCGCCGGCCCTTCGTCGACGTGATGGGCGACAGCAGCCGCGCGCCGACGATGCGCCGGTGGGGGTTACGCGTGCCGCGCGCGGCCCGGATCAGCGGCCGGACCAGGACCTCGAACACCACCAGGGCGCTCATCGGGTTGCCGGGGATGAGGAACGTCGGCACGGAGTCCGGGCCGAGCCGCCCGAAGCCCTGCACCGAGCCCGGGTGCATCGCCACGCGCGTCATGTCGATGTGGCCGAGGTCGGACAACGCGGCGTGCACCTCGTCGCCGGAAGCGCCACCCGCACCGCCCGCGACCACCACGATCTCCGACATCAGCAGCCGGCCCTCGACGATCTCGCGCAGCCGCTTCGGGTCGCTCGGCACGATGCCGACGCGGCTCACCTCGGCGCCGGCGTCGCGCGCGGCCGCGGCCAGCGCGTAGGAGTTGACGTCGTAGACCTGCCCCACGGACGGCGTGCGGTCGACGTCCACGAGCTCGTCGCCCACGGACACGATCGACACGCGCGGACGCGGGTAGACCAGCACCTTCGCACGCCCGACGGCGGCGAGCAGGCCCACCTGCGCGGACCCGATGGTGTCGCCCTTTCGTACGGCGACGTCGCCGATCTGCACGTCTTCGCCCGCGCGGCGCACGTACGCGGCCGACGGCACGGACTTGTGCACGGTGAGCTTGGCCTGGTGCCCGTCGGTGTACGCGGTGGGCACGACGGCATCGGCGAGCGTCGGCAGCGGCGCGCCGGTGTCCACGCGCACCGCCTGCCCGGGCTGCAGCCGCCGCGGCTGGCGGGAGCCGGCCTGGATCTCGCCGACCACCGGCAGCTGCACCGGCTCGTCGCCGGCGGCGCGGACGTCGACGCTGCGCACCGCGTAACCGTCCACGGCGGCCTGGTCGAAGCCGGGCAGGGCGTGCTCGGCGACCACCTCCTCCGCGCACAGCAGGCCCTGCGCCTCGGAGATCGCCACGCGGACCGGCCGCGGCCGGACGGCGGCGTCCAGCGTCAGCGCGATCTGCGCGTCGACAGAGCGCAGCTCCGCCTCCGCGGGTTCCGGGGCCTCTTCGGCCGGGGCAGCGTCGAGGGAGTCCGTCATGGGCGTTCGGTCCCGATCCGTTCGGTCAGCCACGTCCGTAACGATGGCCCGTATTCGGGCGTTTCAAGCGCGAAATCGACGGCGGCGCGCAGGAAACCACCCGGATTACCCAGGTCGTGTCGTCCGCCGCGGTGCACGACCACGTGAACGGGGTGGCCTTCCTTGATCAGCAGCGCCACGGCGTCGGTCAGCTGGAGCTCGCCGCCGGAGCCCGGCTCGATCCGGCGCAGTGCGTCGAAGATCGCGCGGTCGAGCAGGTACCGCCCGGCCGCCGCGTAGGTCGACGGCGCGTCTTCCGGCCGCGGCTTCTCGACCATGCCGTGAACCTGCTTCACGTCCGGGTCGTCGGTGTCGGAGACGTCGAACACGCCGTAGGGCGAGATCTGCTCCTTGGGGATGTCGAACGCGCAGAGCACGCTGCCCCCGTGCTGCGCGCGGACGGCCGACATGCGGTTGAGCACGCCGGTGGGCAGTACGAGGTCGTCGGGCAGCAGCACGGCGACGGCCTCGTCCTCGTCGGTCAGGTTCGGCTCGGCCTGGGCGACGGCGTGGCCCAGGCCCAGCGCCTGCTCCTGGATGGCGACCTCGACGTCGAGCAGCCCCGGCCCGCGCCGCACCTTCTCGAGCAGCTCGGTCTTGCCCTTGGCCTCGAGCGTCTTCTCCAGCTCGGGCTGCGCCTCGAAGTACTTGACGACGGCGTCCTTGCCGGGCGAGGTCACGATCACCAGGCGTTTCGCCCCCGCGGCCGCGGCTTCGCTCGCGACGAGCTCGATGCCCGGCGTGTCGACCACGGGCAGCAGCTCTTTCGGTACCGCTTTCGTCGTCGGCAGGAATCGGGTCCCGAGTCCGGCCGCAGGCACGATGGCTGTTCTGAACGTCTGGGAGGTTGAGGCGCCCGTCATGGGCGCAAAGCCTAACGTGGTCGCATGCTGGCACCGGGCAATGAGCACCTGAGCAAGGCGGAGTGGCGTGCACGAGTTCTTCAGGCGCGCGCCTCAGTGAGCCCTGCGGAGCACGCGGCGGAGGCCGAGGCGCTGGCTTCGGCGGCCGCTTCGGTGGCCGCGGGGACGGTGTGCGCGTACGTGCCGTTCGACACCGAGCCGGGGTCCGTTTCGCTGCTCAACGCCCTGGTCAAGGCCGGTTCGCGCGTGTTGCTGCCGGTGATCCCGGATGTCGTCGGGCCGCTCGACTGGGCTGTCTACTCGGACGAGTCGACGCTGGTGCCCGGCCGGCTGCGCGGCATCCTCGAGCCGTCGGGGCCGAGGTTGGGGGTCGGCGCCGTGTCGGAGGCCGACGTGGTGCTGGTGCCCGCGCTCGCCGTCGACCGCCGCGGGGTGCGGCTCGGACGTGGCGCTGGTCACTATGACCGTTCGCTCACTTCGGGCGGCGCGGACCGGTTCGCCGTGGTCCGGGCCGAGGAGCTGGTGGATTCGCTCCCAGGTGAGGCGCACGACGTCCCGATGACCGGGGCATTGACCCCCGCCGGTCTGGTCCGGTTGCCCGCTCTCACAGTGATGTGACGCAGGGGGAATTGCGCACGGGGAATGCCGTCCAGCACAATTGGGTTGGCACTCTTGTCTCACGAGTGCCAGTTGCATGAAGGAGCTCCAGTGCCCACGTACCAGTACGCCTGCAAGGAATGCGACCACCGCTTCGAGGCGGTGCAGTCCTTTTCCGACGCCAGCCTGACCGTCTGCCCCCAGTGCTCCGGTCCGCTGCGCAAGGTCTTCAGCTCGGTCGGCGTGGTCTTCAAGGGCAGCGGGTTCTACCGCACCGACTCGCGCGACTCGTCGAAGTCTTCGACCACGGCCGCCGCGCCGGCGAAGTCCGAGACCAAGACGGAGACGAAGAGCGAGTCGAAGACGGACTCTTCATCGTCCTCCTCCACCACGACGAAAACCGCTTCCACCGCCTCCTGACCCCTGAGTTGTCCACAAGGGGGTAGTTGTCCACAGGTCGCGGAAGTTCCTCTTTCCGCTGGTCACCACCGTCCCTAACGTCGGTTTCGTGCGGCACCGCGCCGCACGGGATCCGACGAGGGGACGACCGTGGACACCCTGCTCATCCGCCTGACCGATCTGCACTTGCTGCGCGGCAGGCGCGCCCGGCTGCTTCGCCGGTTCCTGGCCGCGGCCCTGCTGCTGGCCGGCGTGCTCGTCCTTCTGCACCCAGCTTCGGCGCGTGGTGCACCTTCCACAGCCACCGTGGTGGCCGCGCGGGATCTGCCCGCGGGCTCCGTGCTGCGCGCCGCCGATCTCCGGCTGGCCGACCTTCCCGACGACGTCCGGCCCGCCGGCGCGCTCGGCGACGTCGGCGCGGCCGTCGGCCGGCTGCTGTCCGGCGCTGCCCGTGCGGGTGAGCCGCTGACGGACGTCCGCCTGTTGGGGACGGCCCTCCCCGCGAAGGGGGATTCCGGCACGGTCACGGTCGCCGTCCGGCTGGCTGACGCGGGCGTCGCGGAGCTGTTGCGGCCGGGTCAGCACGTCGGCGTCGTGGCGGCTCCCGATGCGACGCACACCGCCGCTGAGCTGGTGAAGGACGCCACGGTGGTCACTGTGCACCGTCCCGACAGTGGGGGTCAGGGGGTGATCGCACCCGACAAAGGCCCACTGGTGCTCCTCGCGCTGCCCGTGAGCGTGGCCAACGAGGTCGCTGCGACGTCGCTGGAACGACCCGTTACGGTTACTCTCCGCTAACCCGTCCCTGTTCCGATGGGCGACGGACCCCCCGTCTGAACCTCTCGAGGAGTGGCACATGCTGAAGGGCTTCAAAGACTTCCTGATGCGCGGCAACGTCGTGGACCTCGCGGTCGCGGTCGTGATCGGCGCCGCGTTCACGGCGATCGTCACGGCGTTCACCAACGGTTTGATCAAGCCACTGATCAACGCCATCGGCGGCAGCGACGCCGCGCAGGGTCTGGGGTTCTACATCTTCAGCGGCAACAAGGGCACGTTCCTGGACTTCGGATCCGTGATCAACGCGGCGATCAACTTCGTGATCGTGGCCGCGATCGTGTACTTCCTGTTCGTGCTGCCGGTGAAGCACCTGCAGGAGCGTCGCAAGCGCGGTCAGGAGCCGGGTCCGTCGGAGCCCACCGATGTCGAGCTGCTCACCGAGATCCGTGACCTGCTGCGCGAGCAGGCCACCAGGTCGGACGTCTGAGGGTCAGCGGTCGTGGTGCGGTGGCCGGTTCTCCAGGTACCAGGAGTCCGGGGTGTCCCCGCTCAGGCCTCGCTCGTCCGAGGTGGTCTCAGGCAGCACGTCACCGAAGATCTCGTCGACCCGGCGGCGCTCGGCCGCGGTGTCGGAGGGGCGGGATTCTTCACGTGGCATGACCCCATCGTCCCACCCGCTGTTTGACAACTGCAGAGAGATGCGAATCGCCTGGCCCTCGTCGTGGCGGGCCAGGCGGGGCGGCCGGGGTTCAGACCTCTTCGAGGCCGGAGAGCTCGTCGATCACGTGCGGCACGAGCGAGGACAGGGTCGCCATGCCGTCGCGCACCGCGGCGCGCGAGCCGGCGAGGTTGACCACCAGCGTGCTGCCCGACACCCCTGCGAGGCCCCGGGAGATGCCGGCGTCGACCGCACCCGCGGCGAGGCCCGACGCGCGCAGCGCCTCGCCGATGCCCGGGATCGGCCGGTCGAGCACGCCGGCGGTGGCGTCGGGCGTGCGGTCCCGCGGCGAGACACCGGTACCGCCGACGGTGATCACGAGGTCGGCACCGCCGATCACGGCGGTGTTGAGCGCGTTGCGGATGCCGGCGGTCTCGGCCTCGACCACCACGACGCCGTCGACGATGAAGCCGGCCTCTTCGAGCAGCTCGGTGACGAGCGGTCCGGTGTTGTCCTCGTGCTCCCCGTGGGCGACCCGGTCGTCCACGATCACCACGAGGGCCCGGCCCAGCCGCTGTGCGCTCCGTTCCATGCCGACACCGTATCCGGTGACGGCACCCGGCCGCCGCCGTGGGCGGGTGATTCCTGACGATTCGGTGACGTGGTCCGGCCGGGGCGGGCGTGGTCCGGTCCGTGCGCCCTAGCGTCGGCAGGGTGCGAGTACTGATCACCGGTGGAGCCGGGTTCATCGGGTCCCACATCGCCGACCGGCTGGCCGACGCGGGCGACGAGGTCGTCGTGCTGGACACCCTCCTGCCCACCGCCCACGGCACGCCCACGCCGCCGGAGTACACGGGCCGCCACCGGTTCGTGCGCGGCGACGTCACCGACCCGGACGAGGTCGCCGAGCTGCTCCGGGGCATCGACGCGGTGTGTCACCAGGCGGCCGTCGTCGGGCACGGCGTGGACCCGTCGGACGCGCCTTCGTATGCGCTGAACAACGACTACGGCACGGCGGTGCTGCTGGCCGGGATGCACGCGGCCGACGTCCGCAAGCTCGTGCTGGCGTCGTCGATGGTGGTCTACGGCGAAGGCCGCTACTCGTGCCCTCGCCACGGGATCGTGCCGCCGTCGCCGCGACGGCAGTCCGATGTGGACGCCGGCCGGTTCGAGCCCACATGCGGCGACTGCGGTGCGGAACTGCACTGGCAACTTGTGCCCGAAGGTGCACCTCTTCTGCCCAGGAGTACGTACGCCGCAACGAAACTGGCGCAGGAGCACCTCGCCGGCGCGTGGGCACGGCAGACGGGCGGCACGGTGTGGGCGTTGCGCTACCACAACGTGTACGGCCCGCGGATGCCGCAGAACACGCCGTACGCCGGGGTGGCGTCGCTGTTCCGTTCGTCGCTCGAGCGCGGTGAGGCGCCGACCGTGCTGGAGGACGGGCGGCAGCAACGGGATTTCGTCCACGTCCACGATGTCGCCCGCATCAACGCCCTGGCGCTGCACGCCGACGGGCCGAGCGGGGACATCACGCCGCTCAACGTCTGCTCGGGTGACCCGCACACGGTAGGCGACCTCGCCCGCGAGCTGGCGCGCGCGTACGGCGGGCCGGAGCCGCGGATCGTCGGCGGCGCGCGGCCCGCGGACGTCCGGCACGTGGTCGCCGATCCGGCGCTGGCCAGGAAATTGCTGGGATTCACGGCGGAAACCACGTTCGAGGACGGCATCACCTCGTTCGCCACCGCGGAGTTGCGCGCGCCCGTCGGCGCCTGAGATCCCGCTTGAGACGAAGGTCACTTCCCGGAATTATTTCCTGCCACCGTGATCTTGGTCGTGTGCATGCGGTCCATCGAGGTGGGGAACATCGAGATCCATGCGCTGGCCGACGGCCGGATCCGGCTGCTGGCGCCGTTCTTCCCGGGACTCGACGCGGGGAGACATCCCGGCGCGTTCGCGGAAGACGGCACCGTCCACGTGCCCACGGGTGCGTTCCTCGTCCGCGGCAACGGCCGGACGATCCTCGTCGACGCGGGGCTCGGCCCGCGCGAGATCGAGTTCCCGGAGGGCCTGCGGCCCGACGACGGTGACATGGGCGCGGGCGGCGGCCTGCCCGTCGCGCTCGCCGAGGCCGGATGCTCGCCGGCCGACATCGACACGGTTCTGTTGACGCACCTGCATTCCGACCACGTCGGCTGGCTGGCGCCGCAGGGGAAGCCGTACTTCCCGAACGCCACGGTGCTCTACGGCGCGCAGGACTGGGCCGCGCTCGTGGAGCCGGTCGGGCGCCACGACTGGACGCGGATCGGGCTGGAAACCGTGCGTGGCCACGGACACCTGCGTGCGCTGAACGGCGACGTGGAGATCGCGCCGGGCATCACCGCGCGGCACGCGCCCGGGCACACGCCGGGTCACTACGTCGTGGACATCACCGCGGACGACCGCCGGGTCGTACTGCTCGGCGACGTGCTCCACACGCCGGCGCAGCTGGTCGACTCGAACATCCGGTTCATCAGCGACAGCGATCCGTCGCTCGCGCTGCTGACGCGTCAGCAGTGGCTGCGGCAGGTCGCGGGCACCGACACGATCGTCGCGCCCGCGCACTTCCCGGGGATGCAGTTCTTCCGCGTGACCGCGGACCGGGTGGCGGAGCCGGTGGAGGCCGTCACCGTCGGCTGAACTCGTCCGTCCACTATGGCCGGACGGTGGTGGCCGGACGGTCAGACGGAAGCGGCGATCTTGGCCAGCGGCAGCCGGACCTCGAACCGGCAGCCGGGGCCGTGGTTGTGCACCCCGATGTGACCGCGGTGGGCCTCGACGAGGCCCTTGGCGATCGCCAGGCCGAGGCCACCGCCGGAGGTCGTGCCGCTGCGGTCGGGGGTGCGGGCCTGGGTGCCGCGGAACGCGACGTCGAAGACGCGGCCGATCTCGTCGTCCGGGATGCCGCCGCAGGAGTCGTCGACGGCGAGGATGGCCTGGTCGCCGTCGATGTCGAGCTGCACGGCGACCGTGCCGTCGGGCGGGGTGTGGCGGATGGCGTTGGAGACGAGGTTGCGCACGATCCGCGCGAGCTCCGGGTCGCTGCCGGACACGACCGGCCACGCCTCGGCGTTCTCCAGCACGCGCACGCGTTTGCGCTCGGCCACGGGTGACTGCGCGGCGACCGCGTCGCTCACGACGTCGCGGAGCGGCACGGCGGACATGGTGAGTTCGAGTGCGCCCGCGGTGATCCGGGAAAGCTCGAACAGGTCGCCCACCATGCCGGAGAGCCGCGTGGTCTCACCGCTGATGCGCTGGGCGTAGTCGGCGACCTCGTCGCGCTCGGAGACCACGCCGTCGGCCAGCGCCTCCGCCATGGCCTGGATGCCGGCGAGCGGGCTTCGCAGGTCGTGGCTGATCCACGCGACGAGCTCGCGCCGGGACGCTTCGGCGGCGCGTTCGCGGTCGCGCGCTTCGCGTTCCCACACGCTGCGGCGCGCGATCGCGCGGCCGAGCACGATCGCGGCGGGCACCGTCACCAGGGCGACGAGCAGGCACACCAGCAGCTCCGTCATCAGGGCCTCGGTGAACATGAAGCCGCTGATGCCGATGACGCCGACGAGCAGGGCGATCACCGGGATGAGCACGAGCACCGTCATCGTGGTGGCGAGCGAGCGGTTGCGCAGCGTGTAGAGAACCAGCCCGCCCACCGCGGCCACCGGAAGCGCGAACAGCAGCGCGAACGGCAGGATGTGCAGAACGTGGATGAGCATGTCCAGGGCGGATTCACCGGTGTTGATCATGACTGCTCCCGGTCGTAGCGGTAGCCGACGCCCCAGACGGTGGCGACCCGCGTCGGCTTGGCCGGGTCGCGTTCGATCTTTTCGCGCAGCCGTCGCACGTGGACGGTCACCGTGGACTGGTCGCCGAAGTCCCAGCCCCACACCTTCTCGAGCAGGTCGGCGCGGGAGAAGGCCACGCCCGGGTGGCCGAGGAAAAACGCGAGCAGGTCGAACTCGCGCGTGGTCAGCGGCAGCTCGGCCCCGCCGAGGGTGGCCTGGCGGGCGGTCATCTGCAGGCGCAGGTCGCCGTCGACGAGCTCGGGTGCGGGAGGCGCGGCGCGCGGCATCCGGGCGCGGCGCAGCACCGAGGCCACGCGCAGCGCCAGCTCCTTGGGGCTGAAGGGTTTGGTGACGTAGTCGTCGGCGCCCAGCTGGAGGCCGGCGATGCGGTTCTCCTCCTCGCCGAGGGCGGTGAGCATCACGATGGGTACGTGGCTCACCTGACGCAGGCGGCGGCAGACCTCGAGGCCGTTGATGCCCGGCATCATCACGTCGAGCACCACGAGGTCGGGGTTGCGCTCGGCGAACAGGGCGAGGCCCGCGGCGCCGTCACCCGCGACGTCGACCGTGAAGCCGGCGACCTCGAGGTAGCGCCGGACGACATCGCGCACCGTCTCGTCGTCGTCGACCACGAGCACGCGCCCGGCCTGGTCCTCCATGCCTCACCTCACCAGCTCGTCAGAAGAAGATGGTTGACCGCCAGCGCGGTCACCGCCTGCCCGGCCAGCCACCAGCGGCGGCCGGGTGCGGGCAGCAGGGCCGTCATCGGCAGCAGCCACGCGCCGAACGGTAGCCAGATGCGTTCCACCTCCGCCTTCGACAGGCCGGACACGTCGGCGAACACGATCGTGACCACGGCGGCGATGCCGAGTAGCAGCACCGGGTCGCGCAGCAGGCCGCGACGCGACTCGGGCAGGAACGCCCCGGTGACCCCGCGGCGAGCGGCGGCGACCACCGCCGGGCCGGCAGCGACGGCGACGGCGGCCAGGTCGGCCCACACCCAGTACGAGTATGGCCGAAGCGTGGCGATGCCCTGGTAATAGCGCTCGACGACGAGGTGGTAGCCGTCGAGCCACCAGAACCCGGCCAGCGCGAAGGCGGCCACCACGGCCAGTGCGCCGACCACGGCGAGGGCGGTGGCGCGCCACTGGCGGCCGAGCACGGCGACGGCGAGCGCGACGAGGCCCAGCAGCACGAGGCCGTAGGAGAGGAAGGCGCCGTAGCCGAGGAGCACACCCGACGCCAGCGCGGTGGGCACGGCGTAGCGGCGGCCGCGGGTGAAGCCGACGGAGGCCAGGGCGAGCAGGGCGATGCCAGTCGCCGTGACGCCGGCGAAGAGGCCGTCGGCGGAGACGCCCAGCCACACCGCGCCCGGGGAGAGCACGGCGAACGGGAGCACGGCGCGCGCCGCGCTCTGGCGGCCGAGCAGGGCGACCGTGGCCGGCACGGCGACGGCGACGAGGGCGGCGACCAGGATCACGGCGGTGGAGGCCCAGGCGCCGCCGCGCAGGCCGAGGTGGTCGAGCCAGACGAATACCAGCGTCGCGCCCGGCGGGTGGCCGGAGACGTGCGTGGTCCACGAGTTCGGCTGGAAGTCGAGGATGCGGGAGCTGAACTCGCGCAGGAACCGCGGGATGTCCGTGATGCCGGGCACCTCGTGGAGGTACTCCTGCGGGGTGGTCAGGCGGCCGGTGAAGCCGCGCGACCAGCCGTCGATCATGGCGAGGGAGAAGATCCAGGCGAGTGAAGTCGCGTACCCGGCGGCGAGGGCCCGTCGCCAGGACAGCCGGGTCGCGACCGCGGGGCCCCACAGGACCACGGCGGCCGCGACCAGCACGGCGAACACCGAGCCCGGGCCCACGTGGGGCAGCCAGTGGGCGAAGATCGGCGCGGTGGGCGCGTAGATCACCACGCCGGAGTTCGGCCGGTTGTAGTAGAGCCCGACGGCGGCTGCGGTGGCGACCAGCACGAGGGCGGCGCCGACCGCGATCGCGTCGCCGCGCGTACCGGCGCGGCGGGGCTCGGGTGGTGGCGCGGGCGGCTCGGCGAGCCGGGCAGCCGAAGTCGACTCGCTCATCGACCGCACGATAACCCCCGTCGCGGTCTCGCACGGGGCTGGAAGACGCAGCCGTGAGAACTCGGTAAGAAGTGGGCTCGCGTCATGATTCGGTAAGCACCACAAGGGTTCTCGACCGTCCTTTACGGACCTAGCGTACGCCTGGTGAGCGATCTTCAGGTAGACGTCGTGCTCCCGTGTCTCGACGAGGCGGGCGCGCTGCCCGGTGTGCTGGCCGCGCTGCCGGCGGGGTTCCGCGCGATCGTGGTGGACAACGGTTCGTCGGACGGCTCGCCCGACGTGGCGGCCGCGCTCGGCGCGAAGGTGGTGGACGAGCCCCGCCGCGGGTACGGCGCGGCCGTGCACACGGGGCTCGAGGCCGCGACGGCGGACATCGTGTGCTTCGCCGACGCCGACGGTTCCCTCGACCTCGGTGACCTGCCGCGCCTGGTGGCCGCGGTGGAAGGCGGCGCGGACCTCGCCGTGGGGCGCCGGGTGCCGACGCACGCGGGTGTGTGGCCGTGGCACGCGCGGGCGGGCAATGCGGTGCTTTCGCTGTTGCTGCGCAGCCGCGGGCTGCCGGTGCGGGACATCGCGCCGCTGCGCGCGGTGCGGCGGGACGCGTTGCTGGGGCTGGGCGTGACCGATCGCGCCTTTGGTTATCCGCTGGAGCTGCTGATCCGCGCGCAACGTGCGGGCTGGCGGGTGCGGGAGTTCGACGTGACCTACGGGGAGCGCGCGAAGGGCACGAAGTCGAAGGTGTCCGGGTCGGTGCGGGGCACGCTGCGCGCGGTGCGCGACTTCGGGCGGGTGCTGGCCCGATGACCTCCCGGTTCTGCGTGCTCGTGGTCGCCAAGGCGCCCGTGCCCGGCTTCGCGAAGACCCGCCTGTGCCCGCCCGCAACGGCGCGGCAGGCCGCGGAGATCGCCGCGGCGGCGTTGCTGGACACGCTCGACGCCGTGTGCGCGACGCCCGGCGCGCTGCTGGTGGTCGCGATGACCGGCGACCTCGGCTCCGCCGCGCGCGGGAGCGAGATCGGCCGGTCGCTGCGGCGGGCGACGGTGATCGCCCAGCGCGGCTGGGACTTCGGGGCGCGGCTGGCCAACGCGCACGCCGACACGGCGTCGGTGCACGCCGGGTTGCCGGTGCTGCAGATCGGCATGGACACGCCGCAGGTGTCGCCGGAGCTGCTGGGCTCGTCGATCGAGCCCGTGCTGCGCCGCATGCACGACGCGGTGCTGGGGCCGGCCGAAGACGGCGGCTGGTGGGGGCTCGGACTCAGGGACCCGCGCCATGCGCAGGTGCTGGCGGGCGTGCCGATGTCGCAAGCGGACACGGGCGTTCGCACGGTTCGGGCGCTGGCATCGGTCGGCCTGTCGGCGGGGCCGCTGCCAGAACTGTCCGATGTGGACACGATGGGTGACGCCGTGCGCGTGGCCGCGGAGGCGCCCCGCGGGCGGTTCGCGGCGGCCGTGCGCGCGGTCGAGAGACGGGAAGTGGCGTGAGGAAACTGAGTACCGGCACGGAGTTCGACCGCGGGCTGCTGGGGCAGCACTGCTGGCTGGAGCTCGCCAACGGCGACCGGGTCGACCTGCCCGTCGACCGCTGGACCGAGGGCTGCGACCTGGGCGACACCGTGCTGCTCGACGCGTGCGACGGCCCGACACTCGACATCGGCTGCGGCCCGGGCCGGCTCACGGCGGCGTTGGCGAAACGCGGTGTGGTGGCGATGGGAGTGGACAGCTCGCCCACCGCCGTGCGGCTGACGCAGGAGCGGGGCGCGGTGGCGTTGCGGCGCGACGTCTTCCAGCCGCTGCCCGGCGAGGGGCGCTGGCACCACGCGTTGCTGGCCGACGGGAACATCGGGATCGGGGGTGACCCGGTTGTGCTGCTGGACCGGATGCGCGAGCTGATCGCGCCGGACGGGGACGTGCTGGTGGAGCTGGAGCCGCCGGGGCGGGGCGTACGGCGGGAGGCCGTGCGGCTGCTGCCGGGTTCGTCGGGGCCGTGGTTCGGCTGGGCGTGGGTCGGGGCCGACGCGATCGCGGAAGTGGCCATGCGCGCGGGGTTCCACGTGGACTGGACCACGAGCCGGGGCCACCGCTGGTTCGCCAGGCTGGAGCGGGCATGACCGACGAGAAGCCCACCGACGACACTTCGCCGGACGGCATCTGGACAGAAGGCTCCGTGGACACCGAAGAGCCCGAGGCGCCGCGGGAGCACCGGCTCGCCGCGGCATGGAAGCGCTTCGACGAGCGCGTGTCCGAGGCACAGGTGCGGTTCGGTGAGCGGGCCGCGCAAGCGCGGGCGGGAGCGGCGCGCGCGAAAGTGCGGGCGGAGCAAGCGAAAGCGCGCGTGGACGAGCGGATCGAGAAGCTGCCGATCCCGCGTGAGGAGCAGTTCAAGGGCGGCGCGCACGGCGAACGCGTGACGGCGCGGATCGGCGCGCTGCTGGGGCTGGCGTTCCTCATCTGCTTCGTCACGGGCCTGCTCAGCCACCTGATCCAGCACCCGCCGGGGTGGTTCTTCTGGCCGAGCCGTCCGGTGTGGCTGTACCGGCTGACGCAGGGCGCGCACGTGATCTCGGGTATCGCGGCGATCCCGTTGCTGCTGGCGAAGCTGTGGAGCGTCTTCCCGAAGCTGTTTGAGCGGCCGTTGGTGAAGTCGTTGCCGCACGCCCTGGAGCGGGTGTCGATCCTGGTGCTGTCGGGGTCGGCGTTCTTCGAGCTGAGCTCAGGGTTGCTGAACGTCGCGCAGAACTACCCGTGGAACTTCTACTTCCCGGAAGTGCACTACGCGGTGGCGTGGGTGGCGATCGGGTCGGTGGTGGTGCACGTGGCGGTGAAGCTGCCGATCGTGCGGCGGGCGTTGACCCGCGAGACGCTGCCGGCAGCGCAGGCCGAACAACCGCCGGCCAAGAAGCCGGTCTACGGGTTCACCCGCCGTGGTTTCCTGCGGACCACGTGGATCGCGACGGGGGTGGCGGTGCTGTCCACAGCGGGCGCGACGGTGCCGTGGCTGAAGGACATCTCCGGGCTGTCGTGGAAGACCGACAAGGGCCTGCAGAAGCTGCCGGTGAACCGCACGGCCGTCGCGGCGCGCGTGACGCGGACGGCGGTCGACCCGAACTGGCGGCTGTCGGTGGTGACGCGGGGCGGGACGAAGCAGTTCACGCTGGCCGACCTGCGGGCGCTGCCGCAGGTGAGCGCGGATCTGCCGATCGCGTGCGTCGAGGGCTGGAGCCAGATGGCGAGCTGGCGCGGGATCTCGTTCCCGACGCTGCTGCGCGCGGTCGGGGCCGAGCCGGGCGCGGAGGTGCGGGTGTCGTCGCTCGACAAGACCGGTCTGTACGGCGCCAGCACGCTCCCGGGCGAGCACACGGCCGACGACCTGACCCTGCTGGCGCTGGAGCTCAACGGTGAGGTGCTCGACGTCGACCACGGCTACCCGTGCCGGGTGATCGCGCCGAGCCGTCCGGGCGTGCTCCAGACGAAGTGGGTCGAAAAGCTGGAGGTGCTGTGAAGGTCATCCGGATCCTGCTCGCACTGGCAGGCCTGGCGGCGCTGGGCTTCGGCGCGTCACTGTTCGTCGACTACGCGGCACCCGCGTGGCCGGAGAGCTTCAAGACCGTGCTGTGGATCGGCGGCGGCCCGATCGTCAACGACGCCGTGTTCGCGCCGGTGGCCGGCGTGCTCGGCCTGCTGCTCTCGCGGGTGCTGCCGGCGGCGTGGCGGGCGCCCGTGCAGGTGGGCGCGGTGCTGACGGCTGTGCTCGGGTTCATCGCGTTCCCGTTGCTGTGGCGCACCTACGGCGTCATCCCCAAGCCGGGCCTGCACGACGGCAACACGTGGGCGGGCCTGCTGCTGACGCTGGCCGTGGTGTGGGCCGTCGTGATCCTCACCGGCGCGGCCCGCACGGTGCTCGCGCACCGCAAGCCGCGCCGCCCCGCGACGAAGAGCGCTGCCGCCCAGTAGGCCGGGAAGACGCCGGAGACCTCTCCGTACCGCCTCCGACTCGGTACGGAGAGGTCTCCGTGGGGCGTGAGGTGCCCACGAGGTGCGCGGGCCAAACGTCGATAACCCACGAATTTTCCTTACCGGGCAAAGAGCCTGGTCACAGTGTTGGAATTCGCTGAGGAATCTTCCGGACAACGCGTTCGGCCGCGCGTGGAGCGCCCGCAGCCGAGCGCGGCCGTACCGCTCGCGGTGACCGGATAACCACGCCGGCTTGGCCGGCCAAGGGTTCTTCGAGCCGCCGAACGCAGCGGGCCGCGAAGCCCCGGGCCCGCGCGCCGGTCCGGCAGCGGCCGGCAACCTCAGCGAGGCCGCTGGCCCGAGGCCTCTGAAAGCCCCGCCAACGCGCCCCCGCTTGGAGCGCTGCAAGCCGGGTGCAGCCCTGCCGCTCGCGGCGACCGGATGACCGTATCGAGCTTGCCGGCCAAGGGTTCTTCAAGCCGCCAAGCACATCAGGCCGCGAAGCCCCACGACCTCGCGCGGGTCCGGCAGCGACCGGCAACCTCAGCGAGGCCGCCGGCCCGAGGCTTTGAAACCCCGGCAACGCGGCCAGCCACGCTTGGAGCGCCGCGAGCCGGGTGCAGCCCTGCCGCTCGCGGCGACCGACGAAGAGGCCGGCCAAGCTTGCCGGCCGAAGGTTTCTTGAGCCGCAGGCGCATCGCCCACAACGACCTAGGATCGCGCGCCGGTCCGGCAGCGACCGGCAACCGCAGCGACGCCGACGGCCCGAGGCCTCTGAAAGCCCCGCCAACGCAGACAGCCACGCCTGGAGCGCAGCGAGCCGAGTGCAGCCATGCCGCTCACCGTGACCGACGAAGGTGCCAGCCAAGCTTGCCGGCCAAGGGTTCTTCAAGCCGAGCGCATCGGGCTGCGGAGCTGCCGGACCGCGCGCCGGTCCGGCAGCGACCGGCTACCGCCGCGAGGCCGTCCGCCCAGGGCTTTGAAAGCCCCGGCCACGCTTGGAACGCTGGGAGTCGGGTACAGCCATGCCGCTCGAGGTGACCGACGAGGGTGCCGGCCGAGCTTGCCGGCCAAGGGTTCTTCAAGCCGAGCGCATCGGGCTGCAGAGCTCCGGACCGCGCGCCGGTCCGGCAGCGACCGGCTACCGTCCCGAGGCCGTCGGCCCAAGGCTTTTGAAAGCCCCGGCCACGCTTGGAACGCTGGGAGTCGGGTGCTGCCGTGCCGCTCGAGGTGACCGACGAGGGTGCCGGCCGAGCTTGCCGGCCAAGAATTCTTCGAGCCGCCGGCGCATCGGCCCGCGACGACCCAGCACCAGTTCGCGGAACTCCGCCGCGCGCTTGGCCCGGCAGCGACCGCCGCAAGGCCGTGCGTCCGTGGGCTGTCGAAGGCCCCGGCAACGGAGACGGCCACGCGCGACCGGCATCGAGTGCCCGGTCGCGCGTGGCCTTCAAGGGTCCGGCCCCTGCCCAGGGGGTCGAGCCGTGGTTGGTCTCGGCCGCGCCCGGCGGCCGAGCGATCAGTTTGCCGGTACGGGCTGGCCGCCGAGGGTCACCTGGACGGTGCGGCCGTCGGAGAGGGTGAAGGTCGCCTTCTCGTCGGGGGCGCGGGTGCGGACGGCCGCGATGAGCGTGTCGGCGCTGTCGATGGTGCGGTCGTCGATCTTCGTGACGATGTCGCCCGCCTTCAGGCCCGCCTTCTCGGCGGGGCTGCCCGGCGTGATGTCGCCGAGCTGGGCGCCGCCCTGCGGGGCGTCGGCGACCTTGGCGCCGATGAACGTCTGCGTGGCGTGGCCGGTCTTGATGATGTCGTTGGCCGTGCGGCGCGCCTGGTCGATCGGGATGGCGAAACCGATGCCGACGTTGCCGCCCTGCGACGCGCCGCCCTGGCCGCTGTTCGGGCTGTAGATGGCGGAGTTGATGCCGATGACCTGGCCGTTCATGTTCGCGAGCGGGCCGCCGGAGTTGCCGGGGTTGATCGCCGCGTCGGTCTGGATGGCGTCCATGACCGTGGTCTGGTCGGTCTCGTCGCCGCCGGCCTGCACCGGCCGGTGCAGGGAGCTGACGATGCCGGAGGTGACCGTGCCGCTGAGCTCGAACGGCGAGCCGATGGCGACCACCGGCTGGCCGACGCGCAGGTCGTCGGACCGGCCGAGCTCGACCGGGGTCAGGCCGCTGACGTTGTTGACCTTCACCACGGCGATGTCGGTCGTCGGGTCGCGCCCGACGACGCTCGCGGCGGCCTTCTTGCCGTCCTGGAACACGGCCTGGATCTGGCCGCCGTTGGCGGCGACCTCGACCACGTGGTTGTTGGTGAGGATGTAGCCGTCGGTGCTGAGCACGAACCCGGAGCCCTCGCCCGCGGCCGTGCGGCCGGAGACCTGCAGCTCGACGACGCTCGGCGACAGCTTCTGCGCGACGGACTCGATGGAGCCGGACGGCGCGTTGCCCGTCTGCTGCGCGGGCTTCGGCTGGTCGAGCGCGTTGACCGACGGACCGGACGAGCCGCCCGTGAGGTAACCGACGGTGCCGCCCGCGACGCCGCCGATGACGAGCGCGATCGCGGCGACGCCCGCCAGCAGCTTGCCCGGGCCGGACTTCTTCGGCGCGGGGGCCGGCGGAACGCTGTACGTGCCCGGAGCGGCGTACTGCTGCTGCGTCGTCCCACCGGTGGGCGGGTACGGGTTGTTGTAGCCCATCGGACCGGTCTGCGCACCCTGCGCGGACCACGGGTTCGCCGTGGCGTACCCGGGGTTCTGCTGCTGCGCCTGCTCGCCGTACGTGGGCTGCTCGCCGGAGGCGGGCGCAGGCGCGGGCGACGCGCCGGGGGCGGTGGGCTGACTCCAGGCCGCCTGACCCTCGGTGCCCGGCTGGGCACCCGGGTTCTGGCGACCCGCCGCGGAGTCGTGCGCGTGGGGGTCGTTCTCGGTCATGTCCTCACCTAAGCGGCCGGGCCTGAGAGGTTCCTGAGCCGAACCTGTGTTTCGGAGATGAGTATGCCGCGCCCGGTACTCAGCCCGCCGCGCGAAGGCGCTCGGCGATCTGCTCGGGCGTCGCGTCGTTGATCCACACGGCCATGCCGGACTCGGACCCCGCGAGGTACTTGAGCTTGTCCTTGGCCCGCAACACGGAGAACAGCTCGAGGTGCAGCCACGCAAGGTCGCGGTCGCGGCGCACGGGTGCCTGGTGCCACGCGGCGATGTAGGGCAACGGGCGGTCGTAGAGCGCGTCGCAGCGGCGCAGCACGTCGAGGTAGACGCGGGCGAAGTCGTCGCGCTCGGCGTCGGTGAGCGCGGGGATGTCGGGCACCTGACGGTGCGGCACGACCTGGATATGCACCGGCCAGCGCGCGGCCGGCGGCACGAACGCCGTCCAGTGCTCGCCCTCCACCAGCACGCGCGAGCCGGATTTCTGCTCCGTCGCCAGCACGTCGCCCATCACCGGGCGGCCGTGCTCTTCGCGGTACGCGCGCGCGACGTCGAGCATCCGCTCGGTTTTGGGCGTGACGAAGGGGTAGCCGTAGATCTGGCCATGGGGGTGCGAGAGCGTCACGCCGATCTCTTCGCCGCGGTTCTCGAACGGGTAGACCTGTTCGATGCCCGGAGTCTCACCCAGTGCGATTGTGCGGTCGGCCCACGCGTCCACGACCAGGCGCACGCGTTCGGGGCTCAGCTGCGAGAACGAGCCGCCGTGGTCGCTGGAGAAACACACGACCTCGCAGCGCGCGCGGCCCGGCGCGGTCGGCACGAGACCGAGCTCGTCCACAGTGGACGGATCGCCGTGCGCGTTCTGGGAGAACGAGGGGAAGCGGTTCTCGAACACGACCACGTCGTAGTCCGGTTCCGGGATCTCGGTCGGGCGCCCGGGTCCCGAAGGGTCGAGCGGGCACAGGTCGGCCGGCGGCTTGTACGTGCGCGTCTGCCGGTGCGCGGCCATGGCGACCCACTCTCGGGTCAGCGGGTCGAGGCGGATTTCCGACGCGGCGGCCACCGGCGGGAGGTCGCGGGTGTCCTCGGCGGTGCGCTCGTGCTCGCCGTCGTGGTCGAAGTAGATGATCTCCCGGCCGTCCGCCAGGTGTCGCAAGGTGCGTTTCACGCGTCTTCTGCCTCGAGGTTCTCCGCCGTTTCGGCGATCATCAGTTCTCCGACCCGCTCGGTGAGGCTCTCCCTCGCCGAGTCGGGAAGTCCGTCGTCGGTCACCACCACGTGGGCCTCTTCGAGGTCGGCGATCGTGGAGATGCCGACGGTGCCCCACTTCGTGTGGTCGGCGAGCACCACCAGCCGCCGGCCGGCCTCCACGAGCGCGCGGTCGGTCTCGCTCTCGGTGAGGTTCGGGGTGGTGAAACCGGCGCCCTCGGCCATGCCGTGCACGCCGAGGAAAACGAGGTCCAGGTGCAGGGAACGCAGGCTGTGCACGGCGACCGGGCCGACGAGCGCGTCCGACGGCGTGCGCACGCCACCGGTGAGCACGACCGTGCGGTCGGGTTGCGTGGACGCGCGCAGCACGTCGGCGACCTGGATGGAGTTGGTCACGATGGTCAGCCCCGGGATGGGGTCGAGCGCGCGGGCCAGCGTCCACGTGGTGGTGCCGGCGGACAAGCCGATCGCGGTGCCGGGCTTCACCAGGCCGGCGGCGAGCTCGGCGATGGCTTCCTTCTGCGCGCGCTGGCGCACGGACTTCGCCTCGAAGCCGGGCTCGTCGGTGCTCTTGCCGACCACCGACGTCGCGCCGCCGTAGACCTTCTCGACCAGGCCGCGGCCGGCGAGCACGTCGAGGTCGCGGCGCACCGTCATGTCGGACACGCCGAGGCGTGCGACGAGGTCACTGACCCGGACCGCACCGGTCCGGCGGGCCTCCTCGAGGATCACCGCCTGTCGCTGACGTGCGAGCACCACCACTCCTCAAGCACGAACCATCAACCACACAAAATCCTACACGATCAAACATGCAGTGCGTGGGACGTGCCACCCGGGGCGTCCCCCGGACGGGCGAGGAGTCAGCCGGGGGCGCCCGGCAGCCGGATCGTGAGGAGCGCACCACCTTCCGGGGCGTGCATGGCGTAGACCGCGCCGCCGTGGCGCTCGGCCGCCTGCTTCACGATCGACAGGCCGAGGCCGGAACCCGGCAGCGTACGGGCTTCCGACGAACGGTAGAAGCGGTCGAACACCTTGGGCAGGTCCTCGTCGGCGATGCCCGGGCCGGAGTCGGCGACCTCGACCACGGCCGTGCCGTCGCCGAGGGGCCGCAGCGTCACCCGCACGCGCGAACCGGACGGCGAGAACTTGACGGCGTTGTCCAGCAGGTTGAGCACGGCCCGTTCGAGCGAGCTGTTGTCGCCGGTGAGGACCCACGGCTGCAGGTCCACTTCGAACTCGATGTCCCCGGCGCGGCGGCGGGCGCGGTCGAGCGCGCGCTCGACGACCTCGACCAGCTCGACGCGTTCGGTCTGCTCGCGCGGCTCGTCCTGACGGGCGAGCTCCACGAGGTCGCCGATGAGCTGGGTGAGCTCGTCGAGCTGCCCGCGGATGTCGGCCTCGATGTCGGCGCGATCCTCCTCCGGCAGCGAGCGGGCGCCCGGCCGGCTGGCCGAGAGCAGCAGCTCCAGGTTGGTGCGCAAGGAAGTCAGCGGCGTGCGCAGCTCGTGGCCGGCGTCGGCGACGAGCTGGCGTTGCCGCTCCTGGGAGTCGGCGACCGTGCCGAGCATCGTGTTGAAGCTCTGGGTGAGGCGGGCGAGCTCGTCGTCACCGCTCACGGGGATCGGCCGCAGGTCGCCGGTGGCGGCGACGCGCTCGGCGGCCGACGTCAGGCGATCGACCGGCCGCAGCCCAGTGCGCGCGACGGCCGTGCCGGCCCCCGCGGCGACCACGATCCCGGCGCCGCCCACGAGGAAGAGGACGACGGCCAGCTCGTTGAGCGTGCGCTTGGTCGGCTCCATCGACTGCGCGAGCACCATGGCCTCGCCGTGCCCGGACGGCAGCGCGACCACGCGCGTGTCCGTGGCCACGTCGGTGCGCAGCGACCGCGGCGACTCCCCCGTGGCCACCGCGAGCTCCAACGGCCCGTACGGCGGCGGCGAGCCGGCCTGCGGGTAGATCAGCTTGTTGCTGTACGCGTTGAGCTGGCCGATCTGCAGGTCGGCGCTCGCCAGGAACGCGCCGGGCACCTGTTCGAGCTGCGTCTGCACCGGCGGCGAGTTCACGGCCGCCTGGGCGCGCGCGAGCAGGTTGTCGTCGAGCTGCTGGTAGAGGTTGCTGGACACGATCATGTACGCGCCCAGCGACACGAGCGCCACGGCACCGGCCACGCAGGCGGCGGCCAGCAGCGTCACGCGGCCGCGCAGCGAGAAGCGGCGCGTGCCCCAGCGGTCGCCGCGCGGGTCGGTGACGTCGACGGTCGGAACCGCGGTGCTCGTGGGGGCGTCGGTCACGGCGGGGTTTCGCGCAGGACGTAGCCCACTCCCCGCACCGTGTGGATCAGCCTCGGTTCGTTGCCGGCTTCCGTCTTGCGACGCAAATAACCGACGTAGACCTCCAGCGCGTTGCCCGACGTCGGGAAGTCGTAACCCCATACTTCCTCCAGAATCCTTCCGCGGGTCAGCACGTGCTTGGGGTACGAGAGGAACAACTCGAGCAGCGCGAACTCGGTACGGGTGAGGCTGATCTCGCGGCCGCCGCGGCGGACCTCGCGAGTGCCGGGGTCCAGCGTGAGGTCGGCGAACGACAGCACCTCGCTCGTCTCGCCCTGCTGCGTGTCCGGCACGGCGCGGCGCAGCAGCGCGCGCAGGCGGGCGAGCAGTTCTTCCAGGGCGAACGGTTTGGGCAGGTAGTCGTCGGCGCCGGCGTCGAGGCCGGAGACCCGGTCCGAGACGGTGTCGCGCGCGGTCAGCACGAGGATGGGCAGGTCGTCGCCGGTGCTGCGCAGCCGGCGGGCCACCTCGAGCCCGTCGAGGCGCGGCATCATCACGTCCAGCACCATCGCGTCCGGCCGGTTCGCGATGATCGTCTCCAGGGCCTGCGCACCGTCGCTGGCGAGCTCGACGGTGTACCCGTTGAACTCCAGGGACCGCCTGAGCGACTCACGGACGGCTCGATCGTCGTCCACCACAAGGATGCGCATGACGTCAGTCTTACGCAGAGTGCTGAGACCCGCCTAAGAACACACGCAGAACTCACAAAGAGTCGGTATCACCAGGCCGGGCCACGGGCGCGTTCCAGTGCCGCCACAGAGCCACCAGCCGAATCGTTACCACCACGGCCGCCGCGACGACCGTGACCGCACTCGACGGCAGTGGCAGAGCGTGACCGATCGCGACCAGCACCGCCCCGGCGAGCGCGGCGACGGCGTAGATCTCCTTGCGGAGGACGAGCGGGATCTCGCGCAGCAGCAGGTCACGCAGTGCGCCGCCGCCGATGCCGCTGGTCATGCCGATCAAGCACGCGGCGTAGGCGGTGGCGCCGGCGTTGAGCGCGATCGTCGTGCCGGCCGTCGCGAACACGCCCAGGCCCAGCGCGTCGGCGAGCAGCACCGCGCGTCTCAGCCGCGCGACCTGGGGGTGGAACGCGAACACGACGAGCGCCGTGGCCGCGCAGACGGCCAGGTACGGCCAGTTCCGCAACGTCGTCGGCGGGTGGATGCCGAGCAGGACGTCGCGGATGATGCCGCCACCCAGCGCCGTCGTGAGGCCGACGACGATCACGCCGAACACGTCGAGGCGCGCCCGCACGGCGGCCAGCGCCCCGGACGCCGCGAACGCCACCAGCCCGAGCAGCTCGAGCGCGGTGAGCACCATCGGCTACTGGTCGAGCAGCCCGCCGCGGTAGGCCAGCAGCGCGGCCTGCACACGGTTGGCGGCGCCGATCTTGGAGAGCACCGCGGACACGTACCCCTTCACCGTGGCCTCCGACAGGTGCAGCCGCCCGCCGATCTCGGCGTTCGACAGCCCCTGGCCGATCAGCGCGACGACCTCACGTTCCCGTTCGGACAGGCTCGCGAGGAGCTTGCGCGCCGGCTGCGCGGCCCGCTGCTCGTCGCGATGGGACTGAACCATGCGCGCCGCCACGCCCGGGTCGAGCACGGCGCCGCCTTTGGCCAGGTCACGGATGGCACGCAGGAGAGCCGACGGGTCGATGTCCTTCAGCAGGAAGCCGTTGGCGCCGAGCCGCAGCGCGAGGCTCACGTACTCGTCGATGTCGAACGTCGTCAGCATCGCGACCATCGGCGGGTCCGGCAGCGCGAGGATGGCCCGCAGCGCGCGGATCCCGTCGTCGGGCGCGCGCATCTTGATGTCGAGCAACGCCACGTCGGGGTGGTAGCGCCGCGCCACCTCCACCGCGGATCTGCCGTCGCTCGCCTCGCCCACGATCTCGATGTCCGAGGCCCCGGACATCATGGCGCGCAGGCCCGAACGAACCAGTTCCTCGTCGTCCGCGAACATGAGCTTGATCAACGAAGCCCTCCGGCAGCCGGTGGTCGAAGCGGCTCCCCGCTTCCCGTTAAGGAAGATTACCTACTGTTGTTCAAGGTTTCGAAACCAGACACGACCAGGTGACGCGACTGGTCCGGCCGGGTCCCGGATCGTGCTGGTCTCCGCCCGCCGGGGTCCCCCACACGGGTGGGGCCGGTCGTCGGTTGACCTACGGCCGTGAGCTTCAGAGGTGAATGTCCAGACCGGACGGAGGGGCGGAAGAGCAAGTACTCCTCCCGCCACTTTCAACCTATAGCGCACCCCCGCTCTTGTGGCAAGACCCCGGTCGTCGTTCACAATCGTCCGCCTCGGCCGGAATTCTCCGGCCCTGGAAAACGGGGGAACAAGAGTGGGTGGAACCGAGCTCGTGCTGGATTTCCGCGAGATCGACCGCAGTCAGATCGACCTCGTCGGAGGCAAGGGCGCACACCTGGGGGAGCTTTCGCGGATCGAGGGCGTGCGGGTGCCGCCCGGGTATTGCGTGACGACACGTGCGTTTCGGCGGGTGCTGGCGGAGGTGCCGGCGTTCGACAGCGCGCTGGACCGGCTGGCCCGGCTGGATCCCGACGACCGGGACCAGATCGCCGAGCTGAGCGCGCAGATCCGTGCGGTCGTGTCCGCGGCGGCCGTTCCGGACGACGTGGCGGCGGCGCTGATCGCGCCACTGGAGCCGGGAGCCGCGTACGCCGTGCGGTCCAGCGCGACGGCCGAAGACCTGCCGACGGCCTCGTTCGCCGGCCAGCAGGACACGTACCTCAACGTCGTCGGGCCGGCGGCGGTCCTCGAGCACATCCGGCTCTGCTGGGCCTCGCTGTTCACGGACCGGGCCGTGACCTACCGCCTGCGCAACGGGTTCGACCACGGCCGGGTCCACATGGCCGTGGTGGTGCAGCGGATGGTGCTGCCGGAGGCGTCCGGGATCCTGTTCACGGCCGACCCCATCACGTCGAACCGGAAGGTCACGACCGTCGACGCCGGGTTCGGCCTCGGCGAGGCGCTCGTCTCCGGGCTGGTGAACGCCGACAGCTACCGGGTGCGCGAAGGGGAGATCGTCGAGAAGACGGTGTCGGCCAAGCAGCTCGCCATCCACGCGGTGCCCGGTGGCGGCACGCGCGAAGACGCGATCGCGCCGGAGGAGCAGGAGCGGCCGGCGCTGACCGACGAGCAGGTGCTGGAACTGGAACGGCTGGGCCGCCGCATCGAAGCCTACTTCGGCCGGCCTCAGGACATCGAGTGGTGCCTGGCCGAGGGCGACTTCCAGGTCGTGCAAAGCCGGCCCATCACCACGTTGTTCCCGATCCCGCCCGCTGCCGACGAGGGCAACCACGTGTACCTCTCGGTCGGGCACCAGCAGATGATGACCGACGCGATGCGGCCGCTCGGCCTGTCCGTGTGGCAGCTGACCACGCCGCGGCCGATGGCGGAGGCGGGCAGCCGGCTGTTCGTCGACGTCACCCCGGGCCTGGCGACGAAGGCCGGGCGCGCCGGGTACCTGGAGATGATGGGTGCGTCGGATCCGCTGATGCGCGACGCGCTGCAGACCGTGCTCGACCGCGGTTTCCTGCCGGAGCCGACCGACGGCGGCGCCGCCCCGCTGCCGTTCGGCGTCGCACCCGAGCCGATCGAGACCGACTCCGCGATCGTCCACGAGCTGATCGCGGAGAACCAGGCATCGCTGGCCGCGCTCGAGCGTGGCATCAGGGAGAAACGCGGCGCGGAGTTGTTCGACTTCATCCTCGCGGACCTGCAGGAGCTGCGGCGGCTGTTGTTCAACCCGCGCAGCCACCAGGCGATCATGGCCGGGATGGACGCGACGACGTGGCTGAACGACCGGCTGCGCGAGTGGCTGGGCGAGGAGAACGCCGCAGACACGCTTTCGCAGTCCGCGCCCGACAACGTCTCGTCGGAGATGGGCCTCGCCCTGCTGGACGTCGCCGACGTCCTCCGTCCGCACGCGGCGGTGGTGGCGTTTCTGCGGACCGTGCGGAACGAGGGCTTCCTGGACGAACTTCCCGCGTTGCCGGGCGGAAGTGAGGCGCGAAAGGCGATCCAGGCCTATTTGGACACTTACGGTATGCGCTGTGTTGGCGAAATAGACATCACCCGGCCACGGTGGAGCGAACGTCCCAGCACGCTGCTGCCCGTGTTGCTCGGCAACGTCGACAACTTCGAACCCGGTGCGGCCCGCCGGCGTTTCGACCAAGGGCTGCGGGAAGCCGGGCAAAAGGAACAGGAACTGCTTTCGCGGTTGCAGGTTCTGCCCGACGGCGGCCGCAAAGCCGAAGAGACCAAGGCGATGATCGACCGGCTGCGCACCTTTGTCGGCTATCGCGAATACCCCAAGTACGGGATGATCAGCCGCTATTTCCAGTACAAGAAGGCGCTGCTGGCCGAGGCCGAGCGCCTCGTCGCGGCCGGCGTGCTCGAGGCGCCGGAGGACAGCTTTTCCCTGCGGTTCCAGGAACTGCACGAGGTCGCGCGCACCGGAGTCGCCGACGCCGACCTCATCCGCCGGCGCAAGGAACAGTTCGCGGCGGACCAGGCGCTCACCCCGCAGCGGGTGCTCACCTCCGAGGGCGAGACCGTCTCCGGGAGCTACCGGAGTTCGGACGCACCGGCCGGCGCGCTGCCCGGCCTGCCGGTGTCCACGGGGACGGTCGAGGGCCGCGCCCGCGTTGTCCTGGACCTCGCCGAAGCCGATCTCGAAGCCGGCGACATCCTCGTGACCGCCTACACCGACCCCAGCTGGTCACCGGCGTTCGTGACGATCGCCGGCCTGGTCACGGAGGTCGGCGGCCTGATGACCCACGGCGCCGTGGTCGCCCGCGAATACGGACTGCCGGCCGTCGTCGGCGTCAACCGGGCCACGCGGCTGATCCGCGACGGGCAGCGGGTCCGCGTGAACGGCACCCACGGCTACGTCGAGCTCCTCGACTGACGCCGGAGCCGTCGGGGATCCCCCGATCCCCGACGGCTCCACGGCTTTGGTCAGCGGTTCTGCACGTTGTCGTTGAACTGCTGCTGGCAGCTCTGGATCTGCGAAGAGTCGGTGCCGGCCTTGTTCAGGCAGTCCTGCAGGTCGTTGAGCTGGCTGCCGAACGACGCGAAGATCGAGCCGATCGCGATGAGGATCACCGCACCGATGACCAGGCCGATGCTGCCGGTCACGATGCCGGCGATGGCGGCGCCCTTGTTGGTCGCCTCACGGCGGTTGGCGCGCTTCACGCCGAGGATGCCGAAGATCAGCGCGAGAACGCCCAGGATGATGCCGCCCCACACCGTCCAGCACAGGACGAGGGCGATGATGCCCAGCACGAGGGCCGTGACGCCGAACCCGTTGCGCGGCGCGCCGCCGACGGGCTGCTGCTGCCCGTAACCGGCGCCGACCGGCGGAGCTGCGAACGGGGCACTCTGGCCGGCGGGGTACTGCTGGTACTGCTCAGGGTTGTCGGGCGTGCTCACGTACTTCACCTTTCCAGTGATGGGAACCGGAACTTTACGGCCCGGCGCACGCCTTATCGGGCGGATTGCCTGATCGTTACCAATCGTGCGGATCAAGGCCGACACGATCACCCGGAACCCGACATTTCCCCTGGCTGCGTGACAATCGCGCCGGCGTCGTCCTCGGCTGGCGCCAGGCGTCGAGCGCCGCGCGGCACAACGCCGTTCGCTCGACGTCGGCGGGGATGCCGAAGCTGCCGTCGGGCTGCTGCCGTGCCCGCAGGTGGTGCACCGCCGCGGTGATGACCGGACCGCGCAGGCCGTCGCGCGCCGCGGCCGACAGCAGGGTTGCGGTCCGGCCCAGGTCGCCGCGCCGGAACGCGATCACGAGTTCCTCGGGCAGCTCCGGGGCCGGGCGCGTTTCCCCGGACACCGGCACAGCGAGGGCGAGTTCGGTGACGAGCGTGGTGTGGTAGCACGTCCCGAACACGTACGCGGTGGCTTTCCGCCCGGTCAGCCGGGCCGCGACGGCCGGGTCGTGGAGCGGGCCCGCGACCGCGCCGTCGGCCCGCGCGGCGGTGGCGAGCCGGTGCCGGGCGGGCCCGTTCGCGAAGCCCATCAGCAGCGTGGTGTGGAAAAGCTCCGCACCCAGGTCGAAGTCGCCGT
Organism: Amycolatopsis sp. NPDC047767; assembly: GCF_040704195.1. Classification (NCBI taxonomy): domain Bacteria; kingdom Bacillati; phylum Actinomycetota; class Actinomycetes; order Pseudonocardiales; family Pseudonocardiaceae; genus Amycolatopsis; species Amycolatopsis sp. NPDC047767. The sequence goes on from NZ_JBEYSJ010000026.1 coordinate 93,856, forward strand.
CCGCGAGGTGCGCGGCCAGCATCAGCCGGGTCGTCCGCGCCAGCGCAGCGTCCGTGGGCAACGCAGTCCGGCCGAACGCCGTGCCGTAGAAAACCGCGTGGGTCAAGGCGTAACAGTCGGCATCGGTCATCCGGAACGGATCGAGGTGTTGCCCTTCCCGCCACCGGTGGAACAGGCGGCGTGCCGAGGGCAGGTGGGGGTTCGCCAGCCCGCCGAGGTCGGTGACGTACCTCAGTTCCAGCGCGCCGATCCCGTCCTGGTTCGGCCGGACACCCGCGTCGAGCAGCGCCTGCGCCGCGGCCAGCAGGTCCGGACGGCGGGCCCCCAGCCGATCCATCAGCGCGAGCAGCCAGACGTGGTAGGTGAAGTAGGCGTCGCCGCGGTAGAGCCCGGCCCGGAACTCCGGCGTCGCGGTCAGCCGGCCGGCCAGCTCGAGCGCGGCGTCGGTGAGCGCGAGCCCGGGCACCTGGTCGCACAGCAGCAGCAGCTCCAGCAACGGACCACCGGCGAACGGCCGGGCCGGCAGGAACTCGTTCCAGACCCGTGGCTCGAACCACTCGAGGTGCGCCTCGAGCCAGTCGCACGAGTTCATCGCCCCACCCGCAGCCGCAACACGACCGAGAAGACCACGGCCAGTCCTCCGGTCACGGACAGGTCGAGCCACCACGGCAGGGCCCCGCCCGCCGGCACCAGCAGATGCCGCACGCCGTCGACCGCGTACGTCATCGGGTTGACCTTGAGCGCGACCGAAAGCCACGCGGGTCCGCCGTCCGGCCTGAACACCGAGCCGGAGAGGAACAACAGCGGGTACATCGCCAGCTGCACCGCCGACTGCAGAGTCTGCACCCGGGTGATCGCGGTTGCCAGAAACGCGCCGAACAGACCGAAAATCGCTCCGACGAGGGTGAACGCCGCCACACCGACGGGATAGGACAGCACGGTGAGCCGCAATCCCAGCAAGGGCGCGAACACCAGCATGACCGCGCTTTGCGCACCGGCGGTCACCGCCGTAGCGAGGACCTTGCCCAGCGGCAGGCACAGCCGCGGGACCGGCGCCACCAGCATCTCCCGCAGCGCACCGTACTCGCGGTCGAACGCGTAGCTCAGCCCGGAGCTCACCCCGAGCGTCACCACCTGGATCGCGATGATCCCGGGGAACACGTACGCGCTGAACGGGACACCGTCGACCGAGCCGATCATCCCGTCGAAACCGACCGCGTAGACGAGCAGGAAGAACACCACCTGCACGGCTTGCGCGACGAGCGTGCCGGGATGGCGTGCCTGCCGGTACAGATCACGCCCGGCGACCACGGCCAGCGCGCGGCAGAACTCGGCCCATGGTGCCCGAGCGGACTCCACCGTCGCCGGGACGGGCACGCGGATTTCCTGCACAGTCATGGTGTCCGCCTTCAGGATTCGGTGGTGGCGAAGTAGACGTCGTCCAGCGAGGGCTCCCGCAAGGCCACCTCGGTGACCGGCACGGTGACCGCCCGCACTACCTCGGCGATCCGCCGTTCGGGCTGTGTGCAGCGCACCAGCAGACCGTCCGTTGTGGACGAGACATCGAAGCCCGCGCGGATGAGCTCGGCTTCGGCCACGACGTCGTCCGCAGTGGACAGGCGCAACGCGGTCGCCGCCAGCTCGGCCTTGAGCACGGCCGGCGAACCACCGCGCACCAGGAGTCCGTTGTGGATGATCGCCACCTGGTCGGCGAGCTCGGCCTCGGCCAGGTAATGCGTGGCGTACAGGACGGTCACGCCCTCGTCGTCACGAAGCCGGCGCAGGTCAGCCCACAGCGCCCGGCGGACGTCGGGGTCGAGGCCGGTCGTCGGCTCGTCGAGGATGACCAGGCCGGGGCGGTGCAGCAAGGCCCGCGCGATCTCCAGCCGGCGTGCGAGCCCGCCGGAGAGCTGTTCGACGGGGTCGGCGCGCCGGTCGGCCAGGTCGAACTGGCGCAACACGTCGTCGATGCGCGCTCGCGCTTGTGCCCGCGGCAGCCCGAAGAGGCGGGCATGGAACCAGAGGTTGCGTTCCACCGGCAGATCGGGGTCGAGTGTCTGCTCCTGGAAGACCATGCCGATCCGCCGCCGCACGGCGACGGGGTCCACCGCTGCGTCATGCCCGAACACCTCGATCCGGCCGGAGTCCGGCGGCACCGCGGTCGACAGCGCTTTGAGCAGCGTGGACTTCCCGGCGCCGTTCGGGCCGAGCAGCGCCACGATCTCGCCGCCCCGCGCGCCGAGCGACACCCCGTCGACGGCGGTCCGCCCGCCGTAGGTGACCACGAGATCACGCACGTCGAAGGCAGGCGTCATGCCGACACCTCCGCACCCGCGCTGAGCCGCTCCAGCAACACTTCGGCCGGTGGCACGACGATGCTCGGCACGATCGCGCGGCTCGCCACCTCGTAGGCGGCGCCCGGGATCGGGTCGACGACGTCGTGGCCGTCCTCGCGCAGCAGCGCGACGTTGCGCTGCACCGCGGGCCGCTGCCACATCACCGGGTTCATCGCCGGCGCGAAGGTGACCGGGCAGTCGGCGGCCAGCACGGTCGTGGTGAGCAGGGTGGGTGCCAGGCCGTGGGCGACGGTGCCGAGCAGGTTCGCCGTGGCGGGCAGGATCAGCGCGCGGTCGGCCCACCGGCCGAGCGCGACGTGGCCGCCCGCCGGGTCCTCGTCGGTGCAGACGCGATCGCAGAGCACGGCGAGGCTGCCCGCCGGCAGGAAGCGGGCCGCGGTCGTGGTGAGCACGGCGACGATCTGCCGCACCCCGGCGGCGCGAAACGCGTGCAGGTAGGCGGGCAGACTCAGCACCGCGACCGAACCGCTCACTCCGAGCAGGAGTTTCTCCGGTGGACCGGACATGGCGACCTCCTCAGGTCAGCATCAGGGCGGTGTCCCACGCACCCGCCGCGGGCAGCAGAGCGCAGGCCACGCCGGCCGCGCCTTCGAGCATCCCGGCGACGTTCAGCCGCCGGTATCCCGTCGCGTCCAGCCAACCCCGCGGCGAATCCGGCACGAGGTGGGGGAAGACGAACGGGGCGGCCGGGTCGGCGAACGACAGCACCCGGGCGGTCAGCCGGGCGCAGCCGTCGAGCAGCACCGGGTCGCCGGCGGCGGTGCCGACGCGGCGCAGGATCTGCAGCAGCCCGGCGTAGCCGTGGCAGACCGTCGGGCCGTCGAGCCGCCACGACTGCTCGTCGCGGGCCAGGACGGCGCGCAACGCACCGACGGCGGCGGCGCACCACCCCGCTTCGCCCAGCACCGCGCCGGCCCGGTGGAGCGCGGCCGCGACGCCGGGAGCGCCGTAGCACCACGCCTCGCGGGTGAACACGTCGGCGGCGGGCGAGAGTTCCTCGTCCCAGCCGAGCCGGCACGGCCAGTACGCGCCCGCCTCGCCGGTACGACGCTGGGCGAGCAGCCAAGATCCGATGCGCCGCATGGCGGCACGCTGTCCGGGCACTTCCACGTCGCGTTCGAGCGCCGCGGCGAAGAACGCGAGCGGGCCGGGGATCCCGTGGGCCAGGCCGAGGTTGAAGTCGCCGCGCGGATACCGGCGGGCGTCCTCGGCGACCGGCTGCAGCTGCGACGGGATCCACCAGCCGGGCACGGTGTGTCCGTCCACAGTGATCGGTTCGGTCAGCTTCACCAGGTACCGCAACGTGTTCTCGACCACGCCGGTTTCGCCGACGTCCAGCAGCAGCCGGGCGGTTCCGGACAGGCCGTTGATCACGTCGTAGTGCGCCCACGAGACGCCGGGTTCGGTCCGCGCGGCGCACGCGTCGAGCCGCGTCTGCTGATCCGCCGCGACCCAGGCGGCGAGCTTCCGGCGCAGCGTTCCGTAGTTCGGGCTCAGCCGGTGCACGGCGGTGAGCAACGCCGCGGGCCCGGCGTAGAGGCCGTTGGCCGGTTGCCCGGACATGAGCTGCGCAGCGCGTGCGACGTGCCGGTGCGCCACAGCGAACCAGCGTTCGTCGGCCGCCGCGAGTTCGGCGTACAGGAGGGCGATGCCGGGCAGGCCCGCGGCGAGCGCGACCGGAGCCCACATCGAGGCGCCGTAGATCGGCTCGACGTTGTCCGGCCGGCTCGCGATCTCGGCGACGGAATCCGGCTCGGCAAGCCGGTCTGCGACGAGCAAGACGGCTTCTTCGGCGTCGGTCAGGCACGCGGTCATCGGTGGTGCCTCCGCCGGTTCGCGTTGTCCTGCACGGCACCACGCGCGAGCCCGAGCACGATGGCTTCCCGGCTGGAGGAGCCGCCGAAGAGCCGGTTGCAGGTCATGTGCATCAGGCTGCCGACGATCCGTGCTTCCGGTGCCGCACAACGGTCGCCGAGCTCGCGGATGAGCCGCCTGTAGTCGCGGGCCGCGGCGTCGCGCGCGCTCAGCGCGGCCAGGACGGGAGCGCCGGCTTCGCCGAGCCCGGCCCAACCACCTGCGGGGTCGATCAGGCGTTGCCACCGCGCCGCGTCTTTTCGGTACTCCGCGGGCAGTTCGCGGCGGCTGCCGGTGATCGCGAGCCACGATTCGGCCGCGTCGCCGGTGTCGGTCACCCAGCGCGCTCCCGGCGACGGCGCCCCGAACGCCTTCGCCAGCGCGGCCACGGAAATGGCGCCGAGCGTGTCCAAGGAGAACAGTCCCTGCTTGGCCAGCCGCAGGAGCGTGATCGCCGCTTCGCTGTCCGCACCGAATAGGCGCTCGGCGGCAGCCTGCGCCGCGGGCCCACCGTACCGCTCCAGCTCGGGGTCGTACTGCTCGATGCTGGAGCTGCCTGCGAAACCCGTCCGCTGCCAGGCGGCGAGCACCTCGGACGCGGCAGGCAGGAGCTCGGACCACAGGCGCGCGGGCTCGCCGTGGAACCGCAGCCGCAGGTGGTGGCCGTCGGAATCGGTGTAGCGGATGAAGAACCAGCGATCGACGCCCGCCTCCGCGGCCGGCGTCAGCAGCCGGGGGAGCTCGTCGCGCAGCAGGTCGTCCTGGACGCGGCAGGACCCGCGGACCAGCAGGTACAACCAGTCGCCCGCCAGCCGCGCCGGTTCGGGCCGGGCGACTACGTGGGCGACGTGCGGTGGCCGGCCCCGCTCGGGCCGCGGCACGAGCGAAACGACGACCTCGCGCGTGTGCCCGTCGCCGACCGAATCTTCGCCGCCCGCGATTTCCTGGGCCACCAGCTCGGGATTGCGCGCCAGTTCGTCGCGCAGCAGCTCGCGGTGCCACGGGTCGCCGAGGTTCAGCAACAGCCGCTGGTCGGTGCTGACGACCAGCACCCGGTCCGGCACCTGCCAGCGGGCCTGCCAGTCGGCGACGGCCCGGTCGATGTCGTCCTGCCCTCGCAACCCGTCGAGCCGCCAGGTCGCGGGCGCAAGCACCGTGCGGCGGTAGCGGATCCGCGGCAGGAACGGCGCGTTCGCCATCGGCCCCCAGTTCCACGGTTCCCACAGCCGCTGCCCTTCCAAGCCCACCTCGAACAGCAGGCGGATCACGTTGGGCGCCTGCACGGCCGGGCTGACCATGTTGGGCAGCACGGGAACCAGCTCACGGCCGGTCGGCACGTGCACGGCGTAGAGGCGTTCGAGCGTCGCTCCGACGGCGATCTCGGCGACCGGGATCTCTTCGGTCCCTGGCGCGTCCGGCAGCCCGGCGGTGATCCGCCGCCCGGTGGCTCCGACGGTGTGCGCGAGGTTCGCCGCACGGCCCGAGCGGGGCATGAACGCCAGGTCGGCGTGGACGGCCCCGGGCACGTGCACCAGCTGCTCGCCGTCGCGCCAGTCCGGCAGGAGGTCGTGGAAGCGGCCGGATGTCGCGCCCGCGTGGTGCGAGCCGGGGCTGGGCGAGACGACGACCCGGAACCCGCCGTCGGCCTGGTCGACCACATGCACGTACAGCTCGCAAGAGTTCGGCAGGTCTGCCGGATCGGCGTCGTCATAGGCGAGTTCGCGCACCAGCTCGTCGGTGAGCACGGCCTCGCGCGAGTTCTCCCGGACGGCGGCCATCGCCAGCTCGCTGATCAGGCGGTCGCGTTTCGTGCTCGCCGGTTCGGGCGTTTCCTCCGGCGCGGCCTCGCTTTCCGGCCATTCGTAGCCGGCGGGCGCGCCCAGCGAGCGCGTCGGATCGAGCAGTTCGAGCACCGGAACCAGCCGGTCGGCGCCGTAGCGTTCGAGGAACCGGCCGTGGAACCCGCGCAGCGGACGCATGCCCAGGCGCGGCGGGGACAGCCGCCACAGAACCTCGGCGGCGCGTTCGACCTCGGTGCGGACTTCCTCGGACAGTCGCAAGCGGACGTCCACCCGGGTGTCGACGTGCAGGGGTGTCGCGAAGTCCTCGATCTCCCGGGCCGCGGCGAGCAGCCCGGTGAGCTCGACCGTGCCTTCGCCGGGCGCGAGCGCGTCGTACTTCCCGCGCAGCCGGTCCAGTTCCTGAAGCCGGGCGCGGAGGTCGCCGTCCGGGAGTCCGCTCAGGACGTGGTGCAGCGGATCGGTGCCGTCCAGCGGCGGGCGCAGGTCCGTGATCAGCAGCTCCTGCTCGACGAGCGTTCGCACGAGCCGCCAGACGGGCGCCTCGGCGCCGTCGGAGAACTGCCCGGCGAGCCTGCGCACCAGTTCGGCGGCGGGGACGGGCGACGCCGCGGCCCGCAACGCGGCGGCGACCACGGGCGAGCGGCGCGCGGACACGATCGTGCGCGTGGTCTGGCCGGGTGCGGCGCCATGCCCTGACGGCGTCTCCAGCAGCACGCGGTCACCCCGGCCGGTCAGCGCCTGGTGGCTGCGGACGCGCAGGCCCCGCAGCACCGCGGGATCCGTTTCGGCGCGGTGCACGATCCGCAGGAGCCAGCTCATATCGGCGTGTGTGCGGTGGCGGTCCGCCGTTCCCCGTTCGAAAGCCGCGTCGCCGAACTCGCCTGAGGCGACCCCCGCGAACAGGCCGAACGGCGTCGGCCGCGTCCGCATCCGGATGTCGTAGCGCAGCACGGAAAGCGCGGCCCGACGCAGCTGTTTCGGTTTCAGGGCCGCGACTTCGCCGGCGGCGACGCGCTCGAGCACGGCGCCGAGGCTCGGGCTGGCCAGCGTGATCGCCTCGACCAGCCGGGGCTCGGCGACCGCCGCGGTCAGCAGGCCGGCGTAGGTGTCCGGGCCACCCGGTGGCGATTCGGCCAGCAACGGCGACCGGACGAGGAAAGCAGGCCAAGCGCGGAACAACGGATCCATCGGTTCCCCCGGAGACGGACGGACGGTTCGGGAAGGCGCCGGGCCGAGTCCCGGCCCGGCGCCACGGGATCAGCAGCAGAAGCTGCAGTTGCTGCCGCCACCCGGGCTGGTGCAGCCGGGGGTGCACAGCGAGATGCTGGTGATCGCCGGCGTCACGCTCATCTGCTCGACACCCACCTCAAGGTCGAGGTCGAACAGATCGACGTCGTCGATCACCGCGGCGGTGGTTTCGAAAGTCGGCATGGTTACTCCTTGCTCGGAATCGGGTGAGTTCTTCCCCTCGAGGTGGCGGACGCCCCTGAAGTCCGCCCTTTCAAAACAAGCCAGACCGCGAAACGCGCCTCAAGCCCTTCGGCGACAACTGGCAGTCACCAGGCGGCCGGGCAGTCCTCCGGTCGGGGGCACTCGAACGAACGCCGTGAACCGCCGGCCGCTTCGCTGCTACACCTATGTATGTGTGGTCGGACGAGCAGCTCATGTCCTCCGTCGCAGGCGGCGACCAGCATGCTCTTCGCCACCTGTACGAACGGCACAGCAGCGGGATGTTCCGCCTGCTGCGCCGCCTCACGTCCGACGCCGGGGCAGCCGAAGAGATCCTCCAGGAAGCCTGGCTGGCAGTGTGGCAGTCGGCAGGCAGCTTCCGCGCCGAATCTTCCGTCCGCGGCTGGCTCTACGGCGTGGCCCGCCGCCAAGCCCACAATCGCCTCCGGCGCGCCACGCTGGTGGAAGTCGGCCTCGACGAAGCCGCCGCCGTCCCCGACGAAGCCCCCGGCGTCGAGGACCGCGTACTGGCCGGCGTCGAACGGGCGGCCCTGGTGGAAGCGATCACCGAGCTGCCGGAACACCTGCGCGAAGTCCTCGTGCTGGTGCTCGGAGAAGACCTCTCGTACCCGGAGGTGGCGACCGCGCTGGGCATCCCGGTCGGCACCGTCAAAAGCAGGATGTCGCACGCCCGGCGCCACCTGAGCGCGCGGCTCAGCCCGTCTCCGGCCCGCAGGAGCACACCATGACCCACCCCACCGACGACGAACTGCGTCTCATCGACCGGCCCGAGGGCCACCTCGCGGAGTGCCCCGCCTGCCACCGGCGCTGGGACTCCTGGCGCTCACTCACCGCGGCCACGCGCCAAGCCGCGCTGGTCCTGACGCCTGAGCTGGCGCCGCCGTCGTTCGACACGCTGCTGCCGGATCTGGTGTCCGGGGCCGATGCGGTGCTGCCGGACCTGACGCTCGCTTCCCACGCACCGGGGCCGGACCTCGCGCCCGCATCCGACGCACAGGGGCGGGACCTCGCACCCGAATCCGGCTCGCGTCTACCGAACCTGGCAGCTGCGTCCGACGCGCTGCCGCCGGAAGCGGCGACCCCGCACCGACCGCGAGCGAGCGCGCTCCCGAACGCGGCACCCAGGCCGGCTCCGCGCCGATCTTTGCGGACGAGCGCGCTGCTGGTCTGGTGGCAACTCCGCCTGATGCCCCGCCGGCTGCTCCCGCTGAGCTTCGTCGGCCTCGCCGCCGCCGTCGGGATCGCGCTGATCACCCCGGACCCGTTGCCGGCGTCGCGCTACTTCGCGGCCGGCGTGGTCCTCGTCGCGCTGCTGGGGTCGCTGGCCACAATCTCGCGCCGCGGCGACCCGCGGGGCGAGCTCCTGTTCGCCCTGCCGACGTCACCCGTCACCGTATTCATCGCGCGCCTGGTGGTGGTGCTGACCGTCGACCTTCTGCTGGCGCTGGCCGGCTCGGTCGCCGTCCATGCGGCGGGCATCGGCAGCGGCGTGTTCGACCTGGTCACGGGCTGGCTCGGCCAGTCGCTGCTCGCCTCGGCCATTGCCGTCGCCGGCACCGTCCGCTGGTCCTCCGGCGTCGGCGCCGCGGCCGCTGTCGCGGCCTGGTGCCTCGGCTCCCTGACCACCCTCGCCCGCGGCGGCCTCGCTGAACGCATCGGCGCAGCCGCCGCACAAATCTGGGGCACCACCCCCTGGACACTCGCCCTCGTCCTGCTGCTGTTCGTTCTGGCCGCCCGCCAGCTACGCCTGCCCGAACGCCGCCGGGAATTCGCGTGAACCACTTCGCCGGCACCCTCGGTGCACCACCGCCCGCGGAAACACGAAGCGGCGCGGGCCAGGCAGAATCACTCGACCTCGCGGCCGCGGCAGCGCCAACATCAGCCCAAATCTGCGTGGCTCCTCGCCTCCCTCTCCGAAGGCATCGGTGCTGCCGAAACCCGGGCCACCGTGTCCTCGGCACTCACCCCCGTTCCGCTCGCGCTGGCTGGCCGCCCCGCACGGCCGCGCGCACGCCGTCGGGAATTTACGAGAGCCTCGCCGACCCCCACCCACCACAGCACCACCGAATACACCAATGCCGCAGTCACACGAAACCGGGACACCGCACCGTCGACACTCACCCCCGCGCTGTCCGTCCTGGCCACCCGCCAACTGCCCCTGCCCGAATGCCGCCGGGAATTCGCGTGAACCACCCGACCCTCCCCCGCTACGTACCAGGTATGGACCACCTCCAGCTGTGGCGTTACGAGGCGAAGCGGGCGGGGCGGCACGTCCTCGCCGCACCGCCCTTGGTTGCTGCGCTGGTGCTGGGCAGTGGGCTCGGCCTGCGGGGTGCCGGGTTCGCCGGCGCGTGGGTAGCGCAGGCGGTGCCACCGTTGGTGGCCGGGGTGGCGGCGGCCGCGGTCGCCGGTGGGGAGCGGGCGGTGGAGCTGCACCTGAGTCTGCCGACGCCGCTGGGCACGACGTTCGCGCGGCGGCTCGGCCTGCTGGGCGCGGCCGTGGTGCTGGGGGCGGTGATCGTGGCGGCCGGGCTGGTGCCGAGTGCCGAGGCGGTCACGCGGTTCGCCACGGTGTGCGCGTTCGGCCTCATGCTCGGTGCGGCGGGCACGTGGGCCGCCGCGGTGCTGCGGTCGGTGGCCGCCGCGTCCACGGTCGTGCTGTGCGCGTGGTTCGCGCAGCTGTTCGTACTCGACCGGTTCTTCTCCGCCCCGGCCGGCCGGATCGGTGCGCTGCTCGTGATCGCGACGCTGTTCGCGGTGCCGGCCGCGCGCCGGATCATCGAGGGCCGGGGCCTGCTCGGCGGGGGACAAGAATGACCACTACCTGGAGTGCAGTACAGGGCTCGGTGCGCTACGAGGCCCGCATGGCCGCGCGTGGACGCGTGCTGTGGCTGTCGCTGCTGCCGCTGACGGCGCTCGCGGTTCTGCTGGCGCTCTCCTCGCCCATGGTGACCGGCATGGCCGATCCCGTGGGCCGCGTCGGGATGACGCTCGTGGTGGTCAACACCTTCGCGGTGGCGGGCCTCGGTGTCGCTCTGGCCGGACGGCTGAGCCAGCACACCCGGCCCGGCCTCACCGAAGTCCTCGACACAACCCCGGCCGGCCGCACCACGCGCATGGCCGGGAATCTTGCCGGCGCGCTGGCCGTGGCGCTCGCACCGATCGCCGGCGTCGTCGTGCTGATCGGCATTGTCGTCAGCGCACAGGCCGGCTCGGTGGCGCCGGTGGTCAACTCGCTCCTCGGCATCGTGATCATGCTCGTGCCCGCGGCACTCGCGATCACCACACTCGCCGGCCTGCTCGGACTCCTCATGCCCGTCGTGCTCGCCCGGGTCGTGGTGGTGGCGCTCTGGCTGTGGGCCACCCAGCTCAGCCCGGGATTCGTGCCGGTGCCGACCCCGACCGGCACGGTGCTCTCCCCGCTCGGCGGCTACCCGGCAGTCGCGTGGCTCGGCGCGCGGCACGTCTGGGCCGCACGGGGGCGCACCGGATTCCTCAGCCCACCGGCGGGCGCCGGGTCGGCCCTGCTGAACATCGCGCTCGTCCTGCTGTGCGCAGTGGTGTTCTTCTGCGCGGCGCGGCTGGTGCTGGCCTGGCGAGCGGACCGCCACGACGGACAGGACGGAGCGATCCGGTGAAGATCGTCATCGAGGGACTCACGAAGATGTACCGCCGCGGCGAAGCGGCGCTGGACGGCATCGACCTGCGCCTCGGCGAAGGCATGACCGGCCTGCTCGGACCCAACGGCGCGGGCAAGACCACGCTGATGCGCGTCCTCACCGGCATCCTGCACCCGACCGCCGGCCGGGTCCGCGTCGGCGACCACGACCTGGCGACGTCGTCCGGCCGCACCGCCGTGAAACGCATGCTCGGCTACCTGCCGCAGGAGCTGTCGCTGTATCCAGATCTCACCGCCCGCGAATTCCTCGACTACGTCGCGCTCCTCAAAGGCGTTGACGACAAGCACCTTCGCCACACGCAGGTCGACGACCTGCTCGGCCAGGTCGGGCTCGACGAACACCGCGGTCGGCGCATCAGCGGCTTCTCCGGCGGCATGAAACGCCGCCTCGGCATCGCCCAGGCGCTGCTGGGTGATCCGCGGCTGGTGATCGTCGACGAGCCGACCGCCGGGCTCGACCCGCAGGAACGCATGCGGTTCCGCGCTTTGCTCGCGGGGCTCGGTGGAGACCGGATCATGATCCTGTCCACACATATCCTCGACGACGTCGCCCAAACCTGTCCGGAAGTCTGCGTGCTCAGCCAAGGGCGGGTGCTTTACCACGGCACCACCGCCGGCCTCACCGGCGCGGCGGCAGACCGGACTTTTCAGTTGCAGAGCGAAAAGCCGCCGTCCGGTGGCACCGTCGTCAACGCCGTGTCCGGGCCTGGCGGCACCGTGTACCGGCTGGTCGGCACGCCCCCGCCCGGCGCACAACTGGTTGCGCCCACGCTCGAAGACGGTTACGTCGCTCTTCTGCAATCGCACGAGCAGTCGAAAATCTGAGGTGTAAATGTCCAGGATCGCCACTGTGGCCGGCTTCCTCGCCGCCGCGTTCGTGCTCACCGCTTGCGGCTCGGGCACCCGGAACCCGGCCTCGACCAGCGCCGTTCCCCTGCCGCCTCCGACATCGAGCCGGCAAGCGGTCACCCAGGCCAATTTCGGATATTTGTGGCCATTGACCGTCGACAGCGGAACACTCGAATGCCACAGCGCCGACCAGGTGGTCTTCGTCGCACCCGACGGAAAGTCCTATGCGCTCAACGACAAAGCCGCAGCGGCTGGAGTACCGGCGATCGAGCCGTTGCGCAAAGAGGGCAGCACCGGCGGGAAAATCAGCCTGGGCTCCCTGCTCAGCACCGGGGTCGGGCTGTGCGGGAAGCGGTGACCGTGCCCCACCATCCTCGCCCGCCACACCGCGTGCTCAATTCGGGAAAAGCAACTCCACTTTCACTCTAATGAGTCTTGGAGGGGGGTCGTGAAGTGCTATCTTCACTAGTGGTTGATTGACACCCAACAGGACGGGGGGCCTGTGGTGGATGCGTCATACTATCTAGTGATAAAAGCGCACGCCGGGTTACGTTTCAGTCCCGTCGGTAGCCGAGAAGACTGGGCCGGAGCCGGTGTCACGCTCGACTTTCTCGAACCACCATCGTTGGTGGTACTGCCACCGGACGGAACACCGGTTCTGGTTCCGGCGGCGAGCGAACCCGATGTAGCTCTGATCCGGTCGTTGCGGCACAAGGATTGCCTGCGGCAGATCATCGCCGTTGTCGACGACCTCGACGGGCACCAGACGTTTCGCGCGATCGACAGCGGAGCCAGCGCGGTGCTGAACGTCCGGCTGCCACACGAAAAACAGCTCGGCGCAGTTCTCGCCACTTGCTCTGGTCAGCCCCGGCGCGGACCGCGGCTCACGGAGGTGCGCGCGCTCGAACCCGCCGCGAACACCGAAGCCGCCGACCCGGAAGATACCGGCCGGCTCATGCGGATGCTGTGCGGCACCAGCAGCATCTCGGCCATCGCGCGCGAGTTCTACTGCTCGGAGCGTTCGATGTACCGCCGGCTTCGCCGGTTGTACGAGCAATTGGGGGTATCCGGGCGTTCCGAGCTGAAATCCCGCATGGCCGATCGGAGCGCGATGCTGGTCGCGGTGGCCCGCCACTGATTCCGGAACCGACCGGACTGCCATGATCGCTTCCGAAGCTGCCACAAGTCGCCGAAGGTGCTGTGCACGCGATGATCACGTCTTCTACTGGACGGGCAACTTCCGCCCGGAAAGGAGAATCCCGTGCAGAATCCCCTTGCCCTGCCCGTCGTCGCGGCGACCGCGATCGCCACCATGGTGCTGCCCGCCGCGACGGCGAGCGCCGCACCGCTCGCGCCGCCGTCGTGCTCGATCAGCGTGGACTACCCCCACGGTTCGCACACGGTGCCCGGCGCGACAAACGTCCACGGTGTGTTCAGCTGCAACACCAAGGTCACCGGCATGACGATCCAGGTGAAGCTGTGGCTGCGCACCGGATACCAGCAGTACCAGCTGGTCGGTGACAGCGGCGTCCAGCGCAATTCCGGCAAGAACCAAATCAAGTCCAACGCCGCCTGGAACCAGTGCCACGACGGCTGGGTCATGCACGGCGAAGCGTTCGGCGTGGCGACGCAGGTGCCCTACCAGCCGGTCACCGCGCACACCAGCGGCAAAGACGTCGACGTCGTCGGCTGCTGAGGTCCCGCGGTGAGGTGCCGGCCAGGGCGCCTCACCGCAGCCGCGGTTCGGTGAGCCAGGCCGTCGATTCGCAGTTCCAGCCACGCAACGCCGACGTACCACGGTCCGTGGCGATCGGCACGTCCTGCGTGTACACCAGCCCGCGAGCACTCAAGTGCACGGCATCGAAATCCTCGGCGACGGCGAGCCAGTCCACCCGCGGGAACCCGCTGCCGCCCAGCGGGTACTCCGCCAGAAGCACGGCGAAGTCCGCCGCGCGTTCGATGCGGTGGATCCGCGCGGCCGTGAGGTCGACCGTGACCCAGTGCTCGCGACGCGGCGGAACCTCGCCCGCCGCGCGCGTTTCCGGGGTTCCGACCAGACTTTCGCTCCGCGACCAGCAACTCGTGCCGTCCGGCAAACGGGACGACGTCCACCACGCGCCACGCGGCTTGTCGTCCAAAACCCTTGTACTGCCAGGCTCGGGGCGGACCAGCGCCACGCGCGGTGGTTCCGGCGCCACCGAGAAATGGGCCTGGGCCTCGCTGGGTGTCGGCTCGGCGAACCAGCCGCCGGACAAGCGGTTCTCGAGCTCCTCGGCCACGGGCCGCGGGTCGACCTCCGGCCCGGCTTCGGGGCCGACCCATTCCGCCGTCGCGGCAATCACCTCGAACAAGTCTACATCGGACAGCTCGACGAGCGGGAGCCCGGCGCGGACGAGCGCACGGCAGACCGCGGAGAACAGCGGGGGCTTCTCGACCATGTCCGCAGGGTACCGGACCACCACGATCGAGTGCCGCGAAAAAGGCGTGAACCACCTCCACCCCTCACCGCTACATACCGGACGACACCGAATTCGGCGGAACGGAGGAGCCATGACTTCCGGCGCGGATGTGCCCGACAAACCGGCGGCGCGGGACCACCCTGCACTGTGGACGGTCGTCGGCACCGAGCTGGCCCGTATGCGGCGGGGATTCCTGCCCTGGTACACGATTCTCGCGCCGATCGCGATCGCCGTGCCGCTCTACCTCGGCTCGCTGTTCTCGCCCGAAGGCGCCTCCGGCGACACCTGGGGCGTGTTCAGCCGGGTGACGCTCGAGTTCTGGGGTGCGCTCGTGCCGATGAGCGCGGGGCTCACGGCGGCGCTGGCCGTGCGCGCGGACAACGAGGCCTGGCGGCTGCTGCTGTCGTACGCGGTGCCGCGGTGGCGGTACTTCGCGGGCAAATTCGGGGCACTGGCCGTGCTCAACCTGATTTCGAGCACCATCCTCCTGGCCGTTCTCGCGGGCGGAGCGGTGCTGAACGGGCAAGTCGGCGAAGTTCTCGGCACGATCACCGCCGCGGCCTACCTGCCGTGGCTCGCGGGGCTGGCGACGTCGGCGCTGGCACTGCTCGTCTCGGTGCTGTGGGGGCTCGGCCCCGGCATCACCGTCGGCGTGGTCGGGCTGCTCGCCGGCACCCTGACCGCGGACAAGTCCTTCTGGTTTGCGATTCCCGTCGCCTGGCCGATGCGGGTGCTCCTGCCCGTGGCCGGCATCAGCCCCAACGGCATCGCGCTGCCGCCGCACAGCCCGCTCGCCGATCCGGACGTGATCCCCGTGGCCGTGGCCCTGTCCGTCGGGCTGCTGGCCGTCCTGCTGGCCGCCGGGTGCCGGCACCTGAGCCGCAAGGAGGTGTGATCGATGTTGACTCTCGAGATTTCGGGACTGCACAAGCATTACGGCGCGCACCGCGCGCTCGATGGCGTCGACCTGCAGGTGCGGTCGGGTGAGGTCTACGGGCTGCTCGGGCCCAACGGCGCGGGCAAGACCACACTGATGAAAACCGTGCTCGGCCTGCAACGCCCGACCAGCGGCGATATCCGGCTGTTCGGACGGGCGTACGACCGCGGGCTCCTCAGCGACGTGGGTGCGCTCGTCGAGGCCCCGGGCCTGTGGTCGCACCTGAACGCCGTGGCGCACCTGCGCATCCACGCGAAGCTGCGGGGCGTGTCCACGGACTGGATCGAGCCGGTGCTGGCCCAGGTCCAGCTGACCGACGTGCGCACCCGGCGCGTTTCGCAGTACTCACTGGGCATGCGCTGGCGCCTCGGCCTTGCGATCGCCCTCCTGGTGCGGCCGCGATTCATCGTGCTCGACGAGCCGACGAACGGCCTCGACCCCGTCGGAATCCGGGAAATGCGCGCGCTGATCCGGTCGCTGGCCGGATCGGGGGTCACCATCATGATCTCCAGCCACCAGCTGTCGGAGATCGCGCAGATCTGCGACAGCGTCGGCGTTCTCGTCGCGGGCCAGACCCGGTACGAGGGCGAGGTCCAGGGCCTCGCCGTGAACGGCGACCTGGAGGAGGGCTTCTTCCGCATCATCGAAAACGTCGGCGGCGGCGTCCGCTGACCGCACCGGAGCCGGACCCGCCGCGCCGTCCCCCAGGACGCGGCGGGTCCACGCCGGAGCTTGTCGCGTGCGACTGTCCGCTGTGTGATGACGAATTGCGGGGCGTCCTCGAGAATGGCAAGCCGGTCATCATCCTGATGCACGGCGTTGGCGACGCGCTGGTGATCGATATTGGCTACTACCAGCAAGGTTCGCATATGCAATCGCTTGTTGGTGAGCAGCATCGGTGGTCATTTGCCGTCGATAGACGAGGGTAAAGCGAGGGCAGGACATTTTTGCGCTCATCCGGGCCGTTCTTGGGCCCGTTGTCCCGTGAAAGACCATCATGTCTCGTAAGTGGCCAGCTGCGTGCAACACTGGTCGCTGTGTTGGACGAGGCGAGTCGGCAGCGACGGCGTGCCCTGGTTGTGGCCGTCGTGTGGACCTTCGTGGCGGCGAGCCTGTTGACCTTTGTTGCGCACTTCGACCTTGGTTCGGGTTGGCTCCTCGCCCTACCAATTGGCGGCACCTCGTTTGCCTCGGGCAAGTGGCGGTCATACCTGAAGTTCCGACGCGAACCGCGCGAGCAGCAGAAGGCTTCGGGGTAGGCGGAATGCCCCGCCCGGCGACTGTCGCCCGGCGCGGAGCGGCAGGGCAGGTGTTGATCTAGAGCTGAATCCACGTCCCCTCACCCCACCGTGCACCTGCGGGACCTGAGGGGACG
Organism: Amycolatopsis sp. NPDC047767; assembly: GCF_040704195.1. Taxonomy (NCBI): domain Bacteria; kingdom Bacillati; phylum Actinomycetota; class Actinomycetes; order Pseudonocardiales; family Pseudonocardiaceae; genus Amycolatopsis; species Amycolatopsis sp. NPDC047767. The sequence goes on from NZ_JBEYSJ010000026.1 coordinate 110,638, forward strand.
AGACTCTGATGCTCTCTGACCTGCGTAGTTTCAGTCGTCGTCGGTCGTTGCCGGCAGGCCTTGGGTGGTGCGATGTGACATGCATGTGGCATGCGATCCACGACGCGGATGCCGCAAAGACCTGCGACCGAGTGTCAACCTGGAAGATTGGAAGCCCCGTAGCCTGAATCCGGTACGTGGTCGACGGTTGAGTGGTACGGATCGCGACTGCCAAGGGGATCACCCGAGTCTTGCTGCCTCCGGGTAGCCTTCATGGCTTTCAAGGCGGACTTCCGTGTCGGCGTTTTATCCCGTTTCCACCACTTCTGTTTCATCTGACACCTCACTCGGCCGAGGCACGACGTTACGGCCCGACCGCCGAGGAATGAACCTGCTTCCCCAGAAGAGACGAACAGCATCCGCAGGTCGGCGTGTCATTCGTCCTGCTGCCGAAGCGGACAATCCCCTACTGGCAACGTGGTCCTTCAAGGACCACCTGCAAGTGGGTGGCCTCTTCGCCATCTCGTCGACCTGGCGTAGCCCGATCACGTCGTGTCAAGGGGGCACTTCCGTGCGGTCTGGACCGTGCCTGCTGAACTGCCCCCTTGACGCAGCGTGATAGCCCTCGGCGAGATGGCGACAGGTCACTCACGAACGCGACTTGCCCGCGCTTCTCGACCATCTCGGAGACCTGCCCGTCCGGCGAGGACATGTTCTTTCTTCTTGTCGTCGACCCTCCGGTGCAGCCGCCGGCCGGTCGCGTGGGTGCCGGAGGCGGGCCCCGCGCGTGCCGGCCGATAGCGGCGCGGCCCCGGAGGGGCCGCCTTGATTGGGACACGTCGATCAACTTCGACGCTGGGACGGTGCGGTTTCACGGCACCGTGATCCGGGTTACCAGGCTAGGACTATTCGTTCAGGAGCACACGAAGAGCCGCGCCGGGATGCGCACCGTACGGCCCCGGTTTGGGTCATGGACATCCTGAAGAGGCGCCACGCCGATGCCGCGCCCGCGTGGGTGTTTCCTTCGGCTGCGGAGACGCTCAGAGATCCGGACAACACTCGCGCGCGGATCCGCAGGGTGGTCGCCCAGACGCCATTCGAAGGGTTGCACCCGCACGACTTCCGGCACTACGTCGCTGGCGTCCTCGACGATGCCGGTTGACGGCGCGCGAGATTGCCGACTACGTCGGGCACGAGCGCATCAGCACGGCCCAGGAGGACTACATGGAGCGCGGGTTGAAGGCGATCACGTCGGACCAGCGCCGGCGACTCGCCCGAAGATTGAACTTCCCAGACACGAGGATTAAGCATGGGCTCCCGGCAAACAAATCCCCTGGCCACACCCGTGACCAGGGGTTTTGTGCCCCCGGCAGGATTCGAACCTGCGACACCCGCTTTAGGAGAGCGGTGCTCTATCCCCTGAGCTACGAGGGCATGCGGACGTACCTTAGCACCCCGGGAGTACCACTCCCGAAGCTCAAGCCGCCGCAGCTCAGGCCGATCGCGTGGGCCATCGCGGCGAAGGGCAGAGTGATCTACGCCGAATTCGTGATGGCGACGCCGTGGGCGGCCCCGCGGGCTCGCCCGACAACCACGACGTCGGACGTGCGGTAACGACCCTCGACGGTCGAGGCGGTAACGCGGTCGTCGGGCTCTCGGCGAGGTCGACTTCGGGCATCCTCCCGCGGCGATTGCTCGGTCCAGCCGAACAAAGTCGTGCCATTCAGGTCCACCCCGGCCTCGGCGGCGATGCCTTTGTCCGCCGCAGGCGCGCGGCAGATATCAGGGATCGATTGGCGCGGGTCAGCGAAACACCGTGAGCCTCAGCCTCGACAGCCTCCGGGGACAGGTCGGATTCAAGCCAGGCCGAAAGTGATCGTCACCACTGCCCTGGGCAGGAGCAGACGTTAGGCCGTCTCCTCCGCGGCGACGTCCTCGGCGTGAACAGCAGCATCGCCAGCAAAGTCGTGGTGTGGCAGAAGTAGGTAGAGGGAGACCAAGACGTCCGCTTCCGCCGGCGGCTCCGTGACGCACCACCGCGGCGATTGGTCGTGGAACCGTTCCGCGGTCAGCGCTACGGCCGGTCCGCCTCGACGCGACATTCGGGGAAGTACGCGTGACAAGGACGAAGATGCCGACCTGTCGTGCGGACTCATACAAGCAGGGTGGGCGGCGCATCGCCGGCATTGATCAAGGTGCGGGAAACTGAGTTCGCCCGTTGGACACCGAGGGCACGCGGTCGTGGTATTACCTCGACGAAACAGGGCCGCAGGTGCTCGGTCTGGTCGAATGCACGTACGGGCGCCCGCAGTCGGGCCCGGCCCCACCGGGAAACTGGCCACTCGACCCACTGGTGGAAGACGGGTTGTCTCGGTCGAGACAATCTGAAGCTCCTCGTGGACCCGCCGAGCAGCCTGTAGCTGAGCGGCGCCCAGCACGAAGGTGGGATCAACGACGACCGAGCGGTCGCTCACCGATCACTCAACCCGATCCACGTAGGCAACGTGACGTTCAGCGAATACCAGATAACGGAGTAGGGCATGACGCTGCATGGTCGGGGCAGGTACGTGACGACCATGTCTACCTACAAAGCGTTGGACATCGCGCAGATCCACCGCTCCAGAATTCGACACACCAAGCCTCACGGACACGCCAACGGAGTATCGTAACGTCCACTGGCGGTTTTTTCACATTTCCCGACTTGGACGCCCCCAACTTTGCAGGCGCACCAATTACTTTTGAATGCCGTCAATCACGGATCGAACGTTCGCCGCAGTGGGATGCACCTGCCCGTACGACGAGATTAAATTCGTAAGCACCGGCGGCGAGGTGCACATTCCAATCTGTCGGCGTAGTTCCGTTGGCCGCGGATCCCGATCGCCATATACTGTCAGTTCGTCGGCAAGAAGCGCCCCCGCGACATCAACAGCATTGTCGAACTCTCCCAGCGATGCACAACAGAGAGCTTGCTGGAACCGACAACGTAACACGAACTCATCGGGTGATGCCGAGCCGGTGTAGCTCTACGATGGCGATGCGCTGCTTCAGCGGAACCACGTCGTCGTCGAGAATGGCCGAGCGATGGTCGCCTGGGACTGCGTAAAGTCTCCGCGCAAGAGGTTGACGACAGACCAGCTGAAGCTCGCCAACGGCCTGGGCGCCCTGCTCACAAAAGATCCCCTCCACGGCCACCGTACGGTGATCTAGTCGTCGATGGGGAAGGAAACGTTTCCCGTCGTTCGGCTCGTCGGTTCCGTGGAAGAGGCCGTCTCCCAGCTGCAGGGCCAGGGCAGCACGAAGGTCGGTGGTGTGCCGCAGACCGGAGGCGAAGGTTTCCAACCGTGGGAACAACTCGCCAAGCCGGCCATGCCGGCCCCGATTGAGGACCACGCTCGGAGCGAGTTGTTAACAGCAGCAGCATTCCGATCGCGCCGGGGAACACCGCCGGGATCGTGTAGTTCCCGAGGTAGAGCTCCCAGGCGGGCCAGATGCGCAGCAGGCCGTCGGCCCACGCCAAGTACCAGTCGGGTTGCGAACCGGCCGAGACCTGCGACGGGTTGTACGGGCCGATGTTCCAGATCTCAGGACGTGCGCACGGTCGTCGAGTTTGCCGGGCCGGTGGTGCGCCACTAACCCCGACGTGGCTCGCGGTGCGGCGCTCGGATCACCTGATCGAGGTGCTCGACATCGCGACCGGAGCGGTGCTGCGCCGCGGTGAAACCGGTGGCTGACCAGGTCGAACGTCGATCCACACTCGCCCGGCAACAGTGGCGACGCAAACTTGACTTGGAGTCAAGTCAGTCTTAGCTTCAAGGGATCGAACCGACCTCGGAGGAGGAAACGTGGCTTCACCGGCGAAGCTCTCCCACGTCGTCCTGTACAGCAGGCAGGTGCCGGCGATGCGGGACTGGTACGTGAAGACCCTCGACGGCCGGGTGGTGCACGAGACGCCCGGCATGGTTTTCGTGACCTACGACGACGAGCACCACCGCATCGCGGTCGCGGACCCGACGTCGGCGATGGCCGACGGGGAGGTCGCGGCGCTGCTGGGCGGCCCGAAGACGGAGCTGTCGGCCGAGGAGCTGGCGGCGCTGCCGTTGCACGGGCTGGCGCACGTGGCGTTCACCTACGGCAGCCTGCGGGAGCTGCTCGAGACGTGGGAACGCCTTGACGCCGAGGGGGTGCGGCCGCTGCAGGCTGTCAACCACGGGCCGACGACGTCGGTCTACTACGCCGATCCCGACGGCAACCAGATCGAGCTCCAGATCGACAACTTCCCGACCACCGAGGAGGGCACGGCCTTCATGCAGTCCGAAAGCTTCGCGCGCAATCCGTTCGGAGTGGTGTTCGACCCCGCCGCACTGCTCACCGAGCTGCGCGCGGGGAAGACCGAGGCCGAGCTGACGGTGCCGACGTGGTGAGCGAGGCGCGGTTCGCGTGCGAGGACGTGGTGCGCACGTCGTTCCGGCTCATCGACGAGGGCCACGCGAGCGAGTCGGCCGAGTGCTACACCGCCGACGCGACGCTGGTGATGACCAGTACGAAGGAGATCCGCGCGGAGGGCGCGCAGATCCGCGAGGCCATGCGCCGCCGGGAGCAGGAGGACCGGCCGACGCTGCACGTGGTGTCGCCGTCGTGGTTCGACCTCGACGGCGACCGCGCCGAATGCCGCTGCGACCTGCAGGTGTACGCCCTCAGCGACCCGGCCGCGCCGCCGCACCTGCGGACGGTGAGCCGCGTCCACGACGTCCTGACCCGCGAAGCGGGCCGCTGGCGCATCGCCGAACGCCGCATCACCGTGCTGGCCGGGGGCGCCTGATGCGGCTCTACCGGACCACGCAGGGGCTGGCCCGTGGCGAGGGCGACGAGCTGCTGTTGCTCGACGCACCGCACCACGACGTCGCCGAGCTCCTGGTGGACAAGGCGCAGAACGCGCCCGTGCGGGGCCGGGTGCCGCTGTCGGAGGCAACGCTGCTCGCGCCCGTGGCGCAGCCGAAGACCGTGGTGATCGTCGGGGCCAACTACGCCGGGCACATCGCGGAAGCGGGCCTGAAAGTCCCGGCCACACCGGCGTTTTTCCCGATCACGCCGGGGCCGGAGCTGTTCATCGGGACCGGGAAGCCGATCGTCCTGCCGGCCGAGGCGCCGGATCGGGTCGACTACGAAGCCGAGCTCGCCGTTGTCCTCGGGGCGCCGGCGCAAGACGTCCAAGCCAGGGACGCGGCCGGGTACATCGCGGGGTTCACCGTCGCCAACGACGTGTCGGCGCGCGACGTCCAGTTCCGCGGGATGCGCGACGGTGCCGTCGTCGACCTGTCGCTTCTCCAGCGCGCCAAGGGATTCCCGACGTTCAAGCCGCTCGGCCCCGCGCTCGTGACGCCGGACGAGCTCGGCGAAGACGTCGCCGTCACCACCCGGGTGAACGGCGTGCTCAGGCAACAGGGGCGCACGAGTGAGATGCTGTTCCCGGTGGCCGAGCTCGTCGCGGCTGTTTCGGCGAAGGTCCCGCTCGCGGCGGGAGACGTCATCCTCACCGGAACGCCCGCCGGCGTCGCACTCGCGTCAGGTGAGTACCTGCGGGCGGGTGACGTCGTCGAGGTGAGTGTGGAGGGGATCGGCAGCCTGCGCAACGAGGTGAGCACAGGAGGCAGCTGACATGAGTTCCGAGAAGCGCACGGCGCCGCCCCGCGGGCAGCGGCGCGCGGCGCTGATCGAGGTGGCCGCCGACCTGTTCGCCCGCAAGCCCTACGACGAGATCTACATCAGCGAGATCGCCGAGGCCGCGGGCGTCGCGCACGGGCTGTTGTTCTACCACTTCAAGGACAAGCGCGGCCTGTACCTCGCGGTGCTGCAGCAGGCGCTCGACGAGCTCATCGAGCTGCACCGCCCCCGCGACGACGAGCACACGCGCGAGCAACGCATGCGCGGCCTGCTGCGCCGCCACATCGAGTACCGGCGCGCGCACGTCCACACCATGCTCGCGTTCATCCGCGCCGGCGGGCAGGACCCGGAGGTGGACGAGCTCTTCGAACGCGCCCGCCGCGCCGGCGCCGAGTTCGTGGTCGACCTGCTGGGCCTCACCACGGAACCGCCGCCGCGCGTGCGCGTCGCGATCCGCGGCATCATGGGCATGCTCGACGAAACCACGCTCGACTGGCTCACCCACGACTGCGACGTGCCCGCCGCCGAGCTCGAAAGCCTCGTGTACGACGCGGTTGTCGCCATTCTCGCCACGGTGTCGTCGGCGCACCCCGAGCTGGGCGACGTGGTCGCGGAGCTGCACGCGGCCGCCTGATGGGTACCCACGCCAAGGACAGGCGCGTGAACTCTCCGGGCGGGTAAATCTGGACCTCCAGGGGAAATTCGCTCCCGCGAGCGCAAGCGTTCCGGGGTCGGCGGCAGATTTCCCACGGCACCTCGCGATGAGCCACCGCGAGGCCCAAGGTGGGCCGGAGGAATCATGAGTCTCGACGGAAAAGCAGCGCTCGTCACGGGTGCCTCGAGCGGAATCGGCAAAGGCGTCGCGGAACGGCCGGCCAAGGACGGCGCCCGGGTGATCGTCGCCCATCATCCGGCCCAGCGGCGGCAGGCCGAGGAGGTGGTCGGCGGCATCGCCGCCCACGGTGGCACCGCGATCACAACGGCGGCCGACGTCGCCGACGCCGCACAGGTGCGGGGCCTGTTCGACGTCGCCGAGACGGAGTTCGGCGGGGTGGACATCGTCGTGAGCAACGCGGCCGACTACCGCTTCAAGAGCTTGGCCGGCAGCACCGACGAGGACTTCGACACCGTTTTCGCCACCAACACCCGCGCCGGCTTCGTGGCCATGCGGGAATCGGCGCTCCGCATGCGGACCGGCGGGCGAATCGTGATGATCTCCGCGGGGCTCACGCTCATGCCCACGGCCGGCACGGCTCTCTACGCGTCGAGCAAAGCGGCCCTCGACCACCTCGTCCGGGTGGCGGCCGTCGAGCTCGAGCCCAAGCACATCACCGTGAACAGCGAGCTGCCCGGCATGGTCAGGACTCCCTCGACGGCGCACTTCTCCGACGAGGAGATCGCCGCCGAAGCCCAGAGCACCCCGCTCGGCCGCATCGGCGAACCGGCCGACATCGCCGACGTCGTGGCTTTCCTGGTCTCCCACGACGCCCGCTGGGTCACGGGGCAGCGCATCAGCGCCGGTGGCGGTAAGTTCTGACCACCACGGTCCTTCTCCTGCAGAGGCTGGGAATCATGAAAGCCATCACCGTCCAGGATCGCACCGCCGGCGTCGGCGGCATGTCCCTTGTGGACCGTCCCCATCCGCACGCCGCGGAGAACGACGTGATCGTGCGGGTGCACGCGGCCGGCTTCACGCCCGGCGAGCTGGAGTGGCCCGGCACGTGGACCGACCGCGCCGGGCGGGACCGGACGCCGAGCGTGCCCGGGCACGAGCTGTCCGGGGTGGTGGCCGAGCTCGGGTACGGCACGACCGGGCTCACGGTGGGGCAACGCGTGTTCGGGCTCGCCGACTGGACGCGCGACGGGTCACTCGCCGAGTTCACGGCCGTGGAGGCGCGCAACCTCGCGCCGCTGCCTGCCGACATCGACCACTCCGTCGGCGCGGCGCTGCCGATCTCCGGGCTGACGGCGTGGCAGGCGCTGTTCGACCACGGCCGGCTCGAGCCCGGGCAGACGGTGCTGGTCCACGGCGCCGCGGGCGGCGTCGGGTCGATCGCCGTGCAGCTCGCACGGGAGGCCGGGGCGACCGTGATCGGCACCGGGCGGGCGCACAACCGAGAGGCGGCCCTCGATCTCGGCGTGCACTCGTTCGTGGACCTGGAGGCCGACCGGCTGGAAGACGTCGGTGAGGTCGACCTGGTGCTGGACGTCTTCGGCGGGGACACCGGGGACCGTTCGGCCGGGATCGTCCGCGCCGGCGGGACGCTGGTGACCATCGCGGGACCGCCCAACGCGTGGCCGCGGGATGGGCGCGCCGTCTTCTTCGTGGTCGAAGCCGATCGGGCAAGGCTGGCCGACCTGGCGCAACGGGTCCGCGACGGACGGCTCCGGGTGCTCGTCGGTGCCGTTCACCCGCTGGCGGAAGCCGCGACCGCGTTCGCACCGGGCCGGCGCAGCCAGGGAAAAACGATCATCCGCACCAGCTGAGCCGGCGTGAACGCGCGGGATCAAGCGCGTTCACGCCGAATTTGCAATCGTTTGCAAGCTGGCACGGAAATACTTCACGCACTCTGGGCCAGCAACGAATGCGTGCCGAACGTCCGCGAGTGGTACGTCAGCGGAGCCGCCGTGGCCGTGGAAGCCGAGACGACCTGTCCGAAAAGGACGATGTGGTCACCGCCTTCGACCTCCTGGCTCAGCGTGCACGCCAGCCATCCGGGAACGCCCGCCAGCCGGGGCAGTTCGTTGTCGTGCTGCCAGTCGACGCCGGCGAACTTCTCCCCCATTTCGAGCTTCTTCGCGAACGACCGTGCCGTCTCGGCCTGTGCCGCACCGAGGACGTTCACCCCGAAGCGCTGCGACTTCCGGATCAGACCCAGGAGCCGCGACGTTTTGTCCAGCGACACCAGCACCATCGGCGGGTCCATGGACAGCGAGGTGAACGCGCTGACCGTCGTCCCGTGCGGCGCGCCCTCGTGGAACGCGGTCACCACCGAGACCGGGGTGGCGACTCCCGCCATGACCTCGCGAAAGTCGTTCTGCAACTGCGTGAGCATGCTACCTCCTTGTGGCACGGCTAACGTCGGTCGAAAAGATCCACAATGGACTCGGTGAGATCACCGCGGTCATCGGCGAGCGCGTCGAGCTCGTCGAAGTGGTTGAAACCGGGCCGCGGCAGACAGCGAACGTCCAGGCCGTGCGCCTTCGCCGCGGCGAAGTAGTCGGTGGACTGGCGCACGAACTCCGCCGTCTGCTCCGTGCCGTAGGTGATCACCAGCGGCGGCATCGTCTCCGGCAGCGCGAGCACCGGACTGTTACGCAGCACCTGATCCGCCGTCAGCCGCAGATCGGCCTGCACCGAGGTGAACGGCAGCGGCCGCAGGTCGAACAGGCCGCTGATCGCGCACCCGCCCTTGATCACCGACGGATCGATGCCGTAGTTCTCGGCCCAGCGCGTGGCCAGCACCATCGCAACGCCGTGCCCGCCGGCCGAATGCCCGGCGACCACCACCCGCCGCGGATCCGCGCCGTACGAGGCGATCGAGCGCACCGTCCACGCGACCGCCGCGCGCTCCTGCCGGACGATCTCGTCGAGCGACACCGCCGGGCACAGCGAATACGTCGGGATCACCACGGTCACCCCGCGCGCCACCAGGCCGGCCGCGGCGAAGCTGAACTCCGCCGACGTCAGCGCCCGCCAGTACCCGCCGTGCAAGAACACCACCACGGGCCCGCCCGGCGAACCGGGGAACACGTCGAGCCGCTCGTCGACGGTCGGGCCATAGGGGATGTCGAGGAAACACTCGAGCCGGCCGCGGGTTTCGGCACTGCGGGCGACGAAACTCGCGGCCACCGCGGGGAAGTCGGGCACCGTCCACTCGATGTCGTACTCGCGCGTCAGCTCACCCGCGTCGGTGAACCGGCGCCCGCTCGGGGCGAGGTAGAGCGTTTCACCGGTCGGACGGACGCCCGGCGGCGCACCGATGTCGGGCGGACTGTCCACAAGGCACCATCCCTTCGTCGGAATCGTCAGGAGGGTCAGGAGCGTCAGAAAACGAATTCCCGTTCCCGCGGGTCGAGGCCACGCGCCTTGGTGCTCTGGGTGAATTCCACGAAGTCGGACAGGAACCGGCGAAGCAGCGCCCGAACCTCTTCGTCCTTCAGGTTTCCCTCGTCGTCGAACTTCATCTTGCCCAGGCCGACGGCGACCTCCGGCCGGCCCATCAGCATCGCGTCGAAGAACAGCAGGGCACCGCGCAACGCCGACTGGCCACGCAGCGTGCCGCCGGTGCCGATGCTCGCGCCGACCAGGCCGATCGGCTTGAACCGCAGGCAGTTGAACGGGGGCGGGAAAGAGAGCCAGTCGAGCAGGTTCTTGAACGCGCCCGGCACGCTGTTGCAGTACTCCGGCGTCGCGATCACGAGGCCGTCCGCCGCGCGCACCTGCTCCGCGACGGCCCGCACCACCGCGGGCGGCTGCCCGTCTTCGAGGAGGTCGACGTTGAGGTTCGGTACCTCGCTCCAGTCGCCGAGGAGGTCGAGGGTGACGCCGGCGGGTGCCTCGTCAGCGAGGGCTTTCAGCAGCCCGTGGTTGTAGGAGCCGGAACGAAGGCTGCCGCAAATTCCGAGAAGGCGAAGATCTTTGGTCATGAGAATCAGCCGCTCTGATCCAGGACCACGGGACCAGAACGAGCTGGCACGGCCGCGATCGCGTTGACTTCGAAATGAAGACCCCTGGGCACGAGACGGGAAACCTCGACGGTGGTCGAAGTAGGCATCACGGGGAACAGTTCGCGCATCACGGTCGTGACGATCGCATTGTCCCGTTCGACATCGGTCAGGAACTTGGTGAGGGAAACTACGTGCTCCAGGCCCGCTCCCGCAAGCTCCAGAACCCTTGCGAGATAGCGGAAAGCCCGGCGCACCTCGGCTTCGACCTCCGGTGAGTCGTCGTCGCCGTCTGGTACACCCGGACACCCCGAGACGAAAACGAGTTCGCTGCCCGGCGAAATCCGGATCGCCGGTGTGAACGGCAAACCGGGAGTGCGGAAGATTTCGGAAGCGTCGCCATAGGACGTGAACGCTGGAGATCGAGTGTCGTGCACGACGGTGCACCTTTCGTCTTACAAACGTTTGCAGTACTATAAGCAGGCGTTCCGGACCCGTCAAGCAACGATTCAGCCGACGGCGGCGCACCACATCCAAGGAGGCATCAGCCCGTGAAGAAGACCTTGCTCAAAGGCGGCTCGGTCCTGACGATGGACCCGGCGCTCGGCGATTTCCGCGGCGACGTGCTGATCGGCGACGACAGGATCCTCGACGTGGCACCGAAGATCGACGAGAGCGAGGTCGACGAGATCATCGACGCCGCCGATTCGATCGTGCTGCCCGGACTCGTCGACTGCCACAACCACATGTGGCAGGCCCCCATCCGCGGCCTCGCCTCGAACTGTTGGGGCCGCGAGTACTTCGGTGTCATCCACCCCCTCGCCGGCCGCTACCGCCCGCAGGACATGCACGACGCGACGTTCGGCGCCGGCGCGGAGCTGCTGCTCAACGGGGTGACCACGGTGTTCGACTTCTGCCACGCCACCAACTCGCCCGAACACGCCGAGGCGTCGCTGGAAGCACTGGAAGCCGTGGGAATCCGGGCCGTGTTCGGGTTCTGCTTCCGGCCGCGGCCCGAAGCGGGCACCAGTTCGTTCGACACCCTCGACGAGCGCATCGCCGTGCTGCAACGGCTCGCGAATGCCCGCGCCACCACCGACCGCGTGCAGCTCGGCGTCGCGCTGAACAACATCGACCACGTCTCGCTCGAAGCCCACGCCCGCGAGGTCAAGGCCGCCCGCGAGATCGGGCTCGTCTCCACGCTGCACTCCAACCTGCAGGGCCAGGTCACCTCGTCGCACGAGCTCGGCCTGCTCGGCCCCGATGTCCTCTGGGTGCACGCCGGCCCGGCGACCGACGCCGAGCTCACGATGCTGCGCCAGAACGGCGGCACGATCGTCAGCACGCCCCAGATCGAGGCCGGGCACATGGGCGTGGTCCCGATGATCGGGCGCGCGGTGCAACAGGGAGTACCGCTCGTCTTCGGCGTCGACGCGACCGCCGCCGTGAGCGGTGATTTCCTCACCCACCTCAGGATCGGCCACGCGCTCAGCCGCCTCACCGAGGTGATGGCCGAGCGCCAGGTCGGCCGCTCCGGTGTCCGGACACCGACCTTCCCCTCGATCGACGCGCCCGCGTTGCTGCGCATGGCCACCCTCGACGCGGCCCGCGCGCTCGGCCTCGACGACCGCGTCGGCAGTCTCACCCCGGGCAAGCAGGCCGACGTCCTCGTGCTGCGGACAGGCCCCTTCGGACTCGCCGCGAGCTCCGTGGCCGACCACGTGGTTTTCCAGGCGTCCGCGCGCGACATCGACCTCGTGTTCGTGGACGGCGTCCCCCGCGTCCGGGCTGGCGCCCTCGCGGGCGTGTCCCTGCCCGAATTGCGCGCCCGCCTGGACGGAGTGCGCGACTGGGTCCTCGGCCGCGCCCCGGGCAGCCACTGGACCGAGCTGACCGCCGAAGACCGCAAGCGCTACGAAGAAGGTCAGGGCAAGGCCACCCCGGCCTGACGGGGCCCGCGCGGCGGCTGAAATTCGTGTCCGGGTGCACCGGACAACAACACGAACCCGCGGCGGTCTGCGGCCTAACGTCAACCAGCATGTCACGGGTATTCCACTTATCGCCGGCCGGCGAGCGGGCCCGAACGCCGCAGGCCCAGCCGGCCGAGCCGGCCGCGCCGGAGCCACCGCGGGCCGGCATCGTCGCGGGTTACCTCGCTCCGCACCCGCCGCACCTGATCTACGCGGACAACCCGCCGCAGAACGAGCCGCGCAGCACCGGCGGCTGGGAAACGCTGCGGTGGGCCTACGACGAGGTCCGGCGCCGGATCCGGGAGCTGCGGCCGGACGTGCTCGTGGTGCACGCGCCGCACTGGATCACCATGGTCGGCCACCACGTCAACTGCGTGCCCAATCCGCGCGGGGTGTCGGTCGAGCCGATCTTCCCGAACCTGTTCCGCTACCACTTCGACTTCCGCACCGACGTGGAGCTCGCGGAGGCCATGGTGGGCAGTTTCGAGGAGCACGGCCTGGTCACACGGGCCATGCGGGAGCCGGGTGTGCGCGTGGACTACGCGACGATCGGCGCGCTGCACATGGCGAACCCGCGCTGGGACATCCCGGTCGTGTCGATCAGCGCCAATAACAACCCGTACTTCTACGCCGACGCCGAGCTGGAGCAGATGGACGTGCTCGGCACCGCGACCCGCGTCGCGATCGAGCGGACGGGACGGCGGGCGGTGCTGCTGGCGTCGAACTCGTTGTCGCACCTGCACTTCGACCGCGAGACCGAGTTGCCCGAGGACATGGGCCGCGAGTACGCGTACAACAACGACCAGTACCGCGCCGACATGAAGCTGCTGGAAACCGCGCGCAGCCAACCGACTTCGGCGTTGCGCACGGCGATCCCCGAGCACATCGAGGCCAGCGAGGCCGAGACGAAGTCGGGCAGCCTGAGCTGGCTGCTGGCCGCGCTGGGCTGGCCGGACACCACCGGCGACATCCTGGGCTACGGCACGATCATCGGCACCGGCAACGCCGTGGTCGAGTGGCGCCCCGAGGGGGTGCGCGCTCGTGGCTGACGCCGTGGTCGCCGCCGCCCTCGTGCCGGGCATGCCGCAGCTGCTCGCGAAGAGCCCCGCGCCGAGCTGGGCCGACCTGCGGGCGGGCGTCGAGCAGGTCGGCGAGGACTTCCGCGAGGCCGGAGTGGACACCGTGCTGCTCATGTCGACGCAGTGGTTCACCGTGCTCGGGCACCAGTTCCAGCTGGACCCCAACCCGCGCGGCGAGCGGATGGACGAGAACTGGTACGCCTACGACTACGGCCGCATCAGCTACGACCTGCAGGTCGACACCGACCTCGCCGAACGCTGGGTCGGCCTGACCGCCGACCGCGGCCTGCAGGCGCGGCGCACGCGCTACGACGGTTTCCCGATCGACACCGGCACCGTCACCATCGCGAACCTGCTCGACCCCGGGCGGCGCTTCCGGTACGCGATGGTGTCCTGCAACCTCTACGCCGAGGTCGACAACATCGCCACGCTCGGCGAAACCGGTGTCGCCGCCGCGGCCGCGACCGGCCGCCGGGTCGGCGTGGTCGTGGTGTCCGGCCTGTCCGCCGGGCTCATCCAGCGCTGGATCGAACCGTCCGAAGACGGCATCGCCACGCCCTGGCAGGACAAGTGGAACCGCCGGATCCTCGACGCGCTCGTGCGCGGCGACGTGAAGGAGGCCCTGGACCTGCGCGAAAGTTTCGCCCGCGAAGCCGCGGCCGACAGCCAGTTCCGCGCGCTGGCCTTCCTGCTCGGCGCCGGTGTGCTGGACCAGCCCGGCGAACTCCTGTCCTACGGCCCGATCTGGGGCACCGGCGCCGCGGTCGTCCGCTGGCGTCCCGCCACTTCCCGCTAGTCAGAAAGAGAGAGCCCCATGGCCAACACCGCGGTCGGATTCGTGGAGACGGAAGGGTTCGTGCCGATCTTCGACGCCGTCGACGCGATCGTCAAAGCCACCAACGTGACGGTGGAAGGCGTCGTGCGCCTCGGCGGCGGCATCGTCGCGGTCGCGCTGTCCGGCGACCTCGCCACCGTCGAGGAAGCGACCGAAATCGCCGAGGAAACCGCGAAAGCGGTGTCGGGTGCGCAGGTGCGTTCGGTGGTGTTCGCCAACCCGTGCGACGCCGTCGCGGCCGTCGCCGCCCACACCGCCCTGCTCGAAGGCAACTGAGCCAGCACTGCGCTCACCGCAGAACGCTCACCGCAGAACAAGGAGAACACCCATGGCCGGCAACACGAATTCGGCTGGCGCGATCGGTGTCGTCGAGACCCGCGGCATCGTGGCGCTCACGGCGGGGATCGAGGCGATGATCAAGACCGCCGACGTCCGGTGCATCGCGGTCGACCGCGTGTCCAGCGGCTACCTCGTGGCCGCGATCCAGGGCCAGCTGGCCGCCGTCCGCCAGGCGCTCGACGCCGGCACCGCCGCCGTGAAGCGTTACGGCGACCTGCGCGCCGCCCAGATCTACCCGCGCCCGAGCGAGGCCGCGGCCACGCTGCTCGAGACCCGCCGCGCGGAGTCGTTCCGCGAAGCCGTGCTGGAGTTGCCGAGCGGGGGCCAGTCGTGATCCTCGGCCGCGTCATCGGCCGGGTGTGGTCCGACCGGCAGCTGCCCGGGCTGTCGACCCGGCGGCTCGTGCTCGTCCGCGCGATCGGCGTGGACACCATCACCGTCGCGGTCGACCTGCTCGACGCCAGCCCCGGGGCCACCGTCCTCGTGAACACCGACGAAGCGGCCGCCGCGGCCACCGGCGAAGCGACGGTCGACGCCGCCGTGGTCGCGCTGGTGTCCGACTACGACGAACCCAGCGACCGCGAGAACAAGGAAAGGACCGATCGATGACCGCAGCGAGCACTCTGCACATCGGGATGGGCGACAACGCTGTCACCACCGCACAGGCCGGTGGCAAGGGTCGCTCGCTGGACACGTTGTGCCGCCTGGGAGTCCGGGTTCCCGAAGCGTTCGTGGTGACCACGGACGCCTACCGCGCGGCGGTGACCGGCGGCTTGGGCCAGGAGCTGGACCGCCGGATCGGCGCACTGCACCCGGAAGCCGACCTCGACGTGCTGACGGAGGAGTCGGCCGCGATCCGCGAGCTGCTGTTCGCCGAGACCGAGCAGCACGGCGCCGACGCCGACATCCGCGCGGCCTACGCGGAGCTCGCCGAGCGCACCGGCGTCGCCGAGCCGCCCGTGGCGGTGCGGTCGAGTTCGGCCGCGGAGGACTCCGCGGACCGCAGCTTCGCCGGCGAGCACGACAGCTATCTCTGGGTCATCGGCGCCGACGAGGTGTCGGCCGCCGTCCGGCGCTGCTGGGCGAGCCTGTTCACCGCGCGCGCCATCAGCTACCGGGCGCGTGACGGGGTCGAGAGCACCGACGACGCCATGGGCGTGGTCGTGCAGCGCATGGTCGACGCGAGCGCGGCCGGCGTGTTCATGACCCTCAACCCCGCCAACGGCGACCGGTCGAAGGTCGTCATCGAGTCCGTGTGGGGCCTGGGCGAACCGCTGGTGAGCGGGACGGTGACGCCCGACCGGTTCGTGGTCGACAAGATCACCCGCGAGATCCTCACCCGCGACATCGCCGAGAAGGCCACCCGCGCGACCCGCGACCCGGAGACCGGCAAGGGCATCGCGACCGTGCCCGTCGACGACGCGGACCGGTCCCAGCCGTCCCTCCACAAGGGACACATCGAGCAGCTGCTCGAAATCGCGGCGCTGATCGAGAAGCACGCCGGCACCCCGCAGGACGGCGAGTTCGCCATCGACGGCGACGACGTGCACGTGGTGCAGGCCCGCCCGGAAACCGTGTGGAGCACCAAACCGCCGAAGCAGGTGTCGCAGGAGAACCGGGGCGCGCTCGCCCACGTGCTCGCGGCGCTGACCGGCGGCGCAAAACCCTGACCCGCATCCCCCACTGACTGCGCAGACGAGAAAGGGACCGACGATGGTCGCTTCCACCTTCCCCGGGCCGTTCGACCTCGACCCACCGCAAGGTGCCGAGGGCTGGGAATCGCTCTACAACTGGTACCACCTGTTCGGCGAGGACCGCCGCAAGGCCGACGAGGGCAAGTTCTGGTTCCAGGACGCCCTGCACCACCCCTACGTGCTGCACCCGTACGACGAGATCCAGTGCGAGTGCTGGTGGCAGGCCCTCGGCGCGATGAACACGCGCGTGTTCGCGGTACCGCCGGCGTTCGGCCTGGAGCAGCGCATCCTCAACGGCCGCCTGTACGTCTCGCCGGTCGCCGCGCCGGCCGACCAGATCGCCGCGCGGGCCGAGGAGTTCGGCGAGCGGGCCGGCCACTACTACGAGCGCTGGGACGAGATCTACGCGGAGTGGAAGGAAAAGGTCGCCGAGCGCATCAAGCTCATCCGCGGCCTGAGCTTCGCGCCGCTGCCGGAGCGCGAGCCGCTGTCCACTGTGACCGGACACCTCGGACACTCGGCCGGGTATCGCTGGGAACGCGACTTCAGCCTCATGATCACCACGATGTACGAGACGTACCAGTGGCACTTCGAGATGCTGAACATCGGTTACGCCGCGTACCTCACGTTCTTCCAGTTCTGCCAGAACGCCTTCCCCGGCATCGGCGACCAGTCCGTGTCGCGGATGGTCGGCGGCCTGCACGTGGAGCTCTACCGGCCCGACGACGAGCTCAAGCGCCTCGCCAAGGAAGCCGAACGCCTCGGCGTGAGCGACACGATCCTCAACGCCTCCCACCTCGACGCGGCCCTCGCCGTGCTGAGCGGCACGGAGTCCGGCCGCGCCTGGGCCGAGGACTGGGAAGCCACCAGGGATCCGTGGTTCCACATCAACGCCGACCCCGGCCACCCCGGCGGCGACCACCGCTTCGGCACCTGGGACGACCACCCGGACATCCCGTTCGGGGCCGTGCGCACCTACCTCGAACGCCTGCGCAAGGGCGAGGTCATCGACCGCCCGACCGAGCGGGTGCTGGCCGAACGTGAGCGCATCACCGGCGACTACCGCGCCCTGCTCAACCCGGCCGACGTGGACCTGTTCGACGAGCTGCTCGCGCTGGCGCGCAAGGTGTTCGTCTACATCGAGGAGCACGTGCTCTACATCGAACACTGGATGTGGGCCGCGTTCTGGGGCAAGTCCAAGGAGCTCGCCCGGTCCCTGGTGGACATGGGTGTGTTCGACGACCCCGAGGACCTGTTCTTCCTGCGCCGCACCGAAGTCGCGGAGCTGATCTTCGACACCGTCGCCTCGTGGTCGACCGGCGCGCCCGGCCGGGGTCGCGCGCACTGGACCCCGATCATCGCCGAGCGCCGCCGCATCTTCACCGCGCTGGAAGCCTGGGAGCCGCCGCCCGCGCTCGGCCCGCCGCCGGAGGCCGTCGCCGAACCGCTCACGGTCATGCTGTGGGGCATCACCACCGACTCCGTCGCGGGCTGGCTGGCCGACTCGGAAACGGAAGACCCCGGCACGCTGCGCGGGGTCGCCGGTTCACCCGGGGTGGTCGAGGGACCGGTGCGCGTGGTGCGGTCCGTGGCCGAGCTGGCCGAGGTGCAGGACGGCGACGTGCTGGTCTGCCCCGCCACCTCACCCGCATGGGCGCCGGTGTTCTCGCGGATCGCCGCGACCGTCAGCGACGTCGGCGGCATCATGAGCCACACCGCGATCGTCTGCCGCGAGTACGGCCTGCCCGCCGTGGTCGGCACCGGCCGTGCGGTCTCGACGCTGCGCACCGGCCAGCGCGTGCGCGTCGACGGTGACACCGGCGTCGTCACGGTCCTGGACTGATCCGTGACCTTCGAAGAACCCTGGTCGCGGCCCGGCCGCGGTCGTGCGCTCCGGCGCGCGGCCGCGGTCCGGTCCCGGGCGGACACGCCCACGCTACGGCTCACGACCATCGTGCTCGACCTCGGCGGCGTCGTCGTGCCCACGCTGTTCGAGGTGGTCGACGACCCGACGTTCCCCAAGGGCCCGTTCGGCGACGACAAGCTCTACGACGGGGTCGAGCAGGGCAAGCAGCAGGAGCGCGACTACTGGGCCGAGCTGTCGCAACGACGGCCGGACCTCGACCTCGGCGCGTTCATGCGGACCCGCATCAGCGTGCGCGACGAGGTGCGCGCGATGCTGCGCGACATCGGCGGCCGCGTGCGCCTGGCCGCGCTCACCAACGACATGGGCCACTGGTTCGGCCAGGACTGGGCGGCGAAGTTCCCCGAGTTCGGTGGCTTCGACCTGCTGCTCGAAGCCGGCCGCTACGGCGTGCTCAAGCCCGACCCGTCGGTGTTCCGGTGGGCGCTCGGGCAGCTGCGGGAAGAGCCGGCGAGCTGCCTGTTCGTCGACGATCTGCCGTCGAACCTCGCCGGGGCGCGTGCCGTCGGGATGGAGACCGAGCACTTCGCCGTCGGTGACCCCGCGGGTTCGGTGAAACGCATCCTCGACCGCGTTGGCCTGCACCCGGCCCGCTCCAGCCACCGCGTGTTCCGCCCGAGCTGACCGACCTGGAGGCACCGATGATCCTGCACCTCGTCCGCCACGGCGAGACGGCCAGCTACGAAAGCGACGCCGGCCTCACCGAACGCGGCATCGAGCAGGCCCGGGCGCGCGGCGAGAGCCTCGCGGCCGAACTTCCCGACGGCACGGCGGTTTCCGTGGCCTACGCGCCCACCGCGCGGGCGCGGCAGACCGCCGAGGTGCTGCACGCGACCCTCGCCGGCGCGCCCGGGCTGAAACTCGGCGGCAACGAGGTCGCGCCGGAGTTCCGCAACCTCCAGCTCCGCGTCGACGGCCGGGACTACGAACCCACCCAGGTGCGCGAGCTCATCCCGGCCGCCGGCGGCGCCGGCTGGGCCGAAGAGGCCCGGCGGTTCTGGCAGGCGCACGAAGACGGCGACGCGATGGGGTTCTGGCTGCAGATCCCGCTGCTCTGGCACGAATCGCCGGACGCGGTCGTGCGCCGGTTCCTCGCCGCCACCGTGGCCGCGGCCGACCGCGTGCCGGCCGACGAGCACCTCGCCGTCGCCACGCACTCCGGGTGCATGCGCGCGGTCGTCGCGTGGGCGGCCGGGCGCGACCTGGGGGAACCCGACAACGCCGAGGAAGTCGTCCTCGTGCCCACCGGCGGGTCGGTCGCGGTCACCTACCGCGGCGAGACCTGGCACCACACCGTGCCCGAGCACGCGTGAACAGTTCCGACGAAAGGAAACCAGTGATGCCGCAGGGGATCCCGAAGGCGTTGCGCAACTTCATCGGGGGCGAGTTCGTCGACGGCCCCCGCACCTTCGACAAGGTGAGCCCCGTCGACGGTTCGCTGATCGCGAAGGTGCACGAAGCCGACCAAGAGCTCGTCGACCGCGCGGTGCGCAGCGCCAGGCAGGCGCTGAACGGCGCGTGGGGCAAGACCACGGCGACCGAGCGCGTCGCCCTGCTGCGGCGGGTCGCGGACCGGATCGAGGAGCGCTTCGACGACCTGCTCGCGGCCGAGATCGCCGACACCGGCAAGCCCGTCGCACTGGCCACGAACCTCGACGTGCGGCGCGCGTCGGCCAACTTCCGCGCGGCCGCGGACATCATCGCCGGGACGGGGCTCGACTCGTTTCTCACCGACGTCGCGACCGGGCAGGCGCTGAACTACGCGATCCGCAAGCCGCTGGGCGTGGTGGGCGTGATCGTGCCGTGGAACCTGCCGTTGCTGCTGCTGACGTGGAAAGTCGCGCCAGCGCTGGCGAGCGGCAACGCCGTGGTGGTGAAGCCTTCGGAGGAGACGCCGTCGAGCGCGACGCTGCTGGCGGAGATCCTCGCCGAGGCGGGGATGCCGGCCGGCGCGTTCAACGTCGTGCACGGCTTCGGGCCCGCGTCCGCGGGTGAGTTCCTCACGACGCACCCGGACGTCGACGGCATCACCTTCACCGGCGAGTCGGCCACCGGCTCGGTGATCATGCGCGCGGTCGCGCCCCACGTGCGGCCGGTTTCGTTCGAGCTGGGCGGGAAGAACGCCGCGGTGGTGTTCGACGACGCCGACCTCGAGCGGGCGGTCGACGGGCTCGAACGGTCCGTGTTCACCAACACCGGGCAGATCTGCCTGTGCACCGAGCGCGTCTACGTGCAGCGCGGCGTCTTCGACGAGGTCGCCTCCGGTCTGGTCGAGCGGGCGAAGGCGCTGCGCTTCGGCCGGCCCGACGATCCCGCCACCACCACCGGGCCACTGATCTCCCAGACGCACCGGGAAAAGGTCATGTCGTACTACGCCGTGGCCGAGAAGGAAGGCGCCGAGCTCCTCGTGGGCGGCGGCATCCCCGAGCTCGGCGCGGATCTCGCCGGCGGCGCGTGGGTGGAACCCGCGCTGTGGACCGGCGTGGACAACTCCGCCCGTGTGGTGCGCGAGGAGGTGTTCGGGCCGGTCGCGACCCTCATCCCGTTCGACACCGAGGACGAGGCGATCCGCCTGGCCAACGACACGTCGTACGGCCTCGCGTCCTCGGTGTGGACCACGAACCTCGAGCGCGGCCACCGCGTCGCCGCCGCGATGCGCGTGGGCATGTCGTGGGTGAACACGTGGTACCTGCGGGATCTGCGTTCGCCGTTCGGCGGCGTCGGGCTTTCGGGCATCGGCCGCGAAGGCGGCGTGCACTCGCTGCACTTCTACAGCGAGCCCACCAACATCTGCATCCAACTGTGAGGCGTCCTCGATGACAACGACCAAAACCGCCTTCGCGACGGCCGTGGAGACCGCGGCGGGGCGGCTGATGCGCGCCGAGCAGACGCGCACCCCCGTGGAACCGGTGCGGGACCTGATCGGCGACGCGCACGTCGACCTCGCCTACGCGGTGCAGGCGGCGGTGCTGGAGCGCAAGCTCGCGGTGCCGGGCCGGCGCGTGGCGGGACGCAAGATCGGCCTGACGTCGGTGGCCGTGCAGAAGCAGTTCGGCGTGTTCCAGCCCGACTTCGGTGTGCTGCTCGACGACATGGTCTTCGGCGACCGGGCCGAGCTGCCGCTGGCGAAGTTCCTGCAGCCGCGCGTGGAAGGCGAGGTCGCGTTCGTGCTGGGCGCCGACCTCCCCGCCGGCGCGACGCTGGTCGACGTGCTGCGCGCGACGGAGTTCGTGCTGCCGGCCATCGAGATCGTCGACTCGCGCATCGCCGGGTGGGACATCAAGATCGCCGACACCGTCGCGGACAACGCGTCCAGCGGCGCGGTCGTGCTCGGGACGACGCCGAAGAAGCTCTCCGACGTCGACCTGCCTTCGCTGGGCCTGAGCCTGGAGCACGGCGGCGAACCCGTGTCGACGGGCGTCGGCGCGGCCTGTCTCGGCTCGCCGGCCAACGCCGTGGCCTGGCTGGCCACCGAGGTCGCCCGGCGTGGTGCGCCGCTGCGCGCGGGTGAGGTCGTGCTCGCCGGCGCGTGGGGGCCGATGGTGGCGGTGCCGGAACCCGGTACCTACCTGGCCCGCTTCGAAGAGGTGGGCGAAGTGCGCGTGACGTTCACCGGAGAGGACGCCTGATGGCCACGCCCGTCGCGATCATCGGGTCCGGCAACATCGGCACGGACCTGATGTTCAAGGTCAAACGCCTGTCGGACCAGCTGGAAGTCGCCGCGCTCGTCGGCATCGACCCCGCGTCGGACGGCCTCGCCCGGGCGAAGCGGCTCGGGATCGCCACCACGTCCGACGGCGTGGAGGGGCTCGTCAAGCTGCCGGAGTTCGCCGGCGTGCGGCTGGTGTTCGACGCGACTTCGGCCGGTGCGCACAAGCACAACTACGAGGTGCTGCGCGAGTACGGCCTGCCGATGGTGGACCTGACACCGGCGGCGATCGGCCCGTACGTGGTGCCGCCGGTGAACCTCGACGCCCACCTCGGTGCGGCGAACGTCAACATGGTCACGTGCGGCGGCCAGGCGACCACGCCGATCGTCGCCGCGGTGTCGGCCGTGACGCCGGTGGCGTACGCGGAGATCGTCGCGTCCATCGCGTCGCGCTCGGCCGGGCCGGGCACGCGGGCGAACATCGACGAGTTCACCGAGACGACCGCGCGGGCGCTCGAAGTCGTGGGCGGCGCGGAGCGGGGCAAGGCCGTGATCATCCTCAACCCGGCGGAGCCGGCGATGAAGATGCGAGACACGGTCTTCTGCCTGGTCGAACAGTCCGAAGTGGACGAATCCGCGGTGAGTGCGTCCGTCGAGGACATGGTGGCACAGGTGCAGAAGTACTTACCCGGCTACCGGTTGAAGCAGCAGGTGCAGTTCGACGCGGTGGACCACCCGTTCGTACCGGGGCTCGGGCGGGCGTTCCGCGGGGTCAAGGTGTCGGTGTTCCTCGAGGTGACCGGCGCCGGGCACTACCTGCCGGACTACGCCGGAAACCTGGACATCATGACGTCCGCGGCCCTGCGCACCGCCGAGCGTCTGCTGGAACTGAAGGAAGGGGCGGCGCGGTGACGGAGCAGTTGTACGTCCAGGACGTGACGCTGCGGGACGGCATGCACGCGATCGGGCACCAGTACTCGGTCGAGCAGTGCGGACGATCGCGGCCGCGCTGGACGCGTCCGGGGTGGCGGCGATCGAGGTCGCGCACGGCGACGGGCTGGCCGGGTCCAGCGTGATCTACGGCCACGGCGCCGCAGCGGATTCCGGGTGGATCGCGGCGGCGGCCGAGGTGGTGTCACGGGCGAAGCTCACGACGTTGCTGCTCCCGGGCGTCGGCACGATCGACGATCTGCGGGCGGCCCGGGATCTCGGGGTGTCGAGTGTGCGCATCGCCACGCACTGCACCGAGGCCGACATCGCGATCCAGCACATCGGCTGGGCGCGGGAGAACGGCATGGACGTCGCCGGGTTCCTGATGCTGAGCCACATGAACTCGCCCGAGGACCTGGCGAAGCAGGCGAAGATCATGGAGGACGCGGGCGCGCACTGCGTGTACGTCACGGATTCCGGTGGGCGGCTGACCATGAGCGACGTCGCCGCTCGGGTCGACGCGTACCGCGAGGTCCTCGACCCGGACACGCAGATCGGCATCCACGCCCACGAAAACCTGTCGCTGTCGGTGGCCAACAGCGTCACCGCG
>NZ_JBEYSJ010000027.1:0-133718 GCF_040704195.1 Amycolatopsis sp. NPDC047767
CCGAGCCCGAGCGGTGACATGCCGGCGGCGATCGCCCCGGACTCGCCGCCGCTCGAACCGCCGGCGGTGCGGTCGAGGTCCCAGGGGTTGTTCGTATCGCCTGTCAGGAGGTTGTCGGAATCGACGGCGTAGGAGAACTCCGGGAGGTTGGTCTTCGCCAGGAGGATCCCGCCGGCGTTCTTCAGCCGCGCCACCGCGGTGGCGTCCGTGTCCGGGACGCGGCCGGCGAAGATCGGCGAACCGCGCTGGGTCAGCACGCCGGCGGTGTCGAACGAGTCCTTGACGGTGAAGGGCACGCCGTGCAGCGGCCCCACCTCGACTCCCGAAGCGAGCTCTTCGTCCGCCGCTTTCGCGGCCTCCAGGGCCCCTTCGGCGACTGTCACGACGGCGTTGACCTTCGGGTTGGTGGCCTCGATGCGGTCGAGGTGCGCTCGTACCACCTCGACGGAGGACGCCTTCCCGGTGCGGATCAACTCCGCGAGCTCGGTCGCGTCGGACCAGATGAGATCGGACATCGTGATTCCTCTCCTGGACCGGCCGTGACATTAGACCGGTCTACTAGTTGATGGCACCCGAAGACCGGGCGACGGGGACGTGCGAAATCAGACGTGCAGAACCTGGCGGGTGACCGCCAGGGCCCGGTCGAGCTGGGCGGCGCTGCCGTGGATCTTCGCCAGCATGCTGGCCCCGAGCCACAGGTCGTACAGGGTCTCGGCCGTCGCGCGCGGAGTGTCCTGAATGGACACCGACCCGTCCGCCACGCCGTCGGTGATCATCTGCTCGATCCGGTCGATGATCGCCGCGGTCCCGGCCTTCGTCGTGACGCGCATGGCCTCCGACAGGTCGGCGATCTCCGCGCCCAGCTTGACGACCAGACAGCCGCCCTGGCAGTCGTCCGCGGCCTGCGTGTCGTGGAAGTACTGCCAGTACTGCATGAGGTGCTCGGCCGAGCTCTTCGCCTTGTCCGCGACGATGCGGTCCATGGTGGCGAAGTAGTCGTCGAAGTAGCTCTTCATCATCGCCTCGCCGAAGGCGTCCTTGGAGTCGAACCAGTGGTAGAACGACCCTTTCGGAACGCCCGCGTCGGCGAGCACCTCGTTGATGCCGACCGCCGCGTAACCCTTGGCCAGGACGATCCGCCGGGCGGTGTCGAGCAGGCTTTTGCGGGTGTCGACTTTGGGTGGCATGGGGTGACCGTAGCAGCAGATTAGACCAGTCGTCTAGTGGCGGTCTCGAAATCGGGTCAGAGGTGTGCTTCGCGGGCCCAGACGTCCAGTGCACGCCTGTCTCCCCGCACGTCCAGGCCCGTCGCGTCGCGCCGGTTCCACAGCAGCAGAAGCAGTTCGCCCGGCTGGGCGGTCACCTCCGTGTCCACTGTGGCGGGCCCGCGGCCGAACTCCGGTTTGTCCGGCCCGATCCGCACCCACCACCGCGATCCGGTTTCGGAGCACGTCAGGCCGAGGGAAGTGGGCACCGTGGCCCGCAACGTGGCGGCATAGCGCTGGGCGAACCCGGTGACCATCTCGTCGACGCCGTCCGCGGCGAGTGCCGGGTCGAGGCTGGTGCCGCGGAGGCCGCTTTCCCGGCCGGCGTTGCGCGCGTCCACGGCGTGGACGACGGTCTCGTGCACCATGCGCCGGGCCCAGTACAGCCGAGGCTCGGCGGCGGGCCACATCGTCCAGCAGGCCAGGCCGGCCGGCGCGGTTCGAAGGGCTTCGAGCACGCTGTGGTGAGCCGCGGCCAGGGACTCGATGGGATCGGCGAGGGAATCGGGGTCCGGCCCGGGCAGGGCGGGTGGCCTGCTTCGCGCACCTCGGACGATCAGCTCGACCCAGCGGTACACGCTCGTGGTGTGCGTCACGAGGTCGTCGAGTGTCCACTCGGGACAGAATGGGACGCGGTCGGCGGGGCCGGCCCGGCGGGCCGAGGCCACCAAGGCCGGGCCCTGTTCTGCCAGCTCGTCGAGGTAGTACCCCACGTCGTGCGGCGGACGATGGACCGCGGTCTGGCTGCCGTGGCTGGACTGAGGGTTCATCGATGTGCTCCGATATCCGCCTGAGCTTTCGTATGTATGTCAGCCGACATAGTATCGACGGCGTGATCATCGTCAACCGAAGGCGCGCCCCGGCCGGCGGGAAGACGTCACGGACTCGAGCAAGGAGCACACATGTCGCAGCCACACGGCGGAGGACCGGTCTACGCGCTCAACCTCTTCGACATCGCCGACCGCGAGGAGTACCTGGCCTACTCCCGGCGATCGCCGCGGGAGGTCGCCGCGCACGGCGGTCGTGTGGTCGCGCTGGGCCGGTTCCAGGAGTCGGTCACCGGCGACATCGAGCCGCGCAAGGTCATGATCGTCGTCGAGTGGGAGTCGCGCGCGGCCTTCGAGAGCTACCGCAACGACCCGGCCCTGGCCGACCTGCACCCGCACCGTGAGAACGGCTCGTCCTCCTACGTCTGGCATCTGTTCGACCGTCTCGACGACCTGCGTCCCCTGCTGCGGCCGGAGTCCTGACCCCGCGGCGGGTCACACGGAGAGCTCTTGCGCCTCGACGGCCCGGCAGTACTCGAGTTGCTGCTGTGCCAGCTTCCGGACTCGTGCCAGTGATGCGATCCGCTCGTCGATGAGGTCGATCTTGGACTGCAGGCTCTCCTGTGCTCGCGCGTGGTCCAGCACGCCGTCGGTCATCTCCTGGCAGAAGGCCAGGATCTCGCGCAGGGAGAACCCGATCGACTTCCCGGAGGCGATGAGGTCGGCCGTTTCGACGTCCTTCTCCGTGTAGTGCCGATAGCCGTTGTCGCTGCGGCTGCCGGAGAAGAAGCCCACCTTCTCGTAGAAGCGGATCGCGTCGGTGCTGACGCCGACGCGTTTGGCGAACTCGCCGATCAACATGCGCTGAGCCTCCCTGTCGATCCGCGCCGCCCTGCCGAGCCGGGTGGAGTGAGGCGGGGATCACCCTGGACCTTGGAGTGTACTCCAAGGTTTACGTTCGAGCCGACCGACGATCAAGGAGGCTCCGATGACTGTGACTCACCCCGAACCCGGAACCGCGGTGGACGGCCTGGACGGATTCCGGCACCGCTACGCCGAAGTGAACGGCACCCGCATCCACTACGTGATCGGCGGCGCCGGCCCGGCGGTCGTGCTGGTGCACGGCTTCCCGTTCACCTGGGCGGTGTGGCGCGAGGTGATGCCGCTGCTGGCGGCACAGGGCTACACCGTGCTGGCGCCCGACCTGCGTGGCATGGGCGATTCCGGCCCGGCCGAGAGCGACACCTTCGCCAAGACCAACGTCGCCGAGGACATCCGGCAGATCGTGCTCGGGCTGGAGCTCGGGCCGATCAACCTGGTCGGCATGGACGTGGGCGGCATGGTGGTCTACGCGTACGCGTCGCGGCATCCCGACGAGGTCCGCCGGCTGGTGCTGTCCGAGACGCTGATCCCCGGCTTCGGCCTCGAGGAGATGATGAACCCGTCCGTCGACGGCGGCACGTACAGCTTCGGGTTCCACGGCCAGGTCGACCTCGCCACGTTCCTCACCCAGGGCAAGGAAACCGCCTTCCTCGCCCCGTTCTACCGGCTGACCTCGGTGCGGCCGGACGCCGAGGAGTGAGTTCACGACCCGGCTCCCGATGCCGGTCCTGGTGCTCCACGGCGACCACGGCTACTTCCGCGCGCCCGGTTGGCCT
The DNA here is from genome assembly GCF_040704195.1 of Amycolatopsis sp. NPDC047767. NCBI lineage: Bacteria > Bacillati > Actinomycetota > Actinomycetes > Pseudonocardiales > Pseudonocardiaceae > Amycolatopsis > Amycolatopsis sp. NPDC047767. The sequence continues at coordinate 3,691 of NZ_JBEYSJ010000027.1, forward strand.
TGCCGTCCTCGACCATGGCGCCGTAGTGCTGGAAGCCGCCGCGGATGCCGTTCGGGCCGGTGAAGTGCGGCAGGTAGTGGGCGACGCCGGACCAGCTGCTGGCCGGCGCCCGGCAGGTCGCCGAGCACTTCGAAACCGATGTCATCCCGCAGGCTTCCCACGCGTACGCGTTCGACAACCCGCAGGCCACCGCCGAGCGATTCCAGCGGTTCTTCGCGGTGTCCGACACGGAGCGGCTGGTCGTCGTCGACGAGATCCGGCAGTTCATGGCCCAGTACGTCTCCTACGCTGACCGCAAGCAGTTCGACCGGCTCTCGCAGCTGTTCGCGCCGGAGGCGACCTTCACGATCCACGACCCGCAAGGCGCGCAGGTCATGCGGATGACCGGCCCGAAGGAGATCGAGGACGTCATCACCACCAGCGTCGGCGACGCCACCGCGATCCACCACCTGTTCTCCTTCACCACCGAGGTCCACTCGCCGGTCGCCGCGTCCTCGACCGTCGCCATGGAGGACTGGATCGACGGCAGCACCCTCAAGGTGCGCGGCTACGGCCACTACCACGGCGAGTTCGCCAAGGTCGACGGCTCCTGGCGGATCGAGAAGTTCGTCCAGACCCGCCTGCGCACGGACGTGCTCTCGTGAGTGCGCCGCCCCAATAGTTCTCTCACCGAACCAGCCTGTGCTACAGTCCTCGATAGTTCGCTCACCGAACTTACGGTGCGCCGAGTTCGCAGGTGCGTCGATCGGCTGACGGATCGCTCTTGCCGTGAGGCCGGACGCATTTCCTACGGAGGTGGACGATCGTGAACGTCGAGAGGCACGCGGCGGCTGGGGCGCGGCCCGCGGCAGAGGGGGCGACGGTTGCGCTGGCGTGCGTGGCCACCGCTTTGGCGATGGTCATGTTCACGTTGCCCATGAGCACGTTGGTCACGCTGGCCAACACCATGGGCGCGAGCGTGATGGGACGCACCTGGATGCTCAGCGCCGCCAGCGTCGGGCTCGGCGCGGGCCTGCTCGTCAGCGGCGCGCTGGCCGACAAGCTGGGCCGCCGCACCGTTTTCGTCATCGGCGCGGCGGTTCAGGCGGTCTTCCTGTTCGCCGGCGCCGGGCTGCCCAACCCGACCTTGTTCACGATCGCCCGCATCGGACAGGGACTCGGCGCCGCCGCGATGCTGGCCACCAGTCTCGGGCTGATCGCCCAGGTCACCACCCCCGGACACCAGCGCACCCGAGCCACCGGCCTGTGGGGGGCGAGCCTCGGCGTCGGGATCCTCATCGGACCCCTGCTCGCGGCGCTCCTGGAGCCCGCGGCCGGCTGGCGCAGCCCCTACCTGCTCGTCGGGCTGCTCAGCGCGGGCCTGACCGTCTTCTCCCGGGTTCTGCCCGCCAACCCCGCGAGCCCCGCACCGGCCGGACGCATCGACTACCTCGGCGCCGCGGCCCTGATCGCCGGCCCGAGCGCACTGCTCGCCGGACTGGTTCTCGGCCGCACCGGCTGGGGCCAGCCCGCGGTCCTGGTGTTCCTGGCCGCGGGAATCCTCATCATCGCCGCCTTCGTCGTCCACGAACGCCGCACCGAACACCCCCTGGTCGACCTTCGGCTGTTCACCAACTGGCAGTTCGTCACGGTCACCGCCGCCGCCTTCACCGCCGGATTCGGCGTGATCTCCCTGACCTCCTACACGCCCACGCTCGTCGAGCAAGCACTGCACGGCTCCCCGCTCGCCGGCTCCGTTCCGCTGGTGATCTGGTCCGGCCTGAGCGTGCTCGTCTCTCTGGTCGCCCGGCACCTGCGCGGGCGCGTCACCCCGGAAACCCAGCTCGCCCTCGGGCTGGTCGTCATCGGCGCCGGCCTCGCGACCCTCGCACCCCTGCACGACGGCGCCACCCTCCTGCGCCTGGCCCCCGGCTTCGCGATCGCCGGCATCGGCACCGGCCTGCTCAACGCCTCGCTCGGCGCCCAAGCCGTCGCCACCGTCCCCGCCCACCACGCCAGCATGGGCAGCGGCGTCAACAACACCGCCCGCTACCTCGGCTCCGGCCTCGGCGTCGCCGTCGTGACCTCGACCGTCAACCCGGCGTCGCCACAGGCACTTCTGCAGTCATGGGCGGTCCCCGTCACCATCTGCGCCGCCATCTCCGTGGTGATCGGCGTTGCCATCCCGCTCTACGCAAAGGTTTCCCGCAAAGGTGCGCCCGCCCGGGAAACCACGGTGGCCGGGTGAGGAAAACCCTTGGCCCGCCGCCCTTTCCGGCGGGCCCGCTCAGCGCAGGGGTACCAGCATGCGGTGCGGCTCGGAAAGGGCTTCGCTGACGAAGTCGTCGGCGTGATCGTCGTAGCCGGGCCCGGGAAGGACCACGAGGTCGGCCGGGGCGACCGCGCGGCCGCACGCGGAGCAGGAACCGTCCTGCGCGAGCAGGCCGGAATCCTCGACGTGCTGGAACACGCGGCGCGGACCGCGCTGGGAGAAGTGTTCGTCGCCCCAGACGAGCAGGTCGCGGACGACCGACCACAGGCCCACGCCTTTGTCGGTCAGCACGTATTCGCGGTAACCGTGGGTGCCGCGCGTCTCCGCCAGCACGCCGGTCTCGAGCAGGCCTTCGAGGCGCTCGGTCAGCACGGCGCGCGACATGCCGAGGTGGGCCTGGAAGTCTCCGAAACGGCGCACGCCGAAGAAGGCGTCGCGCACGATCAGCAGCGTCCAGCGTTCGCCGACGATCTCGAGGCTGCGCGCCAGCGAGCACTGCTGACCCGCGTAGTACTTGGGGAGAGCCATAAGTCCATGCTACCAGGGATGGTTCGTTGACCGAACCGCGTTGGCGGGCCGGCCGAAACGGCTGCCGCGGCGCGGGTGCGGCGGCTATTGTCACTGCCGTGAACGACCTGCCGGAGTTCCAGGCGCGTGAGCTCGCCGCGCTCGTCGAAGACCTGAGCGGGCTCGAGCCGCAGCAGTGGCGCTCGGCCACGTTGTGCGCCGACTGGGATGTCGAGGAGGTCGTCGCCCATCTCGGGGCGGCCGCGACGCTGTCGCGGTTCGCGTGGTTCCGCAGCATGATCGGGGCCCGGTTCGACGGGGATGTGCACAACCGGCGGCGTCTCGAAGAGTTCCGGGGCAGCACGCCGGAGGAGACGTTCGAGCGGTTTCGCCGGGTCGGTCCCATCGCCACGCCTGTGAAGCCGTCTCCGGCGGGGCTCGGTGAGGTGATCGTGCACGCCGAGGACATCCGGCGGCCCCTGGGGATCGAGCACGCGCCGGACGCAGAGGGGCTGCTCGCGGTCGCCCGGTTCTTCGCGACCAAGAACTTCGCGGTGAACAGCAAGACCATAGCCGCGGGGCTTTCCCTGCGGGCGACGGACGCCGGCTTCGCCGAGGGCGCCGGGCCCGAGGTCGCCGGGCCGCTGCTGTCGCTGGTGATGGTGATGGCGGGCCGGGCCGCGGTCCTGCCCGATCTCAGTGGTGACGGCGTGGCGGAGCTTCGCACCCGGCTGGGTTCCTGACCTGCGCGCGCACGGCCGGTTCCAGCAGCGACAACGTCCGCCGCTGCGCGTCCAGGCCGACGCGAACCCCGACCGGCATCGGCAGGTTCGGGCCGGCGTGTCCGAACTGGACGTTGCCCAGGACCGGGATGTCGCGGTCGCCGAGCACGTCGAGGACGATTTCGGCCAGCGTGGGGGAGTCCGGGGGCTCGGCCAGCCCGTCGATCGCGTGCGGGACACCCACGACCATGCCCGAGATCCGGTCGAGGATCCCGTGGTGGCGCAGGACGTGCAGGTAGCTCCACACGTACGACGCGAGGCCGCCCATCTCCTCCCAGAACAGCACCGCGCCGTCGAACCGGTCGAGCGGCAGCGCGAACTGCGTCGCCTGCACCAGCGCGATGCGGTTGATCACGCCGCCGACCAGCCGCCCTTCGGCCCGCCCGGCGCGCCAGCACTCCCACGACGGGGTGGCCGGCAGCGCACCGATCGCTTCGGTACTGGTCAGCAGCTTCGAGTAGAGGCTCTCCAGCTCGGCTCTGCGCGGTGCGGACGCCGTCTGCCAGTGGCCGCCGAGCCCGGGCGTGGCCAGGTCGGCGTGGAACCCGATCAGGCCCGTGCGCGCGTGGAGCACCAGGTGCAGCAACGAAATGTCGCTGTAGCCGAGGATCGGCTTGGGATCGGCGACGATCGCGTCGAAGTCGATCAGGTCCAGGTAGCCGAGCACCGTCTGGCCGCCGTCGTGCGCGATGATCGCGCGCACCTCGCGATCACGCAGGAGCCCGTTGAACTCCGCGGCGATCTCCGCCGGCGCCGCCGCGCTCCACCACCGGTGCCGCCCCGCTTCGAGCAGCGGCGCCCGGCCCACGCGGAAACCCATCCGTTCGAGCACGGCCACCGCCTCGTCGAGGTCGGCCTCGTAGGCGGCGTGCAACGGCCCGGACAGCGCCGCGATGACGACGAGATCCCCGGGCTCGACGGCGCGGGGGCGAAGCAGAGCCGATCCGGTCACCCGGCGCAGTATCCGCGGCCCCGCAGCACTTCGCGACGTATTTACCCGCGTGAGCTCAGGCCGACGGCAGCCGCGCGGCCACCACCGCGGCGATCGACTTCGCGGTGGCGCAGATGACGTCGAGCTTTCCCTTGTTCGCCTCGTCCGTGAGCTCGACGAGGACGACCTCGTCGCGTTGGGCGGGCGTGCCCTTCACGGTGGGCAGGGTGGGTGTGTAGGTGCGGTGGACGACGGTGACGTCGCAAACGTCGCCTTCGTCGTGCGGGTCGACGTACGCCGGGCGGCCGCCGACGGTCGTGGGGGTCTGGCCGTCAGGCGGGTCGGTGGCCAGGGGCCATTGGCGGTCGTAGTACAGGTCCACGGATTCCGCGTCGTCGCCCCAGGAGCAGGCCCAGTTCGCGAAGTACCGGTCCGTCGGGTAGTCCGGACCGACGACGCGGCGGAGCGTGGCGTCGTCGACGAGGGTGCAGGCGTCGACGCTCGCCAGGGACGCCGGCGGGAACGGCTGGGCGCGGCGGGCGATGGGGCCGCGGACGACGCGCGCGTAGGCGTCGCCGACCACGGCGTCGGACATGGCGCACAGCTGCGGGGAGTCGCCGCCGTCGGCGCGGACGGTGCTGACGGTGACCAGCCGCAGGTCGGGCAGGACGAAGTAGCGGCGGCACTTGCCGGGGTCGGCGTTCGGGCGCTGGATGTCGCCGAGGCGGCCGCGGACCGGCGGCACCTGCGGGTACTCCTCCGGCGCGGTCAGTTCCAGGCTGGTGACGATCGTGCTGCCGTCGGCGAGGGTGGTGTCGAGGTCGCAGCGGGCGAACGTGCCGAGGTTGGGCTCGAGGAAGACCTTGCCGTACGGGGCCAGGGAGTTCACCGTCAGCAGCGAGCACGGGTCGGCGGTACGCGGGTCGCCGACGAGGTCCGACGTCGCGTTGGCGGACGGCGGCTCGCTGCGCGTGAAGACGAGGAACCCGGCCACCAGAAGGACCACGGCTCCGAGCACCCCGGCGGCGACGAGCTTGAGGCGCCGGGGGTGCCGCCGGCGGGGGAGCCGCGCGGTCGGGGCTCCGCTGAGGAGCGCTTCGGCCTCGGCGGCGGTGGGCCGGTTCGTGGGCTGCCGGTCGAGCATCACCGCCAGCGTGAGGGCGAGCGGGCCGGCGTTGCGCGCGGCGTCGACCTTGCCTTCCGCCGCTCGCCGCAGCTGCCCGAACGGCCCGTTTTCCCCGCTGCCCCAAGGCGAAACACCCTCGACGGCGGCGAACAGCGTCGCGCCGAGGGAGAAGACGTCCGCGGCGGGGCCGGCGGCGTAGCCGTTCGCCACCTCCGGCGCGAGGTAGCCCGCGGTGCCGCCGACGCTGGCGCTGCCGGTGAGCGTGACCTCGTCCCAGCGGGAGATGCCGAGGTCGGCGAGCTTGGCCGTGCCGTCCTCGGTGACCAGGACGTTGCCCGGCGTGATGTCCCGGTGCACCATGTCGCGCGCGTGCATCGCGACGAGCGCGGACGCGATCTGCGCCCCGATGGCCGCCGCGCGCTCCGGCTTCAGGACGCCGTCGCTGCGCACGACCTCCTCCAGGCTGCGCGCCGGCAGGTACTCCATGACCAGCCACCGGTCGTCCCCGTCGACGACGGAGTCGAACACCGCCACCACGTGCTGGTGGTGCAGCGACGCACCCAGCCGCGCCTCACGCCGGATCTGCCCGCCGTCACCGTCGAGCGACCGCTTGAGCGCGACCGTCCGCCGCAGCTCCAGATCCGTCGCGCGCCACACGACCCCCATCCCGCCCGCGCCGAGGCGCTCCTCCAACCGATACCGCCCGGCCACCACCTGCGCAGACACGCGCACAGTCTAGGGGCTGGACGGCCACCGGTTCACGCCAATCCGATGCTTGGCTCCGGCGCGGACCCGTCGCGGGATGCCAGGGCGATGGCGCGGATCGGCCAGGACGCGGGAGCGGCCCGTTGCTCCGGGGTGGTTCCGGCCGGAGTCGGGCGCCCGCCCGAGGCCGTGGACGGGAGGGGCCACTGGCTTTCCGGCGATCATGGTCGCCGTGTCGGTTCTCTCGCCGGGCCACCCACTGTCCTATGAGGACGACGCCGGCACCCTCGGCGTCCCGGACCGCGGCGGTCCGGGACGGACGGTGGGTCAGCTGAAAACGACCTCGGCGTCGAGGAACTGGCGCAGGTTGGCCAGGAACACCTTCGGGTACTGGAACTGCGAGGCGTGGCCCGAGTCCGGGTAGATGATCAGCTGCGAGTTCGGGATGTGCTTCGCGAGGATGTGCGAGTTGACCGTCGGCAGCATGATGTCGCGGTCGCCGTTGACGATCAGGGTGGGCTGGGTGATGGCCTGCAGAGCGGTGTCACGGTCGGCCTCGGGCCACTGCGCCCAGCTCACCACGGCCTGTTGCTGACGCTCGCCGACGGCAGTGGTGGCCTCGGGGTCGTAGTCCGTGGTGCGCTGGTGGCGGCGCTGCCAGAAGTCGCGGCCGGCTTGCTTGGCGGCATCGCTGCGGCCGAAGAAGAGGTAGAGGTAGTCGTCCAGGGTCAGGTCGGGGTGCATGACGACGTCGAGGACCTTCGTCTCGGCCTCGCTCATGTCGCCGGCGGGCGGGATGGTGCCCAGCAGCACCAGCCGGCGCACGAGTTCGGGGTGCCGGAAGGTCAGGGCCTGGGCCACGGCGCCGCCGATGGAGAAGCCGACCACGTCCACCAGCGCGAGGCCGAGGGTACGCAGGAAGTCGGCGGCGAAGTCGGCCATGCCTTCGAAGGTCACCGGGACCTCGCCGGCCGATCCGGAGACGCCGACGCTGTCCAGCAGGATCACGGGCCGGTCGGCGGCCAGGCCGTCGGTCAGCAGCGGGTCCCAGTTGTCGAGGCCGCCGCGGAAGTGCTGCAGCAGCAGGACCGGTGTGCCGGTGGCGGCGCCGAAGCGGCGGTAGGCGATGCGGTCGCCGTTGACGGTGATGTGCTCGGTCGGGGCGGTGACGTGTGTGGTCATGACTTCTCCTCAGCATCTGGCTTTCAATCAACAAGCTAGCCGTCCGGGAAACCGATCGGTACCCGAAGAAGCTATGGCGATGATCACGTAGAAACCACAAACTTCACCACGATTGAGAGCTAGAGTGGTACCGATCGGTACCCGGAAAGAGTGGTGAGATGGCACAGGAGACGGCCGGCCCGCGATCGCGGATCCTGGCGGTGGCGACCGAGCTGTTCTACCGCCACGGCATCAACACCACCGGCATCGCCGAGGTGGCCGACCGTGCCGGCGTGTCCAAGCGAACGCTCTACCAGCTGTTTCCCGGCAAGGACCTGCTCGTGGCCGCCTACCTCGACGGCATCGCCGCCACCACCGAGCGCGACACCGGCGACGGCAACAACGAGTACAAGCTCTTCGACCTCGCCCTTTCCCCCCGCGAACGGCTGCTCGGGCTCTTCGATCGCCCCGCCCCCGTCGCCCGCTACCGAGGCTGCCCGTTCCACGACGCCGCCGTGGAGCTGGCCGGCCTCGACCACCCCGGCCTGCCGCTGGTCATCGAGCACAAGCACGGGATCCTGCGCCGCCTCATCGACACCGCCCGCCAGGCCGGCGCCACCGATCCGGACCTGCTCGGGCGCCAGGTCGCGGTCCTGTTCGAAGGTGCCATGGCACTGTCCACTTCGCTCAACAGCACCGAGGCGTTCGACTTCGCGCGCACCGCTGCCGTCGTGCTGCTGGACGCTGCATTGCCGGCCTAGCGGTGCGCCGGTCGATTCCCGAAGTACGCCTCACTCGGCGTTGTACTTGGCCTTCCACTCCGGCACCAGCGCCTCCTCCGTCGCGCCGCCGAAGGTGTAGGCGGGGGAGAGGATGGGGTGGACCTCGGCGACGTGGATGAGCACGGCGTGGTGGAACGGGTAGCCCGGGCCGTTGGCCGCCAGCAGCCAGTCGGAGAGCCACGTGTGCACGGGGTCGCCCGGGGGGAGGATCTCGGCGGTGCCGCGGAAGCGGTAGCCGCGGCGGCGGAAGAAGTCGATCGAGTTCACCTCGACCCGCGGGTCGTGCCGCAGGTTCTCGACGGTTTCCGGCGAAGCCATGTCCATGAACGCCAGGTGCTCGTCGTCGTACACGCTCACCGAGCCCTTGGGCGAGAGGTTCGGCGCGCCGTCGGGGCGCACGGTCGCCACGAAGGACAGTTTCGCGTCGGCCACCACGCGGCGCATGTCGTCGTCGAGGACGGTCATGGGACTACCTCTTTTCGGATGCGGCCGCGAAACAGCCGGTCGAGGCTGAACGCGAACGCGCGGGCGGGCGCGAGGGCCAGGAGCAGAGCCGCGGCGCAGGCGCTGAAGACCGAGGCGCTCAACGGCGCTTCCCAGCCGAGGAACAACGCCATGGACAACCCGAACACGAGCTGCAGGGCCGTCGCCGCCCAGGCCGACCATCGCAGGGCGACCCCGGCCAGCAGCGTGAGGCCCAGGGTGAGCTCCGCGACGGTCGCGGCCCACGCGGCGACAGTGGCCAGGCCGTCAGGCAGGTATGGGACGAGCTGGTGCGTGTACGCGGTGAAGGCCGCGAAGCCGCCCCACGCCACGTTGCCGGTGTGCGGCGGGCCCCAGAGACCGAAGCGGTCGGCCACCGCGGAGAGGAAACCGGCGGCCAGCGCCAGCCGCGCGAACACGGTCGCGACCGGCCACGCGCGCGACGGTACGGCGATGGTCGCCACCTCGTCCGCCACCTCGTCCGACACCGACATCAGGCCTCCTCCTCCGGCGAGGGCCGACCGTCCGGGTCCGTCCTCCCCTCGCGAACACCCTCGAGGCTAAGTCCTCGCACGCCGTGAGGGGAAAGACCGACCGCGGGCGAATTGAGTACTTTCGAGTTATGGATCTTGAAGCCCGGCACCTGCGCTACGTGGTGGCGGTGGCGGACACGCTCAACTTCACCCGCGCCGCGGAGCAGCTGAACGTGTCGCAGCCGGCGTTGTCGGCGCGGGTCAAGGCGATCGAGCGGCACCTCGGTGTCGCGTTGTTCCGCCGGACCACCCGCTCGGTCGCGTGCACGGAAGCCGGGGCACGGTTCGTCGAGCGCGCCCGCGAAATCCTCGGGCTCCTGGGTGACGCGGAACGCGAGGCCCGGCAGTCGGTGTACGGGCGGATGCTGCCGGTCGGCTTCTACGGCGTCGCGGCCGGCGACCTGACCGCCGAGATCATCGACCGCTTCCGGGAACGCAGCCCCGGCGTCGAGGTGGAGCTCAAGCGCCACGGCTGGGCGGATCCCTCGGCCGGGCTGCGCGACCGCACGACGTCGCTCGCGTTCGTGCGGCCGCCGTTCCGGTCCCACGGGCTGCGCCTGCTGGTCCTGGGCACCGAACCCCGCGTGGCCGGCCTGCCGTCGCGGCACCGGCTCGCCGGGCGCGACAGCGTGGACGTGACCGAACTGCTCGGCGACCCCGTCGCGGTCCGGCGCACGACGGACCCGGTGTGGGCCGAGTTCTGGTCCGGGGGCAGCGTCCGGCCGGCCGCGCTCAAGCCACGGCTGGTCGAGGTCGGCGACGTCGACGAAGAGCTGCAGGCGGTCGCCGCCGGTCGCGCGATCACGTTGACCGCGGCGGTGGCCGAGACCTACTTCCCGCGCGCGGGCGTCACCTACGTGCCTCTGACCGGGCTGCCACCCAGCCGTCTCGCTCTCGCGTGGCACGCGGACGAGACCGATCCCGTCTGCCACGCCTTCGTCGCCGCCACCCGCGACGTGCTCGCCCGGCGACGGGTCGCCCGCTGAGCTCAGTGGCCGGACATCCCGCCGTCCACCGCGAGGGTCGTGCCGGTGATGTAGGACGACGCGTCGCCGGCCAGGAACACCACGGCGGCGTCCAGCTCGTGCTGCTCGCCCAGCCGCCCGAGCGGGCTGTGCTGTTTCACGAACGGCAGGAGCACGTCGTCGGGGATGTCCTCGGTCATCTCGCTGGCGAAGTAGCCCGGCGCGATCGCGTTGACCCGGATGCCGCGGCGGCCCGACCACTGCTGGGCGAGGTCGCGGGTCAGCCCGATGACGCCCGCCTTGCTCGCCGCGTAGGCCGCCTGCGGCGCGTAGGACTTGATGAGCGCGAGCACGCTGCTGATGTTCACGATGCTCGACCCGGCCGCCATCACGCGCCCGCACGCCTGCGCGGCCCAGTAGACGCCGTTGAGGTTCACGTCGACGACCCGGCGGAACTCCTCGGGCGTCTCGCGGAGAGCCGGCACGGCGGTGCCGACGCCGGCGTTGTTCACGAGCACGTCGATGCGCCCGAACTCGGCGAGCGCGGCCTGCACCATGGCGTCGCAGCCGGCCGGGTCCGAGACGTCGGCAGCCACCACGGCGGCGCGCCGGCCCAGATCGCGAACGCTTGCGGCGACCTCGGCCAGGCGGTCGGCGCGGCGGGCGGCGAGGACGACGTCGGCGCCGGCTTCGGCCAGCGCGCGGGCGAACCCCGCGCCCAGCCCCGAACTGGCGCCGGTGACGACGGCGACCTTGCCGTCGAGACGGAAGAGATCGAGTACCCCGGTCACGGTCACCCCCGGCCGATCCGCGCGGCGGCGCGCAGCCCGGCGGCGGCGAGCGGGGCGACGGCGCCGCCGACCGACTCGAAGCCGGAGCCGCGCGTGAGCCCCTGCTGGTAGCGCGCGTGGATGCCTTCGGCGATCACGGCGATCTTGAAGTAGCCGAGCGCGAGGTAGAAGTCGAGCCGGCCCAGGTCACGGCCGCTGATCTCGGCGTAGCGCTGCGCCAGGTCGCCCACCGCGGGCAGCCGGTCGCTCGTGGACGCGGCCGCGCCGGCGAGCACGGGCGCGAACGCGGGGTCCGAGTACACCAGGTGCAGGCCGAGGTCGGCGAGCGGATCGCCCAGCGTCGCCATCTCCCAGTCCACGACCGCGCGGGCCGTCGCCGGGTCGTCCGGCGCCAGGATGATGTTGTCGATGCGGTAGTCGCCGTGCACGATCGACGCGCCGCTCTCGGCCGGGCAGGTCTCGGCCAGCCGCGCGTGCAGCGCCTCGATGTCGGGCAACGGGCGGGTCTGAACCCGCTCCCACTGGTCGTGCCAGCGCCGGACCTGGCGGCCCAGGTACCCCTCGGGCCGGCCGAAGTCGCCGAGCCCCACCGCGTGCGGGTCGACGGCGTGCAGGCGGGCCAGCACGTCGACGAGACCTTCGGCGCAGCGGCGGATGTCGTCGTCGGCCAAGGCGCCCAGCTGTTCCGTGGTCCGGATGACCACGCCGTCGACGTGCTCCACGACCGAAAACGGCACCCCGATGACGTCTTCGCCGCCCAGCACCACGGCGCGGGCCACCGGCACATCGCTGTCGCGCAGCGCCGCCACGACGCGGTATTCGCGGCCCATGTCGTGGGCCGAGGGCGTGAGCCCGCCCAGCGGCGGCCGGCGCAGCACCCAGCGGCTGCGGCCGTCGGTGAGCACGTAGGTGAGGTTGGACCGGCCGCCCTGCAGCATTTCCGCGCTGAGGTGACCCCCGAAGCCGGGGACCTCGGCGGCGAAGAACGCCTCGAGCGCCCTCAGGTCGAGACCATCCACTGTGGACGTCATCGCACGGCCTTCGCGTGGCGGCGCAGCACGCGGCGCGCGATGGCCCAGCGGTGGGTCTCCGACGGCCCGTCGTAGATGCGGAACGGGCGGACCTCGCGCAGGAACCGGCCGAGCAGCACGTCGCCGGAGATGCCGAGCGAGCCGCAGATCTGCACCGCGCGGTCGACCACGCGCCAGATCGCCTCGGCGCAGAACGTCTTCGCGATCGCCGTTTCCTGCGACGCGGGCCCGCCCCGGTCGAGCTCCCAGCACGCTTGCCGGATGAGTCCGCGCGAGGCCGCGATGTCGATCTCGTTGTCGGCGATCATCTGCTGCACCATGCCCAGGTCGCCGAGCCGCGAGCCGAACAGCTCGCGCTCGGCCGCGCGGGCGACGGCGATGTCCTGCGCGCGGCGGGCGATGCCGAGCCAGCGCATGCAGTGGGTCATGCGCGCCGGGCCGAGGCGGACCTGCGCGTAGCGGAAGCCTTCGTCGATTTCACCGAGCACCGCGTCCTCGGGGACGACGCAGCCGTCGAAGTCGAGCTCGATGTGGCCGCCGAAGAGGCTTTCGTCGAGCGTGTCGATGTGCCGGACCACCTTCATGCCGGGGGTGTCCGCGTCGACGAGGAACATCGTCGCGCCGCCCGTGTGGCCGGGTTCGCCCGAGGTGCGGGCCATGCAGATCGTGAACCCGGCGCCCTCGGCGCCGGTGATGAACCACTTGCGGCCGGTGATGCGCCAGCCGTCCTCGACGCGTTCCGCGCGCGTGGCCAGTGCACCCGGGTCGGAGCCGGCGCCTGGGGCGGGCTCGGTCATCGCGAAGCACGAGCGGACCTCGCCGCTCGCGAGCGGGCGCAGGTAGCGCTCCTTCTGCTCGTCGCTCGCGATCGCCTCGAGCATGTGCATGTTGCCCTCGTCGGGCGCGGCGATGTTCAGCGCGAGCGGGCCGAGCAGCGAGTAACCGGCCTCCTCGAACACGACGGCGCGCCCCCGCATGTCGAGCCCGTGGCCGCCGTACTCGGCGCTCACGTGCGGGGCGAAGACGCCCGCGTCCTTCGCGGCCTGCTGCAGCTGCCGGCGGACGTCGTCGGAATGCACCACGCCCTTGTGCTCTTCTTCGACGGGGATCACCACGTCGCGGACGAACTTCGCGGTGCGCTCGGCGAGGTCGGCGACCTCCGGCCCGGGCGAGAGGTCGACGGCCATGGCGCTCTCCCATCGGCTAATGACTATTAGCCGGTGACTATAGGCGGGTTCTCGGGCTGTGTCACAGTGCGGTGGCATCAGTCACCCTGGTGGCCGTGAGTCGGCTATCCTGCGTTAGCCGAAGGGAGGTCGCGTGGACCGGTCCGGCCACATCCGTGAGGCCGCGCTCGAGCTGTTCACCCGCAAGGGGTTCGAGAGCACGACCATGGGTGACATCGGCGCCGCCGTGGGAATCCGCGGCCCCAGCCTGTACAAGCACGTCGCAGCCAAGCAGGACCTGCTGGTGGCGATCATGGTCACGACCATGGACGACCTGCTCACCGCGCACCGCGCCGCCGTCACCGGCGTCGCCGACCCCGTGGAACGCCTCCGCCGCGCCACCGAGGCCCACGTCCGCTACCACGCCCGTCACCGGCTGGAGGCCTTCGTCGGCACCCGCGAGATCCGCAGCCTGGCCGAGCCGCACCTGACCCGGGTGCTCGCCCTGCGCGCCGAGTACGAGGCCTGCTTCCGCGCGGTCGTCCAGTCCGGTGTGGACGCGGGGGCGTTCCAGGTGGACTCCGTTCGCCTCGCCTCGTACGCGATCCTCGACCTGGGCATGGGCGTCGCCGTCTGGTATCGCGCCGACGGCGAACAGTCCGAGGACGCGCTGGTGTGGCAGTACAGCCGGTTCGCGCTCCGGTTGGTGGGGGTCGCGGGCTAGTCCCGGTCGCGAAGCCACCCTCGGATCCACTGTGGACACCCTCGCCGAAGGCGGGCTGTGTGCTGCCCTTGACAGCGATTGAATCGCGGTTCACTATTGAACGACGGTTCATTCCTGCGTCACTCAGCCCGGAGGTCGAGACGTGACGAAACCCGGCAAAACCGACGCCCGACTCAGCCCTCGGGTGGCGGCGCGCCAGGCCGACGCGCGGCGGCGCATCCTGGAAGCCGCGCGCGTGGTGGTGGCCGAGCACGGGTTCGCGGCGGCGCAGGTCGCGGTGGTGGCGTCGGTGGCCGACGTGGCGACCGGCTCGATTTATCGCCATTTCCCGTCGAAGGCGTCGCTGTTCTCGGAGATGCTGCGGGTCGTCTGCGAACGTGAGCTGGAGGTGGTGCGCGCCATCGCCGGGGAGGGCGGGCGCAGCGCGGGGGAGCGGATCGGCGACGCCGTGGCGACCTTCGTGGACCGGGCGCTGCGCGGAGACGGCCTGGCCTACGCCGTGATCGTCGAGCCCATGGATCCCGAGGTGGACCAGGTGCGGCTGGAGGCCCGCGCGGGGCTGGCGGAGGCGTTCGCGGGCCTCATCGAGGAAGGCGTCGAGTCCGGCGAGTTCGCGGCGCAGGACGCGCGCGTGCGCGGCGCGGCGATCGTCGGCGCGTTCCTGGAAGGCGTCGTGACCCCGTTGGCCGAACGCGACACGCAGCCGCCCGACCGGGAGGCGATCAGCGGCGAGATCGCCCGGTTCTGCCAGGCCGGCGTCGCCCACCCACACCCTGGAGGCAATCGATGACCGGCTTCACGCAGCAGCGCCCGATCCCGGACAACCTGATCCCGGATCTCAACGGGGTCAACGCGTTCACCACCGACAAGGTCGCCTCGTGGATCGTCGGGCAGTACTCGCCGTGGGCCGCGGAACGGGCGGCGGCGCTCGGGGCGAAGGTGTGGGATCCGCGCGTGCTCAAGGCCGCGCGCGACGCCCAGCGCCACACCCCCGAACTGCGCACCCTGGACCGGCTCGGCAACGAGGTCCACGACGTCGACTTCCACCCCGCCTACCACGAGCTGATGGCGCTGGGCTTCGGTTCCGGCGTGCATTCCCTGGCCTGGACGGCGGACCAGCCGGGCGCGCACTCGGCGCGCGCGGTGCTTTCCTACCTGTGGAACCAGATCGACGGATCCACGGCCTGCCCGCTCGGGATGGCCTACGCGTCGATCCCCGTGCTGCGCAGCCAGCCCGAGCTCGCGCCGTGGGCCGAGGCGATCGCGGCGGAGGGCTACGACCCCGCCGACGTCCCGATCGCCGGGAAGTCCGCCGGCACCATCGGCTACTTCATGACCGAGAAACACGGCGGTTCCGACCTGCGCGCCAACGTCACCGTCGCGCGCCCGGTGAACCGCCGCGGCCCCGGTGAGACGTACTTGCTCAACGGCCACAAGTGGTTCGCCTCGGTCCCGATGGCCGACGCCTACCTCACCGTCGCGCAGACCGAAGGCGGCGTCTCGTGCCTGCTCGTGCCGCGCCGGCGCCCCGGCGGCGAGCTCAACGGCATCAAGATCAACCGCCTCAAGGACAAGCTCGGCAACCGCGCCAACGCGTCCTCGGAGATCGAGTACCACGACGCGCACGCCGTCCTCGTCGGCGAGGAAGGCAAAGGCGTGCGGACGATCCTGTCCTCGGCGGAGTACACGCGCCTCGACTTCGCCGTGGGGTCGGCCGGGCTGATGCGTGCGGCGCTGTCCCAAGGTCTGCACTACAACGACCGGCGCACGGCGTTCGGCGCGCGGCTTTCGCAGCTGCCGATCCAGGCGCCGGTGCTGGCCGACCTCGCGCTGGAGTGGGCCGGGGCCGCGCACCTCGGGTTCCGCGTGGCCCGCGCGGAGGACCACGGCGACGACGTGGCCGAAGGGCTCGTCAGCCGGCTGCTGACCCCGGTGGCGAAGTTCTGGAACTGCCGCCGCGTGTCGAGCGTGACCGAGGAGGTCATCCAGTCCATCGGCGGAAACGCCTACATCGAGGAACATCCCTGCCCGCGCTACTACCGCGAGGCGCCGCTCAACGCGATCTGGGAGGGCACCTCGAACATGATGGTGATGGACGTCGGCCGAGTCCTGACCCGCGAGCCGAAGGCGATCGAGCCGGTGCTCGACGAGATCCGCCCGGTCGCCGCCGAACACCCGTTGCTGGCCGCCGTCGTGGCCGAGGTCGAAGAGCTCGTGACGGCCCCGGAGGACACGGCCCGCTACCTCGTCACGCGGCTCGCGCTCGGCGTGCAGGCCGCGCTCCTGGTGCGGCACGCGCCGACGGTCGTCGCCGACGCGTTCGTCGCTTCCCGTCTGGGTTCCGGCTGGGGCCCGGGTTACGGAACCCTGCGCGGGCACGACTTCGAGGCGATCATCGACTACGCCCGGCTCGGCTGACGGTTCAGCGCCGGGCCCGCCGGCGCGAGCGAGCCGACAGCAACGCGAGAGAACCGAGCCCGACCTCCAACCCGAGGAACGCCCAGTAGCTCGCGTCGGTCTTCGGGCGGTCGACGGCGAGCGAGCCGAGGCGGACGGCGGCGGCACCCAGCCAGGTGGCGCCGACGGCGACGTCTGCCGCCGGCTGCTTGCTGGCCAGCGCCCAGCCGCCGAGGGCCGCGTACGTACCGCCGAGCCCGGCGCGGATTTCCGTGCTGCCGCGCGGGTCCGCGGCGGTGATCCGGAGGGTCTCGGCGACGTTGCCCGGAGCGACGACGCTCGCGACGCCCGAGAGGAACAGGCCCAGGCTGCTGATTTGTCCACTGTGCACAGTGCGAGGATACCGGAGCCGGCGGGGCCGGGGTGTCCATTGTGCCCGTTCGTCCGCCGTCGTGGCCCGTTCACATCGGCAGCGGCCGGTCCTCCACGACGTTTTTCATGACCAAGGTCGAGCTGATGCGCTGAACGCCGGGCAACGTCGCGAGCCGTTTGTCGTAGAGCTGCTGGAACGCGGGCAGGTCGCGGGCGACCACGCGCAGCAGGTAGTCCGGGTCGCCGAAGAGCCGTTGCGCCTGAACGACGTTCTCGACGTCGGCGACGGCTTCCTCGAACGCGGCCACGGTGGCGCCGTCGGACTCGCGCATCGTCACGAACACCAGGCAGTCGAAGCCGAGCCCGAGGGCCTGGGCGTTCACGTGCGCGCGGTACCCGGCGATGATGCCGGATTTCTCCAGGGCGCGGACCCGGCGGTGACAGGGGGAGAGGCTGAGCTGCAGCCGTTCGGCCAGCTCGGTGATGGTCTGGCGGCCGTCGCGCTGCAGCTCGGCAAGAATCTTCCGGTCCAGGGCGTCCATGGCTGCAATTCTCCCTCATGAGCGGCGGATCCGGGGAACTTTGGAAACATTTCCCGGCCGGTTCGCCATAGCCTTTCCGCAGGTGGGGGACCTGGAGAAAGGGACATCGATGGCGATCGGCGGCATCTTCGCGTTCTGGGGTGTGTCGTTCCTGCTGGTGCTCACGCCCGGCGCGGACTGGGCGTACCTGATCAACGCGGGCCTGCGGAACCGCTCGATCCCGCTCGCGGTGGGCGGGCTGCTCGTCGGCTATGTGGCCCTCACCGCGGTGGTCGCGGCGGGCGTCGCCGCGCTGGTGGCCGGCTCGCCGGTCGTGCTGACGGTGCTCACCGCCGTGGGCGCGGTCTACCTGATCTGGCTGGGCGCGACGGCGCTGCTTCGCCCGGCCACGCCCGGATCGGCGGCGGACGACGAGACCGGTTCGTGGCTGCGGCAGGTCGCGAAGGGTGCGGGCATCAGCGGCCTGAACCCCAAGGCGCTGCTGCTTTTCCTCGCGCTGCTGCCGCAGTTCACCGATCCGTCGGCGGCGTGGCCGGTGGCCGGGCAGATCCTCGTGCTCGGCCTGGTGCACACCCTCAGTTGCGGACTCGTCTACACGGGAGTCGGGCTGGGCGCCCGCGTGGTGCTGTCGGCGCGGCCGAACTGGGCTCGCGCCGTGTCGCGGTTCTCCGGCGGGGCGATGATCGCGATCGGCACGACGCTGCTGGTCCAGCAGCTCGCGGCGTGACCGTCAAGGACGGTCCTTCTTGACCGGTCGCGTGGGATCGTTCGAGGCCGCGGAGATGACGGTGTCCATTTCGGACGCGGTCAGCGGAGCGTGCGTGAACGCCCGCCCCGCCGGCGCGAAACCGGCGAGCAGCACCTCCACATGTCGTTGCCACGCCTGGACTCCGGTGGCCCGCGTGGTGTCGGCGACGCCCTGCAGCGACCAGCACGCGACGGCGACGTCTTCGGCAGTGAGCTCCTCGCGGGCCAGGCCGTGCCGCTGCGCGCCGGCCAGGAGCAGGCCCTGCAGCTCCCGCGAGCGCCGCAGCAGGGGACCGGCGTCGGGCATGGTCCAGCGGTGCGCCATCAGGCCGCTGTGGGTGGCCAGCAGCTCGCCGATGTCGTGGAAGTACCCCGCCAGACCGGTGCCGTCGGCATCGTCGAGGTGGCGTTCGCCGATGGCGACGACGTCACGCAGGAGCCGACGGCCCAGCTCGTCCAGGAGCGCGTTTTTGGTCGAGAAGCGCCGGTAGATCGTGCCGAGCCCGACCCCCGCCCGCTGGGCGACGACCTCGATGCTGGTCTCCACGCCGTCCTCGTTGAACGTGGCCGCGGCGGCGTCGAGGATGCGCGCGAGGTTGGCTTCGGCGTCCCGCCGCAGCGGGCGCGGGGTGTCAGGCAAGCGAAGGCTCCTCGGCGTCGGTCACACGTACTCGCCCGGCCGGTGGGCGGAGTCGGGGAAGTCGGCTCCCCGCGCCACATCCTCCCAGGCGCGCGTCTCGGCGAGCATGGCTTCCAGCTTCGCGGTGACCTGCTCGAACCCCAGCCCGCCCAGCACCAGCCGGTGCGGCGGACGGCCCGAGGCCACGGCGTCGACGACCGCGCGGGCCGCCCGCTCCGGATCACCCGGCTGGGTGCCGTTCATCTTCACCAGTGCGTCGCGCAGCACGCCGACCGTGCCCTCGTAGTCCTCGCGGATCGGCGTGGCGCTGTGCGAATACCCGACGCTGCCGGTTTTCGTGCGGAACGCGCCCGGCTCGACGACCATGACCCGCAGCCCGAGCGGTTCGACCTCCTGCCGCAGCGATTCCGAGATGCCCTCGACGGCGAACTTGGCGGCGTTGTAGTACCCGACGCCGGGAAACGCGCGAACCCCGCCGACCGACGAGACGTTCACGACGCACCCGCGCCGGCGGGCTCGCATGCCGGGCAGCACCGCGCGGATCACGGTGGTGGTCCCGAAGAAGTTGACCTCGAAGACCTGCCGCAGCTCGCGTTCCCCGGTGTCCTCGACCGAGCCGTGCGAGCCGCCGCCGGCGTTGTTCACGAGCACGTCCACCGAACCGAACCGGGCCTCGGCGGCCGCGACCACCTCGGCGGCCTGCCCGGCGTCGGTGACGTCGAGCGGCAGGACCAGCACGCGCTCGCCGGCCCGGTGCGCGAGCCCGTCCGGCCGGCGGGCGGTCAGCACCACCCGGTCGCCGGCCGCCAGGGCCGCGTCGGCATACGCCTGCCCGAAACCGGAGGTCCCGCCGGTGATCAGCCACGTCCGCACGGCAACCCAACTCCTTCCGTCAGCTCTGGAAACGGAAAGGAATTTCCGGTTCCAGAGCTGACCATACGCTAAGCGGGAAGGTTTTTCCGCTTAGAGCTGTGCGAGCCCGCCGTCGACGGCGAGCTCGGCACCGGTGAGGTACGACGAGGCCGCGCCGGCCAGGAAAAGCGCCGGCCCGGCGGCTTCGAGCGGGTCGGCCGGCCGCTTGACCGGGACGTTCGCCGTGGCCCAGTCCCGCATCGTCCGGGCAACGTCCGGGTTGTCCGCGCCGGTCAGGGGAGTGGCGACGGCGCCGAAGCCGAGCGTGTTGACGCGGATGTGCCGATCCAGGAACGCCCGCTGCCCCGCGAAACCGCGGCCCAGCGCCCGCACGCCGGCCTTCGCCGCGGTGTAGAGCGGGTCGCCGAGGGTGCCGCGGTGAAAGCCGACCGACGACGTCAGGATCACCGAAGCGCCGTCGGCCAGGAGGTCGAAGCACGCGGTGACGGTGAAGAACGCGCTCTTGAGGTTCGCGTCGATCACGGCGTCGAAACCGTCCTCCGTGGTCTCGAACAACTCGGGGGCATTGGCGGCGCCGGCGTTCGCGAACAGCACGTCGACCCGGAGACCGAGTCCGGCGAGCTGGGCGGCCAACGACCGTGCGCCGGCTTCGCGCGCGAGGTCCGCCGCGATCCACGACGCCCGCGGCCCGATGCTCTCGGCCGCGGCCCGCAGCCGGGCCTCGTTGCGGCCGGTGATCACCACGCGGGCACCCTCGTCGGCGAACAGCCGCGCCGTGGCGAGGCCGATGCCGCTCGAACCGCCGGTGACGACGGCGGTCCGGGACTCGAGAGTCGTACCCATGTCAGCGCTGCCCCCGCCCGCTGGTGGCCAGCGCGAGCAGGCCTGCCGGACCCTCGGGCGAAAGCAGCAGGTCCTGCGCGGCGTGCGTGGCGGCGACCGCGTCGGCCATCCGCGGCAGCATTTCCGCTTCGTACGCGGCGATCGCGGAGTCGACGTCGACGTGGTCCGGCGAGGTCAGCGCGGTGACGAGCACCAGCGCGTCGAGCAGGCCCATGTTCACGCCCTGCCCGGTGAACGGGGGCATCACGTGTGCCGCGTCGCCGACGAGGGTGAGGCCGCTTCGCGCAGCCCAGCGCTGCTCGGTGGGCACGGTGTAGAGGGGCCACCAGACGAACTTCGCCTCGACCTCGTCGAGGATCCCGCGCATCTTGGGCGCCCAGTCCGCGAACTCGCGGTCGAGCTCGCGCCGGATGAAGTCCGGGTCGGCGAGCGTGGTGCCGGTGGCGCGGCTGGGATCTTCCGCGCGGCGCTGAGCGAAGTACACGCGGATCGACCGGTCGCCGTTGCGCTGGCACAGGAATGCCTTGTCGTGGCCCAGAACCAGGCCGGAACCCTCGCCCACGACCTCGGCCGCGTACGAACCGGGCCGCGGATGCGTGATCTCGCCGGCGATGAACGTGACCCCGGTGTAGACGGGTGCCTCACGCGCCACGGCCGGGCGGGTCCTGGACCCGATGCCGTCGGCGCCGATCACCAAGTCGGCATCGACCGTCTCCCCCTGGGCGAGGGCCAGCCGCCATCGCTCGCCGCGGCGCTCGACGGACGTGAGGGCGCGGCCCCACTCGACCGTGCCCGCGGGCAGGGAGTCGAGCAGCAGCGAGCGCAGCTGGAGGCGGTCGATCTCCGGGCGGACCTCGTCCTCGTCGGACTCGTCGGTGGCCAGGAGCAGGTTCCCGTCGGTGTCGAAGTAGCTCGTGCGCTGGCCCTGTGGCCGGGCGAGGCGCGTGAACGCGCCGGCCAGCCCGGCCGCCGCGAGCACCCGCAGCCCGCCGTCCTCGCCGAGGTCGAGCGAACCGCCCTGCGTGCGGGCGCTGCGGTCGGCGTCGCGTTCGAGCACCTTGACGCCGACGCCGTTCAGGTGCAGCAGGCGCGCGGCGGCCAAACCGGCCGGACCGGCGCCGGCGATGACGATGTCGAGCTCCTTCAGACCTGCTGGTGTGGGCATGGTCAGGTTCCCTTCAGTCGGTAACTCACTTTAAAAGGTAAGTGACTCACCTGAAGTTGCCCACTGCTCGTGAGGTGAGTCTCACGCATAAGGTGACTCGCTCACCTTTTGCGTACGGTGGCGGGATGGTGAAGCGCATCGAGCCGGCGGACCTGCCGCTGCGGGAACGCAAGAAAGCGCTGACGCGCCAGGCGATCCTCGACGCGGCCGCGCGGCTGTTCGCCGAGCACGGCTACGACAACGTGACCGTCGCCGACATCGCCGACGCGGCGACCGTGTCCGTCAAGACGCTCTTCGTCTACTTCCGCTCGAAGGAAGACCTCGTCTTCGCCGAGTCCGACCTGCTCGACGCGCTGCTGGCGGGCCTCGACGCGCGCGAGCCGGGGGTTTCGGCCGCGCAGGCCGTGGCCGACGTGCTCATCACCGCGATCCACGACGAGGCCGGCGCCGCCCGCGGCCTCGAGGACTACCACCACGCGTACGGCGGCTCGGTGTCGCTGCGCTCCGGCCTGCTGCGCATGTGGTCGGAGTGGGAGGACCGCGTCACCGAGCACCTCGCCGGCGACGCCCCGGCCACGCCCATGAACCGGCTGCACGCGATCCAGCTAGTCGGCCTGGTGCGCACCACCACGTCGCCGGAGCTGCGCGCCGCGATCGACCCCGCGGACCCGCGGGCACTCGAACGCTGGCTGCGCGTGGCGGCGAAAGCCGTGGAAGCTTCGTCACCCGCCGGGTGACCCCGGCCCGTGGTAGAACCGGCTGACCGTTCCCGGAACCCGACTGGCAGGATCGCGCGGATGATCGTCGACGCACACGTGCACCTGGCGCGGCTCCCGACGTTGAAGCTCGCCTGGGACACCTGGCTCAGCCCCGCGTCGGACCGAGCCGAGGTGGAGTCCGTGTACGGCCCCGACGGCGCGATCGTCCCGGAGCGGATCGACGCGCTGTTCGCGGCCGGCGGCGTGGACCGCGCGCTGCTGTTCACCGAGCACAGCCCGCGCGTCACCGGCATGCAGCCGCCCGAGGATCTCCTCCCCGTGCTCGAGTACAACCCGACGCGGTTCCGCCTGGTGGCCAACGTCAACCCGCACCTGCACTACCCGGTCGCGGCCGAGCTGCGCCGGCAGCTGGACCTGGGCGCGGTCGCCCTGAAGATCCACCCGGTCCACGGGAACTTCGCGCCGAACGACCGCGAGCTGTACCCGGCGTACGCCGAATGCGAGCAACGCGGGATCCCGGTGATCACGCACACCGGCCCCAGCTCGTTCCCCGGCGCGAGCGGCCGCCGCGGCGACCCGGTGCTGATGGACGACGTGCTGCGCGACTTCCCGGACCTCACCGTCGTGCTCGCCCACGGCGGCCGCGGCTGGAGCTACGAGGTCGCCGGCTTCATGGCGCTGGCCCGGCCGAACGTCTGGCTCGACATCGCCGGCCTGCCGCCGCGCAAGCTGCCGCAGTACTACGACCGGTTCGACCTCGACCGCATCGCCGCGAGGTGGATCTTCGGCACGGACTGGCCCGCGTCCCCCGCCATGGGAGTCAACCTCAAGGCCGTCGCCGACCTCGGCCTCGCACCGAACGTGCTCGACGCGGTGCTCGGCGGCAACGCCGAACGCGTGTACCGGCTGACCTGACGTTCAGGCGCTCACGAGGCTGTCGCGCAGGTACGCGGCCAGCCGGATCCGCAGGCCGCGCAGATCGGCGAGCGCGATGGTGAAGCTGTAGACGGGGCGGTAGCCGACGACGTCGGACGCCTCGCCGCACGGCCCGCTCAGGTACACGAACCCGTCGTCGGTGTCGGTGTGCGGCTCGGCCCAAAGCTGCTCGGCGCCCCGGCCGGTGCCGCGGTAGGCCCGCCAGAACAGCGGCGTCTTCATGATCTCGCCCAGCGTCGCGGCGAACCCCGCGACGTCTTGCTCCGGCAGGCCGAGCCCGCGCCCGTCCCAGGCCCGGGGCAGCGCACGCACCGCCGTGTGGTCCTCGACCAGCGGTGTGCACGCGAACACCGCGACGTCTCCGCACAACCGGACCGTCCACCGCCGCATGTCCGCGGTCACCGGAATCTGGAACATCCCTCGCCCACCCTCCTCCCCCAGGAGAATCGTCCATCGTAGACCGACGCGGCCCGCGGAGAAAAGCCTTCCATCAGGCGACATTCGCGATGATCCGTGATCCGGAGCACGTCGGCCCGAAGGCCCGGTCGTCATGATTATTTACCGCCCTCGGCCGGCCGGCGCGGGGTGCGATTTGGTTGACATGTCCCCTAAATTTGTGCTTCTCTGGATCTCGGACCACGGACGAGGAGAGCGCGGATGGATGACGTCGAGAGGCGAGTCAAGGGGCACCTGGACGCCTGGATGATCGCCGACGCCCGAGAGCGGGCGGCGGCGCTCGGCCGCGTGTACACCGACGACGTGACGGTCGTCGAGCCGGATCGGGTGCTGCGGGGCCGCGAGGTGCTGAACGAGCGCATCACGGAGCTGCACCGGCTCTTCGGCGGGCTCGAGTTCACGGTCCTGGGCCCGATCGAGCGCAACCAGGACTACGTCCTCTACCGGTGGAGCCAGCCCGTGCCCGGGCGGGCCGAGCCCGTCACGGGCTGGGACGTGCTGACGTTCCAGGGTGAGCGCATAACCCACGTCGTGATGTTCATCCCCGCGTTCGAGGACCTCGAGATCCCCGAGCCGGCCTGAGCCCCACCCTGGAATGGGGGTAGGCGGGTTGAAGGCCGCGCGGTGTTCTGTGACGATGGCAGCGTCGGCGTCCACAAAGGACTCTCGGCACCGTCGAGCACCGAGGAGGCCGGCATGCTCGGCACCGGCAAGAGCGTGGCCCTGCCCGGCGGCCGGGTCGCCTACTCCGAGCGTGGCACCGGTCCGGCGGTGGTGTTCGTGCACGGGCTGCTCGTCAACGCGAACCTGTGGCGCAAGGTCGTTCCGCTCGTCGCCGACGCGGGGTTTCGGTGCTTCGCCCCGGACTGGCCGCTCGGCGCGCACCGGATTCCCCTGGCGGCCGACGCCGACCTGACGCCGCCGGGGGTCGCCCGGCTGATCGGGGAGTTCCTCGACGCGCTCGACCTGACCGACGTCACCGTGGTCGCCAACGACACCGGCGGCGCCCTGACGCAGCTCCTCATGGCCGAGAACCCGGAGCGGATCGGCCGCGTCGTGCTCACGCCGTGTGACGCGTTCGAGGAGTTTTTCCCCGCGCCGTTCGACGCGCTGCCGCGGCTGATGCGCCTGCCAGGCGCGGCCTGGGCCGGCAGCCGGCTGCTGCGGCTGCCCATCGTGCAGCGGCAGCCGTCCGCGTTCGGCGCGCTGGCCAAGCGCGGGATTCCCGCCGAGGTGCTGGACTCCTACCTGCGCCCGGCCTACGACAGTGCTGGGATCCGCCGGGACCTGCGGCGCTTCCTCCTCGGCGTGCACCCCCGGTACACCCTGGCCGCCGCCGAGGCCCTGCCCGCGTTCGGCAAGCCCGTGCTGCTGGTCCGCGCGGCCGACGACCGGATCTTTCCCGCTTCGCTCTTCGACCGCCTCGCGGCCGTCCTGACCGACGCGCGGCTGGTCACGGTCGCCGATTCGGGCGCCTTCGTGCCGGAGGATCAGCCCGCCGAGCTGGCGCGGCTGATCGTGGACTTCGCCGGCCGGGCCCGCGGCTAGTGGCCGCCGCTGTGCGGTGGGACGGTGAAGGCGACCGTCTTGCTGTCGAGGATCTTGTGCGTCGGGTCCGCCAGCCCGATCCACACCTTGTGCGGCCCCG
Source organism: Amycolatopsis sp. NPDC047767 (assembly GCF_040704195.1). Lineage (NCBI taxonomy): Bacteria > Bacillati > Actinomycetota > Actinomycetes > Pseudonocardiales > Pseudonocardiaceae > Amycolatopsis > Amycolatopsis sp. NPDC047767. Next base: position 28,967 of record NZ_JBEYSJ010000027.1, read on the forward strand.
GCGGCAGGCTCTGGAGGATTAGCGGCTCGCCGCTCGCGTCGGCCCAGTGCCACGGCGCGTCGTCCACGGTCACGTGGATGTGGCCGATCCGCGGCGACACGTCGAGCGCGGCGGGCCCGTACACGGGCACGATCCGCAGGTTCTCCGCGCGGTAGCGGATCACCACCAGCCCCATCGCGAGCTGGTCGGGCAGGGGACGGTCCACGACCAGAGCCGGCGGCGGCTGAGAGGCGAGCGGTACGACGGGTGCCGGTGACCGGCCGGTCGCGGCGGAGGCCGGCGGGGGAGGTGCGCTGGGAGCGGCGGCGGTCGGCGTGGTGGAAGTCGAACACGAAGTCACCACGCCCACCGCCAGGGCGGCGAAACTGATCGCGATCGCCCGTGTGGTGTTCGGAAACGGACGTCGGCTGTGGGGATTGGTCACAAGATCAAGTTAGCTTCCGGCCGCTGTTCACCGCGCCCGTCGGATGACGCTGTGGTTGTACGTCATCGCTGTGCCTGGCGCTCGGCGAACGTGGCCGGAACCGTGACGGATCAAGGAAGACCGGCGTGCGGCACGTCCACGCGAGCCGCGGCGAGGCGGCCTTCGCGGGCGTTCTTCCGGGCGTTCTCGTCGAAGTCCGGCGCGGTGCACATGAACAGCGTGCGGCCGTCGGTGCCGCCGAGCATGCAGGCGAACACGCCGGTGCCCGTGGGGATCTCGTCGGTGATCTCGCCGCCCTCGCGCACGCGGATCACGCGGGCGCCGACGGCGTCGGCGATCCAGAGCGCGCCCTCGGCGTCGAGGCAGCAGCCGTCGGCGCCGACGACGATCTGCGCGAGCGCGGCCGGGAGGTCCTCGCCGGTCGGCACGTCGCCGAACTGCGCCCAGATCCGGCGGTTGGTCAGGGACCCGTCGCCGGCGACGTCGAACGCCGTGACGCGGTTGCCGAAGGTCTCGTTGACCAGGAGCACGCCGTCGTCGGTGAGCACGCTTCCGTTGGGGAACCACAGGTCCTGCGCGACGGTGGTGACGGTGCCGTCCGGGTCGGCCCGCAGCAGCGACGCGGATTCGAGCGGGGCGCCGCCCATCAGGTCGAAGCCGAACTCGCCGACGAACGCGCGGCCGCGGGCGTCGACGACCATGTCGTTGGGGTGGCCCTTGACGTGGCCCGACAGGTCGGCGTGGGGCACGAGCGTGCCGTCCGGTTCGCGGCGCAGCAGCAGGCGGTCGCGCATCGACACGACCAGGAGCCGGCCGTCGGGCAGCCAGCCGAGGCCCGACGGCTGCTGCGGGACCTCGGCTTCCGTGCGCAGGTCGGTGCCGTCCTCGGCCGCCGAGCACACGCGGTAGGTGTAGAAGTCGGAGAACCAGATGCGGCCCTCGTGCCAGCGCGGGCACTCCAGGTAGGACAGTCCTTCTAGGACGGTGGTCGTTTCGCGGCTCATGATTCCCCTGGGGACGGTGTGGGTTTCGGGTCAGCCGGCGGCGGCGTCGAGGAAACGCTCGAGCTCGCCCCGGACGTCGGACCCGCACGGCTGGAAGACGATCTCGGTGACGCCGCGCGAGGCGTAGTCGTCGATCTTGCGGCGGACCTCGGCGCGGGTTCCGCTCAGCGTCACCTCGCGCAGCGTGGCGCTGCCGCCGGCCTGCCAGGCGGCGCCGTCGGCTTCGTTGAGGTCGACGCAGTGTCCTGAGTGGATGGTGAGGTGCCGGTGTTCCTCGGGTGTTTTCTCCACCACCTCGAGCCATTCGGCCCCGCCGGGCAGGGTGCGCACCGCGTCGGGACCGCCGAACTCGTAGGCGCCGTGGAAGGACAGCGCCCAGCCCGGGCCGGCGGCCGAGCGCGCGTGGGCGGAATCGGTGGGCTCACCCTCGTCGAGCACGGTGCCCCATTCGAGGAAGGCGACCCAGGGGTGGTCCTTCATGAACTCGGGCGTCTGCAGCGTGGCGAACAGGCCGTCGCCGAGCTCGGTGGCGACCTTGTTGCCCTTGGGACCGAGCGCGCCGACGAGGATCGGCACGTCGACGGGCCGCGCCGGGGCGTGGCCGTCGGGGTGCAGCATCCGCATCTGCGCGCCTTCCCACTCCACGATTTCGCCGCGCAGCAGGCCGCGGTACGCGCGCAGGTAGGATTCCATGAACGCCCAGCGCACGGCGCCGTAGCCCATCGCGCGGCGGCCGGAGAACCCGGTGCCGAACGCGACCGCCACGCGGCCGGGGGCGAGCGCGGCGAGGGTCGCCGTGGCGGCGGCGTTGACCATGGGGTGGCGCAGGCTGGGCACGAGCACACCCGGGCCGAGGCCGATGCGCTCGGTGCGGTCGGCGGCGAGGGCGAGGGTCATCCACACGTCGGGGCTTTGCTGGGGTGTGTCGTACACCAAGGCCCGGTGGTAGCCGAGTCGCTCGGCCAGTGCGATGTGGTCCGGAGAGTCCAGGGCGGTGGGGAACGCGCAGGACACGTCCACGGTGTCCTCCTCCCGATCGACGGCGGATCGCGGCAGAACGTCTACCTGGGACAATGACTAAGCGCATAGTCATAATCGCTGGTGGTGTGGGACGATACACACACCCTTGGGGCGGAGCAAGGGCAGCCCTCCAGCGCCTCCGACCCGGAAAGGACCCCCGATGAGCGCCCAGCGATCCGCGCTCCCCGACCTGGCGGACGACTCGCCCGGCCTCTGGGACGCCGGCTTCGGCAAAGCCGCGCGCGGCCTGCTCACCGGCGGCGTGCGCTGCTTCGCCGCCCAGGGCTTCCACGCCACCACGACCCGGGACATCACCGCCGCGGCCGGCCTCTCGCCCGCCGCGCTGTACGTGCACTTCAGCTCCAAGGAGGAAGTGCTTTTCGAGATCACCCGCGCCGGGCACAAAAGTTCACTCGATGCGCTCAACCGCGTCCCGCCCCACGCGGACCCCGCCGAGCACCTGCGCGCCCTCGTCGCCGCCTTCGTCTCGTGGCACGCCCGCCACCACGTCGCCGCCCGCGTCAGCCAGTACGAACTGGGCGCCCTGACCCCCACGCACTACGACGCCATCGTCGGCCTGCGCCACCAGTCCACCGCGATCTTCCACGACGCCCTCACCCACGGCCCCGCCCCCGGCCCCTTCCCTCCCGCCGACGCCCACCGCCTCGTCCGCGCCATCCTCTCGCTGGGCGTCGACCTGGTCCGCTGGTACCGCCTCGACGGGGCGGACTCGCCCGAGGAGCTGGGGGAGTACTACGCGGGCCTGGCCCTCGGGATGGTCTCGGCGGCCGCCACACGCCGCGGCCGCTGATCCGGAGTGGTCCGGCCCGCGCCGCCCGCGTGCGGGCTGCAATTTTCTGGCAGTGGAAGCCTTACCTCCCCGCGCCGGGCGGGGCTGATGCCAGCGGCCGTGCGCACTGTCGACCCGGCCGGAATGCGTTGGGCGCAACCGTGGACTGGTCCGCCATAGAGGGCCGAGTGAACGGCATCGTGCTCGCGCGGATATCCCGGTTAGGTAGCGATTTCCTGGAGTGGCAGGAGGACTATCGCGCCGAGCGGTATTGCACGCAGGCGGGCGACCGTGGCTCGGGTGATGGCACGGGACTGAGGGCCGAGCTTGTGCGGCGGGGCGGTGGGTTTCCGGGAATGAGTGGGGACTGCAGTGCCGGCCGGGGCCAGCACCCGGCGGGGTGCGGGGTGGGGCGACCGGCTCGAGGGGCCGAGCATGTACGGGGAGGCGGTTTCCAGGACCGGGTCGGAGACTGCAGTGCAAGCCGGGGTCGGCGCCTGTCGGGGTGCGGGTGCCCGGCGAGTCGTGGGGCGACCGGCCCGAGGGCCGATTCACCTGAGCCGCCGGGGATTCCGGCGCCGACCAAGGCCCGGGCCGGCCACCGCCTCCGGCTGGCCAAGGTGGCGCGGGCCGGGCAGCAGCGGCTTCAGAGCGTGACGAACCGCCCCCCGATTTGGTGAAACGATCACGCGCCGTGGATGATCACGGGGTGATCACGTTCCGAGGCCCTGGGGGGCACGCGACGCCGGCCGGAGTGGTGAAGCAGCTGTTCGAGGAGGCGGCCGCGCGCCGGGGGGCGGTGGTGGTGCTCGTGGCGGCGGCGGTCGTGTTCGTGGCGGGGGTGCTCGCGATCGTGTGCACGCTGTGGCCGGTGGATCTGGAGGTCTACCGCCTCGGCGCGCAGGCGCTGGCGCACGGGCGCGACCTCTACGGCCCGCTGCCGCCGACGCGGTCGGGCATGATGTTGCCGTTCATCTACCCGCCGTTCGCCGCGATCCTGTTCCTCGTGCCGGCCGCGGTGCCGACGCCGGTGGCGGCCGGCCTGATGCTGGCGATTTCGCTGACCGCCCTCGGCGCGACGGTGTACGTCGTCGTGCGGCCGCGCGCCGGGAGGCGGACGGCGGTGCTGGCCGCGGTCGTGGTCGGGGCGGCGTCGCTGGCGTTCGAGCCGGTGCGGGAGACGCTGTGGTTCGGGCAGGTCAACCTCGTGCTCATGGCGCTGGTCGTGATCGACTGCCTGGGACCGAAAACCCGTCTGCCGCGCGGGTTGCTGGTGGGCCTGGCCGCGGCCGTGAAGATCACGCCGGCCGGGTTTCTGCTGTTTTTCTTGCTGAAGAAGGACTTCCGCGCGCTCGGCACCGCGCTCGTCACGTTCGTCGCCGCGGGTGCGGTGGGTTTTGTGGTGGCCCCCCAGGCTTCCGCGGCCTACTGGTTCGGCGGCGGGCTGACCGGCGCGTCGGGCATGAGCGGCTCGATCTTCGCCACCAACCAGACCATCCAGGGTGCCGTCCACCGCTTCGGCCTCCCCGCGACGCCCACGCTCGTCCTGGTCGCCGCGGGGACCCTGGCCGCGCTGCTCCTCGCCGCGGCGGCCATGCGCCGGGCGGACGAACCGGTCGCCTTCCTCCTCAACGCCGCCGCGGTCCTCGTGTGCTCACCCATCTCGTGGTCGCACCACTGGGTCTGGATCGTCCCCGCGACGATCGTCCTGGCCGCCCGCGCCACGACCGGCCGCGCGGTGGCCGGCCTGGCGGCGGTGGTCGCGATCTTCATCGTCGCGCCGCATTCGCTGTTGCCGAACGACGACTTCCGCGAGCTGTCCTGGGGACCGCTGGAGCACGTGATCGGCAACAGTTACCTGTTGCTGGCACTGGGTTTCCTCGTGTGGCAGTTCGCCACGCGCCACCGCCGCGCGCTCACCCCGCCACTGGTTCAGTGAGCCCGGCGAGGCCGATGTAGGCCTCCGAAGCCTCGTAGACCTTCCGGCCGTCCAGGTCCGCGGACAGCTTCGGCGCGACGAAGTCCCGGGCCCACTGCGCGGTCTGGAACCGCAGCGGCGGGTTCTCCCGCCCGAGCAGGTCGAGGATCTGCGGGCCGACCTCCTCGACCGCCTGCACGCCGCCGGTGTTGCCGATGACGCGGGACAGGAAGTCCCACGGCTCGGGGTACGGGTTGTTCTCCACTACGTCGGTGGGCAGCAGCTTTTCGAAGCGCCGCGGGGCCATCACGTCGGTGGCCACCGGCCCGGGCTCCACGATGGTGGTCCGCACGCCGTAGCGCGCGACGACGGGCGCGAGCGACTCGACAGCTCCCTCGAGCGCGAACTTAGAAGCCGCGTACGCGTCGTTGTACGGCGCGCCGACCAGCCCGTTGGCGCTGGTCGTGACGATCAGCCGGCCCTTGCTCGCGCGCAGGTGCGGCAGGGCGGCCTTGATGACGGCGAGGTTGCCGAAGAAGTTCGTCTCGAGGACGAAGCGGAAGCCGTCCATCGTGATCTGTTCCGCCGTGCCGAGGGCGAAGATGCCGCCGGCCTGGGAGACCACGGCGTCGAGGTGGCCGTGGGTTCGGGCGACGTCGTCGATCAGCGCGTAGACGGCCGGGTGATCGGTGATCTCGAGGAACCGGATGTCGAGCTCGACGCCGCGCGCCTTGGCGTCCTCCGCGAGTTCGGTCATGCGCTGCTCGTCGCGCCCGGTGGCCACGACGGTGTACCCGGCCGCCGCCGCGTCGAGCGCGATCGTGCGGCCCATCCCGGACGTGGTGCCGGTGACGAGGAGAACCTTGCTGCTCATGGAAGCCTCCTGATATTTACGCACACCATGTGCGTTAATTACAAAGCTAGCCTCGCCGCACTCGTCCTGTCAACGCACATGGCGTGCGTTATGCTGGACCGGTGACTTCCTTCCAGCGCGCGCGTTCGCCCGAGAGCAAGCGTCAGCGGGCGGAAGCCCTGGTGGACGCGGCCCGCACGCTCGCGCGGGAGCGGGGCGTCGCGTCGGTCACGCTGACGGCGATCGCCGACCAGGTCGGCGTGCACCATTCCGCGATGCGCCGCTACTTCCCCTCGCACAAGCACGTGCTGCTGCGGCTCGCGGCGGACGGCTGGGCGAGCTGGGCGGACGCGGTCGCCGAAGAGCTTCGCGGCCGCACGGTCTCACCGGGGGAGCTGGCGGAGGTGCTCGTCGCATGCCTGGCCGCCGATCCGTTGCTGTGCGACCTGTTCGCCAACGTCCCGCTGCACCTGGAGCACGACGTCGACGTCGACCACGTCGTGGAGTTCAAGCGGACCAGCCGCGCGGCGATCGACGTCCTGACGGCGGCCATCGCGGCCGCGGCGCCTTCCCTCGCCGCGGCGGCGATCGACGTCGTCACCGCGGCCAACGCCCTCGCCGCCACGCTGTGGCAGGTCACCCATCCCGGGTCCGAGCTCGCCGCCGCGTACCGGGCCGACGCGTCGCTGTCGATCGTCGGCCCCGGTGACTTCGTCCCGACGCTGACCCGGCTGCTGGCCGCGACGTGCACCGGGCTCGCCGGCGCGCCGGGCGCCGGGCTTCAGGATGTGCGGGACTTACCACCAGCCACTGACGCCTGAGAGCCGTGCATCACCAGTTGTGCGTATTCGGACAGCTTTTCGGGAGTTCCCGCACGCGTGATGAGGCCGAGGTAACCGTCGGGCCGGATGACGGCGAAGCCGCTCTCGCCGGTGCCGTAGCGATCGGTGAACGAGCCGTCCGGGTCGTGGAGCGCACCGAGGCCTCCGGAGCCGATGGGCACGACCGCGCCGAGCCCGGCCAGGGCCGCGCGGTACTCGTCGAGCACCGCGTTGTCCTGGACGCTCGTGAGGAGCAGGTGGCCGGGCCGGCGCAGCAGCTCGTCGAGTGAGGTCGGCGCGCCATCGGCGGTGCGCAGGCCGGGCAGGTCGGGCGCGTGGTCGCCGGGGTGCGGGTGCCGTCGTGAGGTCGCGCGGCCGGTGACGATGGGGCTGCCGCGGTAGTGGATGTCGACCTCGGCGATGCCGGTGATCAGCTCCTCGCGCACGGGCGGCAGGTGCCCGACCAGGAACAGCGCGAGGTTGCGCAGGCCGCGTTCGGGGCCGTTGACCGTCATCACGTCGGTCATGCGCGTGGTCTGCTTGACCACGGACGCGCCGACCCGGTGACGTTCGGCGTGGTAGGAATCGAGCAGCGCGGGATCGGCGCGGCCGGTGGTGACCAGCGCGAGCTTCCACGCGAGGTTGACCGCGTCGTGGATGCCGGTGTTCATGCCCTGGCCGCCGGCGGGGCTGTGGATGTGCGCGGCGTCGCCGGCCAGCAGCACGCGGCCGTGGCGGTAGCGGGGCACCTGGCCGTGGTGGATCTCGAAGTAGGTGAGCCAGTGGGCGTCGGTCACCCGCCACGCGCCGCCCGCGCGCTGGTCGACGAGCTGTTGTGTCTCGGCGATCGTCGGGACCGCGCCGGGCGCCGGGCGTTCGACTTCGAACAACAGGCGCGTGCGGCCCTCGGGCATCGGGAACACGCCGCCGATGCCGTCGGGGTGCGCGAACATCCGCACGGTGTCGGGTGAGCGTTCGGACTCGGCGGCGACATCGGCGAACAAGAAATGTTGACCTTCGAACACGCCCTCGATCCGCGTGCCGACGGCCGTGCGCGTGGTGCTGTGCCCGCCGTCGGCGCCGACGACCCAGGCGTAGCGGGACCGGTCACGCCCGGCCGCCGAGGTGAAGGTGGCCGTGACGCCCGTCGAGTCCTGTTCGAGGCTCTCCAGCGTCACACCGCGTTCGACCCGCACGCCCAGGTTGGCCGCGTGTTCGGCGAGCAGCGCCTCGGTCCGCGGCTGGGCGAGGTCGAGGATGCGGCGGTAGCGGGTGGCGAGGTGCTCGGTGCCCAGCCGCACCGTGGGCTGCTTGGGGTCACGCCCGGCGTAGAGCTCCAGCGCGGTCATGGCGGACGCCTCGCGCTCCAGCGGCGCGAGCACGCCCATGGCGGCCAGGTGCTCCTGCGTGCGCGGGTGCACGACCACTGCGCGGGACTGCGTGGTGGGCTCGGCCAGCTGCTCGACCACCCGCACGCGCGCGCCCTGGCGCACCAGCTCCGCGGCGGCGGTCAGGCCCACCGGGCCGGCCCCCACGACCAGCACGGTGTCCTGCCCGGACGCGGTCACGGAGCGAGCGTCAGGTCGCGGTCGTCTGTTCTGATGAGTGTCATTTTCCCCGTTCCTCTCGGCGTTGCGAAAGGGCTACCCCAGTTCTGTCGTGGTGGCTTTCAAGAGCGTTACAGGGTTGTCTCGATCGGATTTTTTCCCTGAGTCCACAATGGACTCGTGGCGGGTGGTGCGCCGGTTTTTGTCGGACCCCTCGCGTAGCGTGCGGTGTCATGGTGCTGACAGTGGAAATGCGCGAACAGTTCCTGGCCGAGCCGCACGTCGGCGCGTTGTCGGTGGTCGAACGCCCCGACCGCGCGCCCCTCGTCGTGCCCATCTGGTACCAGTACACGCCGGGTGGCGAGGTGTGGATCCGCACGCCGCCGGACACGCGCAAAGCCCGCGCGATCGCGGCGACGGGACGGTTCACCTTGATGGCGCAACGAATCTCGCCCACTGTCCGCTACGTCTCGGTGGAAGGACCGGTCACCGGTACCGGACCCAGTTCCGACGGGCAAACGCGGGAAATGGTGTCGCGGTACCTGCCGCCGGAGAAAGTCGCGCCCTTCCTGGACTTCGAGCGAACCCGCATCGGCGAGCACATCGTGATTTCGATGCGGCCGCAACACTGGTACTCGTCCGATCTGGGGCCGGCCTGATTTCGCGGTAACCACTCGTTCGAGCCGCTTTCCCACTATGGTGAACGGGCTCACGCGACGACAGGGGCGGCGGATGACGACGTCGGACAAGGACGAACCTGCGGATCCCAGCGTTCCCAGTGCCCCCGGCGAGGACTCGTCGCGATTCGGTGCGCCTGACGCACCGACGCCACCGTCGGGATCCCTTTCCGTCGGCGGCCTTCAGTTCGGCGTCGAACCCCTCACCCCGGTCCGAGCCGACGGCCCACCGTGGCCAGGCGGTCAACAGGGTGTCCAGCCACCGGGTCCACCCTTCCTCGACGACGACCCTCCTTACGGCGGGCTGTCCGGTACGGCGGGCACGCCGTCGTGGCCGGGCGACATCGATTACGGCACTCAGCCCGGCGAGTCGCCCGACCCCTATTCGTCACGTTGGGCGGAAGGTGGCGCTTACGGCGCGCAGCCGCCAGGGCCGGCGTTTTCGTCGGTCGACGGCGATCTGCGTGACGAATCGAGCTTTCGCGGGCAGAACCAGGAACATTACGGTGGGCAGCCGCCGGGGCCGGCGTTTTCGTCGGTTGGCGAACGGCCGCCCGAGGAGCCGCGTCCTCGAGCGGAGGATCAGTATTACGGCGGAATGCAGGGCGGCCAGCCACCCGGGCCGGCGTTCTTCGAGAACTCCCCGGCTGAAAGCGGACCGTCGTCGGAATCGGCGTTTTCGCCGGGCGGCGCGGCGGATCCGCTTGAGGAGCCGTGGCCACAACCGTGGAATCAGAGCCAGCAGGGTGGTTCTCCGCCCGGGCCCGCCTTCGTCGAGAGCGGCCCGACGTACGGCGGACCGCCGCCGGAACCGCCGTTTGCGCGGCAGCCGCTGCGAGACGACGGGCTGTTGGAGCCGGAGAGTTCGCCGCCGCCGGGGCCGACGTTCGCGCTGCCGCCGACGTGGGCGCCGCCGCAATCGCCGCAGCCGTGGGGTAGCGGGGCGCCGCCGGGGCCGCCGCTTGAGCCGGACGTGTACGACGTGGCCGACGGAAGTGGTGGGCGGTCGAGCGTGCCCGGGCCTTTCGGCGACGTGCGCGAGCCCGGGTGGCGGCGGTTGCTGCGGCGGCTGCGGGGGCGCGGGTAAGGCATGACCGGGATTCTTCAAGGCGCCCTCGGGGGCGCCCGCGCCTTGCTGGTCGGGTGGATCCTGCCGAGCCTGATCAACGTTGTGGTGTTCGGGTTCGTCGTGGCGCCGGGGCCGAGGCGGGTCGGGGCGTTGAGCGTGGACGCGGGGTGGGCGGCCGTCGCGGGGTTGCTGGCCACGGCCGTGCTCGGACTGGTGCTGGCGGCGCTGCAGACGCCGCTCTACCGCGTCCTCGAGGGGTACTTCGCGTGGCCGGGCTGGGTGTTCCGCCGGCGGCGCCGCCGGCAGGTCGCGCGGATGCACCTGTTGCGCAACCGGGTCGACGCGGTGACGTTGTCCCGCCGGGAAGGCCGGCTGCCGGAGGAGGACCGGGCGACGCTGGCGGCGTTCCGGGCACACCCGGTCCTCGGGCCCTGCCTCGAGCGGGACCTGCGCAAGGGCCCGGTCTGGCACGCCCTGCTCGCCGAGCGCCTGCACCGCTACCCGCTCGACGACCAGCAGGTCGCCGCCACGCGGCTGGGCAACGCGATCCGGCGGTTCGAGGAGTACGGCCACCACCGGTACCGGCTCGATTCGCAGGTGCTCTGGCACGAGCTCAACGCCGTGGTGCCCGAACCCGTCCGCAAGCAGGTGGAGGACGGGCGGACCAACGTCGACTTCTTCGTCAGCCTGCTCTGCGGCCACGTGCTCGTCGCGGTGGCCGCGGCTGTCGACCTCATCGCGGGCCGGGCGGAGCTGCCCTGGGTGACGGGCGGGGCGCTGGTGGGCCTGCCGGTGCTGGCGGTCGTCTGGTACCGGGTGGCCGTGGTGGCCACGGACGAGTGGGCCGGCGCCGTCCGCGCGATGGTCGACCTCGGCCGCGCGCCGCTCGCCACCGCGATGGGGTTCACGCTGCCCGCGCGGCTGGCGGACGAGCGCGAGATGTGGCGGGCGGCCGTCGAGTTCGTCGGCACCGGGCCGACCGACGCGCTCGACCCGTATCGGGTTAAGCCGGAGTAGCGGCGCGCCGGTCCCGCAGCACGGCGAAGAGGATCGCGGCCAGGCCGAGGATCGCGACCACGGCGTTGGCGGTGGTGAGCACGACGGCCTGCCACATCACCGGCGGGTGCGTGTCGAACAGGTGGAAGAAGAAGTGCGGCACGGCGAAGAGCGAGAACGCCGCCGCGGCAGGCACGACGTAGTGCGTCTTCGGCTTGACCAGCGCGATGCCGAGCATCAGCGCGATGGCCAGCGTCGCGCCGCCGAAGTCGCGGGCGAAGTGCTCGCTGAACGGCGGGTTCAGGTCCACCGTGGGAAACGTCGTGTAGAAGCTTTCGGGGAAGAGCTGGTTCCAGCCGCCGATGACCAGTTCGTCGAGGAACGGGATCACCAGGGCGGCCCGGATGGCGAGGGTGTTCATGGGAGTCCTTTCAGGACAGTCGGTTCGCGACGCGGCGCAGGTACTCGGCGAACGTGCGCTCGCCCCGGGCGTAGTCCTCGCGCGGGAGCAACGCGCCGCCGGTCATGGCCTTGCCGACCGCGCCCGGCAGGCGCACCGGCAGCACGATCTTGCGGGACCCGCGGGCCTTGACCAGCCGGCGGGCCATGTCGGCCATCTGCAGCTGCTCGGGTCCGGCGAGCGGCCGCACGTAGCCGCCCGGCTCCTGCCCGACCTGCGCGGCCAGGGCGCCGGCGACCTCGTCCGCCGAGACCGGCTGGGAAAGTTCTTGCGGCACCACCACGAACGGCCCGCGGGCACCGTCCACAAGGGGCTCCGGGAACTCGTGGAACTGCGTGGCCCGCAGGATCGTCCACGGGACCGGGCCGGTGCGGACCAGCTCCTCCTGCTTGCGCTTGCCGAAGTAGTAGCCGACGTCGACGTCGTCCACGCCGACGATCGAGAGCGCGATCACGTGCCGCGCCCCGGCCGTCGCGGCGGCGTCGAGGAGGTTGCGCGTGGCGGCGGCGAAGAACCCGACCGCGGGCTTCCTGCGCACCGACATGACGTTGGTGACGTCGACGACCTCTTCGCAGCCGTCGAGCTTGCCGGCCAGGCCGGTGCCGGTCGTCAGGTCGACGCCCCGCGAACGCGCCAGCACCACCGGCTCGTGCCCGGCCTCGGTCAGCTTCCGCACCACCAGCGCGCCGATCAGCCCGGTCCCGCCGGCGACAGCCACTCGCATCGTTCTTGCCTCATTTCGTCTCGGGTGTGGATCACTGTGCAGACTGCGCAGGTCCGGCGAACGTGACAGGCCGGCGTGTGATCCACACCTCCGGGTGCCGCGAACCGGTCCAGCGGCGTGGGGGCGAAGTGGACTACCGGTCCGGCGTGGGCGCGGGTTGACTGGATCGCGCCGGGTTGTCCACACGAGATCGTTGAGAGGGAAAGATGCGGATCTTCCTCGCCGGTGCGTCCGGCGTTGTCGGGCGCCGGGTGGTGCCGGTGCTGCTCGCCGACGGCCACGAGGTGACCGGGCTGGCCCGCGGCGCCGCGTCGGCCGACCGGATCACCGCGCTCGGCGCGACGGCCGTGCTCGGCGACGTGTACGACGCGCCCGCGCTGGCCGAGATCGTCCGCGCCGCCGCGCCGGACGTCGTGATGCACCAGCTGACCGACCTCGGCTCGGGCGACCGCGCCGCGAACGCCCGCCTGCGCACCGTCGGCACGCGCAACCTCGTCGACGCGGCCGAGGCCGCCGGGGTGCGGCGGATCGTCGCGCAGAGCATCGCGTGGGCCTACGAGCCCGGCGCCGCGCCCGCGCCGGAGGAGACGCCCCTCGACCTGGCCGGCACCCCCGACCGGCTCGGCTCGGTGTCGGGCGTCGCCAACCTGGAGACGGCGGTGTCGGAACTGCCCGAATGGGTGGTCCTGCGCTACGGCACTCTCTACGGCCCCGGCACCTGGTACACCGACGGCGCCCTCATGGCCCAGCTCGCCGCGGCCGGCACCCTCGCGGCCACCGCGGACGTCACGAGCTTCCTCCACGTCGACGACGCCGCCTCGGCCGCCCTCGCCGCCCTCACCTGGCCCACCGGCCCGGTCAACATCTGCGACGACGACCCCGCGGCGGGCTACGACTGGGTCCCGGCGTTCTGCGCCTCCGTCGGCGCCCCGCCCCCGGCCCGGTCCGACGCCGCGCGCACACCGTGGGCCCGGGGCGCGGACAACACCCACGCCCGGAAGGACCTGGGCTGGACGCCGAGCCGGCCCTCGTGGCGGGAGGGGTTCAAGCAGAGCTGACTTCGGCCGAAGCGTTCGGCGCGCTCCGGAGCACTCCGCTCTGGGGCGGCCGTGGTTGTGCCTCTGTGCGGTGGGACGGATTCACCTTGGGGTGACCGCCGAGGCGGCGAATGGTGCGGCCCGGCGCGGCTGGGCTCCGGGGTGGGGAAGGTGCTCCGGCTGTTGCGGTCGGCGTGGCCGGTGTCGGAAAGGGGTGAGCTGCCCGGTTCCGGTCGGCGTGGCCCGGCCGTTCCGGTCAGCGTGGCCGGTGTCAAGCACGGTGCGCCGCCCGGTTCTGGTCGGCGTGGGCGGCGTGGCGAAGCGCGCGCTGCCCGTTCCGGTCGGCCTGGGTGGAGTCGAGAAGGGTGCGCTGCCTGGTTCCGGTCGGGGTGGCTGGCGTGGCGAAGAGTGCTCCGGCTGTTGCGGTCGGCGTGGCCGGTGTCGAGAAGGGGTGCACTGCCTGGTTTCGGTCGGCGTGGCGAAGAGTGCATGGCCCGTTCGGTCGGCGTGGCCGCCGTGCTGCGCCCTGGCGAGCGCCCGTCGGACAGCGCACGGTCTGGGCTGGTTCGTTCGGCTCCGCTCGGAGAAGGTCGCGTCGGCGTGGCTTGGCGTATCGGCGGGAAGGGCCCGGCGTGCGCGTGGCCGGACGGCTTCAAGCTGGGCCGTGGCGGCGCACCGCCGTGGGCCGCGGCCCGGCGGCAACGGCCGCAGGTGAGACTCGCGGTGGGCCGGCAAGCCGAATGCCGAACCCAACGGGGGTCACCAAGCGGCGATCTCGGCGCCCTCCAGCAGCTCGGCCAGCGTGTCCAGCGCCGGGCGCCACGAGTGTTGCGGTGGGGTGGCGTAGCCGAGGATCAGGCCGGCGCGGGGGTCGGCGCCGTGCCAGTAGCCGGAGGTGTGGAGGCCCAGCAGGCGGACGCCGGAGTGGAGGCCGGCGTCGACGAGGCGTTTCTCCTCGTGCCGGGAGGCCAGGGGGAGCAGGGCGTGGAGGCCGGCGGGGACGCCGTCGAGGGGGACGTCGGTGAGGGTGGCGAGGCGGGTGGCCAGCTCGGCGCGCCGTTTCTGGTAGGTGGCGCGGGCGCGGCGGACGTGGCGGTCGTAGTCGCCGCGCTGGAGGAGGTCGGCGAGGGCGAGCTGGTCCGGGGCGCCGACGGACGCGCCGGTGGCGGCCAGCGCGTCGAGGACCGGGAGGCGCAGCCGCGGCGGCAGCACGAGCCAGCCGAGGCGCAGGCCGGGCGCCAGGGACTTGCTGGTGCTGCCCGCGAAGACCACGCGTGACGGGTCCAGGGCCTGCAGCGCGCCCACGGGATGTTTGTCGTAGCGGAACTCGCCGTCGTAGTCGTCCTCGATGACGAAGCCGTCGCGGGCGCGGGCCCAGTCGAGGAAGGCCGTGCGCAGATCGGGGCTCAGCACGACGCCACGCGGGTGCTGGTGGGCCGGCGTGAGCAGCACCGCGCGGACGTCCGGGTCCAGCCCGGCGGGGTCCGCGCCACAAGGACCCACCCGAAGCGGTGCGGTGGCCAGCCCGGCGCCGTGGATGAGGCGCCGGTGGTGGACGAGGCCGGGGTCCTCCGTGCCGATCACCGACATCCCCGACTCCCGCATTGCCCGCGCCAGCAAGGCGAGGCCGTGGGTGAAGCCGGTCGTGATCACGACGGCCTCGGCCTCGGCGCGGACACCGCGCGTCCGTGACACATACGTGGCAACGGCTTCGCGCAGCAGCCGTGAGCCCGCCGGGTCGCCGTAATCCAAAGTGGACGGTCCGGCCGCTGCCAGCGTGCGTTTCACGCTGGCCGACCACAACGTGTGCGGGAACAGGCTCAGGTCCGGCCGCCCCGGCCGCAGGTCGAGCAGGCGCGGCTCCACCTCCGGCACCGGCTTCGCCGGGGGGAGCCGGGTTTCGGCGACGCGCGTGCCCGACCCGGTCGTGCTCACCAGCCAGCCCTCGGCCACCAGCTGCGCGTACGCCTCGACGACGGTGCCGCGCGCGATGCCGAGGTCGTCGGCCAAGCTGCGGGTACCCGGCAGGCGCGTGCCGGCGGGCAGCCGCCCGGACGTCACCGCCTCCCGCAGCGCGGACTCGATCGAGCGGGCCCGCGGTTCGCCGCCGGCTTCGAGGTGCAGGTCGATCCCGAGCGAGCTCACCCCGCGACCGCCGCGGCCAGCCGGGTGAGCTTCGCCGGGTTCACGACGAAACAGACCTGGTCGATGCCCCGCGGCGACGCCTCCACCCAGCACGCCGCGAGCGGTTCGCCGGCGCGGGTGACGAGCACGACGTGCTGCCCGTTCGCCGCAACAACGGAGGTCTCGACTTGCTGTCCGTGGATCCCGACCGTCCGCGCCAGGTACTGCGCCACGCGTTCGCGGCCGGACACCGGCTTGCGGGCGGCCGTCGCGACGCCGCCGCCGTCGGAATAGGCCACGGCGTGCTCGGCCAGCAGGCTCCGCAGGCCTTCGAGATCACCCCGCTGCGCGGCCGCGAGGAACGCCCGCAGCAACCGGTCGCGCTCGGCCGCGCTCACGCGCGCGCCGCGTTCGCGGGTCACGTGGGCCCGCGCCCGGTGGCCCAGCTGCCGCGCGTGCTGCTCGCTGAGGTCGAGGAACCCGGCGATGTCGCGGTACGGGTAGTCGAAGGCCTCCTTCAGCACGTACACCGCGCGCTCCTGCGGCGTCAGCCGTTCGAGCAGCACCAGCACCGCCAGCTCGAGTGCCTCGCCACGCTCCACCGTGACGTCGGCGCCGTCGGCGGTGGGGATCGGCTCGGGCAGCCACGGGCCGACGTAGAGCTCGCGGCGCGCCCGGGCCGAGGTCGCCGCGGTCAGTGCCAGGCGGCTCGCGGTGGTGACGAGGAACGCCTCGGCGTTGCGCACCACGCCGCGATCCGTGCCCTGCCAGCGGATCCACGTGTCCTGCACCACGTCTTCGGCGTCGGCGGCCGTGCCCAGCAGCCGGTAGGCGAGGCCGAACAGGCGCGGGCGCAGTGCTTCGAACGCCGCCACCGCGTCGGTCAGGCCACCACCGGCCACTTCGGTCACTTCAAAGCTCCTTGTGCGCTGCAGGGGATTCCGATGGTGGCAGGTGCGCTCCCGTGCCCGCAACCGGAACCTTGACTTCCGGGGTCCAGATTGTCTAGGGTGGCGGCCGTGCGGATGAACCAGGGTGTCGAGTGGTCCGTCCACGTCCTGCTGTCGCTCGCGTGGCTCGACGACGACGAACCGGTGTCCACCGCGTCCCTCGCGGCCAGCTACGAGCTTCCCGTCGCGTACCTGAACAAGCAGCTGCAGGCCCTCGTGCGCGCGGGGCTGCTGCGTTCGCTGCCGGGCGCGCGCGGCGGGTTCGTGCTCGCCCGCCGGCCCGAGGACATCACGCTGATGGACGTGGTCGCCGCCATCGAGGGGCGGGAGTTCGCGTTCCAGTGCACCGAGATCCGGCAGCACGGGATGGGCCAGGAGGCGCCGCAGAGCGCGTTCCGCCGCAAGTGCGCCGTCGACTCGGCCATGCAGCACGCCGAGCTGCAGTGGCGCAAAGCGCTGGCGGCCAAGACGATCGCCGACATCCGGGCCGAAGCCGACAGCCACGCTCCCTCGGCCGCCCGGCTGGCCCGCAAGGCCTACGGACGCAGCTGACGAGAACGGCCTGCCGCCTCCGAGCCGGAGACACCAGGCCGGGAGGACAACAGGCCGGGCAGACGGTCAGGCCGAGCGGCGCGCCTTCGGGTGCCGCAGGTGGTCGCGCCCGCGGATCTCGTCGTCGTCGAGGAACGTGAGCATCGGCACGTCGGGCGCGCAGACCATGCAGACCACGAACTTGCTCTCGATGTCCTCACGCAGGTTGCCGGCCTGGTAGTGCACGACCTCGCCGCCGGGCTCCCAGAATGCCTCGCCGGCCTTGATCGGGTACGGCTCCTCGCCTTCGAGTTCGAAGAGGATCTCGCCCTCGATCACGTAGCCGAACACGGGACCGGAATGCCGGTGCGGCCCACTGCCCGGGTCGCCCGGCGGGATCGAGACGGTGCCGACCATGAAGTGCGCGCCCTCCGGGACGAACGGCGGGGTGCGCGTGAGCAGTTTGTCGTAGGTGCTGCGTGAGCCGGGTGAAAGAATCATACGGCGAGGTTAGGTCCGCGTCCGCGCGCGTGACCGGTCCGCTCGAGGGCCGATTTCCTGTACCGGTCGGACCCGCGCCACCGGCACTGTCGCGATCGGACGGTGGCCACCGGGGACCACCGTCCGATCGCGACGGTCAGAACGGCCAGCCGGCGTCGCGCCCGGCCTCCAGCAGCGGGATCATGCGGAAGGCCTGGTCGGTCAGGCCGCCGAACGTGTGCCGGTTGCGGCCACCGCTGGACGAGTGGCCACGCCGGTACCCGGCGAGGTTCCACGTGTACAGCGGGGTGGCCGCGGGCACGGACATCCCGACGTCACCTTGTGCGGCCTGCTCGTCGGTGAGGATCACGACGCGGTCGTGGCCGCGCTCGTGCTTCCCGACGGCCAGCTGCGTGTCGGTGCCGTGGCCGAGGAAGTAGCCGTCGGCGGTCCAGCGGTCCACCGACTTCAGCAGCGACTCCTGCGGCCGCAGCGGGAACTCGCGGGTGTCGTCGGAGAACGACACGACGTCGGCCTTCTCGCACCGCTGCCCGAGCGCGAGCCCGAACACCGCGGCCGCGTCCCACCGCTTCAGCGTGCCGTCCTTGGAGAACCGCGAAGTCATCGACCACGAGGTGTCCACCAGGATCAGCGTGCGGCCGGGCAGCACCGGGACGTGGGCGAGCGAGTGCGTGATCGCCTGTTCCAGCGCCCACGCCCACCGCAGCGACGGTGCCGCCCGGTAGGCCGACAGGAACCGCATCGGCAGCTGCCCTGACCGCGCCACCTGCTCCGGGTCGGCGAGCCGCGTGGCGACGGCCTGCGCCACCTCGTCGGAAACCCCGGCCTGGTCGAAGTTGCGCAGGTTGCGCAGCAGCGCCATGTAGCCCATCGACGGGATCATCGACTCCCACGCGGCCGCGGTCAGCGGTCCCTGGAGCCACCCGGCGAGCGACTCCCACGTCATCCCGGCGCGCCGCAGCGTCTCGGCTGCCGTGGCCGACTCGACCAGCTCGCGCCGCCGTTCGACCGGCCACGCCGTCAGCTCCCGGTGCGCGCCGAGAGTCCCCAGCGCGGCGGGGATCTCGCGGTCGGCGTGGAACCGGACGTCGAGGACGTGCTCGAACAGCGCGTCCTGCCGGCCGGTACGCGGGCCGGGGTGCGTCAGCCCGAGGACGTCGGCGAACCGGAACCCGCGCGCGTCGGAGTCCCACTTGAGGTAGGAGCTTTCGGTGTAGAGGCGCTGGGCGGCGTCGGCGATCCCGCGCTTCACCGGCTTGGGCACGGTGCGGCCGTGGACGCTGGTCCAGTAGGCCAGCAGTTCACCGGGCTCGTCGGCCCGTTGGAGCACGCTGTTCACGACCTGGCGCGACAGCCCGTCGAGGCCGGGCTCACGCCGGGCCGCCGCGAACTCGGCCGCGCCGACCAGCGCCGCGGTCCGCAGGTTCGCGTCCCGGCGCAGCCACGCGAGGAAGCGCACCGTCCACTCGGGATCGGCCAGCGTCGCGGCGCGCACGAGCTCGGCGTACCGGGTGTCGCGCTGCTCGGCGTTCTCGTAGAAGGTGTGCTCGCCGACCATGTTGGTCACGGCGAGCAGGAACAGCTCGCTCTGGGCGTCGCGCGCGTAGCCGGCCCCGCCTTCGTGGGTGCGCCCGCTCGCGACGGCCTCGCTGGAGATCGGCGAGCGGGCCGCCCGCAGGGCGCCGAGGATGTTGAACTTGGCCATGGGTCGACCCCCTCTGTTTGTGTGCTTCGGTCATGAGAAGGGAGCAACGGTTTCAGGTGTGCCCGAGAAAAAGTCGGCCACGGTACGTTTAGCTGCTCTGGCCGGATTGAGCTACACCCCGACGAGTCGGGGTGACGGGATTTGAACCCGCAACCTGCCCGTTGAAAGCGGAAGTAACCGTCACCTGCGCACCGGGCACACCTGAAACCGTTGCTCCCGAAGGAGTTCCGGTCCGGTTCGGTGCGCCCGAGAAAGATCGGCGACGGTGTACAGGAATCGAACCTGCGAGCACCAGAGAAGTAACCGTTGCCTGCGCACCGGGCACACTCGAACCTTGACGATTACTGTAGCCGCGCGGATCCGGTGGTGTCGCGGGGTTTTTCCGGCACCGGGTTCAGGGTTCGATCACCAGCCGCGAGATCAGGCCGTGGTCGAGCGTGAAGCGGAAGTGCAGATCGACCGCACCGCCGGGGAAGTTTCCTTCGAGGTGGTGCGTGGCGACGACGTGGTTCTCGTCGATCTGCTCGCCGGCGATCAGCGTGCTGGTGTAGGTGTACTCGCTCGCGGCGCCCTCGAGCCAGCCGCGGATTTCGGCTGCGCCGTGGTAGGTGTGGCCGTCGTCGGCGACGGTGGCCTCGGGCGTGAAGTGCGGCAGCGCGCGGTCGGCGTCGCGGGTTTCGTGCGCGGCGAGATAGTCGGTGACGGCCTGCGGCAGTGCGGTGGTCATGGGGCTCTCCTGGGGTCGAATCGGGATGACCCCACCACCGTCGGCCCTCTCCCGGGGAGAGAGTCAAACCCGGGTTGACCCTCTCCCCGGGAGAGGGTGCACAGTGGCGGGATGCGGCCAGGCCTGACGATCGGGGAGTTCGCCCAGCTCACGCGCTTGAGCGTGCGCACGCTGCGCCGGTACCACGAGGCGGGGCTGCTGGCGCCCGCGTCGGTCGACGACGCCACGGGCTACCGCTACTACGCCCGCGAGCAGATCCCCAACGCGCAGGTGATCCACCGGCTGCGCGAGCTCGACGTGCCGCTGGCCGAGGTGAAACACATCCTGGCCACGAGCGATCCGCGAACGCGCGCCGACCTCATCGCCGGGCACCTGCAGCGGCTGGAGGACCGGCTGGACCGCACCCGCGCCGCGGTCACGTCGTTGCGGCAGCTGCTCAAGCCCGACGTCGAGGAGCTGGCGGTCGAGCTGCGCTCGGTGCCCGCGCGGACGGTCGCGGCGATCGAGGCCACTGTGGACCTCGACGACGTGCTGGAGTGGTACGACGCGGCGATGTCCGAACTGGACGCCGCCGTCGCCGGGCGCGAGGGCTTCACACCTGCGGGCGGGCTGTACGACAACGAGCTGTTCACCGCCGGCCGCGGCACGGCCCTGGTCTACCGGCCGGTGCCCGACGCGCCCACGGTCGGTCGCGTCGCGCCGCGCACCCTCGCGGCCACGGACCTCGCCGTGACGGTGCACGCCGGTGACCACGACGACATCGACGTCACCTACGGCCGGCTCGGCGACTGGGTGGTGGCCCACGCGCTCGCGGTGGGCGGTCCCGTGCACGAGACGTACCTGTGCGGCCCGCGTGACGACCCGGACCCGCGGACGTGGCGCACGGAGATCGGCTGGCCCGTGTTCCGGGTCTCGCCGGCCTGAGACCGCGCGCGCGCCCTGCGCCGGGTGGACGGCCGTTTCGGGGACGCGAGCAGGTGTGCGGCGCGTTCGACGAGCTGCCGCCCGACGTGCTGCCGGACCGGCCGACCGGGACATCGACGACCCCGCGGAGACCGAGCTGACGCTCACCGAGGGCATGAACACCGATCTGCTCCACCGAGTCGGCCACGCCGACCTCGTCCGCCGCTTCGATGAAGCGGCCGCGCCGACCGTGCGCTGGTGGCCGCCGAGCGCGGGAAGCAGCGGTCTCCGCCCGGCGTCCGGCCGACGTACGATACGGCGGCTCGCACGCGGACTCCTCCGCGCGCCCGGCCCGAGGAGTCGCCGTTGTCGGCCGTACCGTCCGCCCCCGCGTCGTCCACCTGGGCGCCTCTGCGCCGGCACGTGTTCCGCGCGCTGTGGTTCGCGCAGCTGGGCTCGAACGTCGGCAGCTGGATGCAGTCGGTCGGTGCGCAGTGGACGGTCGTGCACCAGCCCAACGCGGCCACGCTGACGTCGATCGTGCAAGCCGCGAGCCTGCTCCCCGTGCTGTTCGTGTCGTTGCCCGCGGGTGTGCTGGCCGACGTGCTCGACCGGCGGCGGATCATCGCGGTGCTCACGGCGGTGATGGTCGTGATCACGGGCATCCTGGCGGTGCTGAGCAGCCAGGACCTCGTGACTCCGGCGACGCTGATCACGATCACGCTGCTGCTCGGCGTGTGCCAGGCGCTGATGAGCCCGGCCTGGCAGGCGATCCAGCCCGAGCTGGTGCCGCGCGAGGAGCTGCCGTCGGCCGCCGCGCTGGGCAGCCTCAACGTCAACATCGCCCGCGCGATCGGGCCCGCGCTGGCCGGGTTCGTGCTGGCGCTGACCGGCCCGGCGGTGGTGTTCGGCATCAACGCGGTGTCGGACCTGCTGATCCTGGTCGCGGTGCTGATGTGGCGGCGCACGGCCACCGAGTCGGCCGGCCCGGCGGAGCCGCTGGTGCCCGCCTTGCGAGCGGGAATCCGGTATGTGCGGTACGCGCCCGGTGTCCGCCGGATCCTGGTGCGTGCTTCGGTGTTCGTGCTGCCCGCGTCGGCGTTGTGGGGGCTGCTGCCGGTCGTGGCCGCGGACCGGCTCGGTCTCGGTTCCGGCGGCTACGGCGTGCTGCTCGGCGCCCTCGGCCTCGGCGCGGTGGGCGGCGCCGTGCTGATGCGGCCGATGCGCGCGCGGTTCGGCCGCAACACGCTGCTGGGCGCCGCCACCATCGCGTACGCGGTCGGGGTGTTCGCCGCGGCGCTGCTGCCGAACGCGGTGGTGGTCGCGGTCCTGCTCGTCCTGGGCGGCGCCGGCTGGCTGGCCGGTCTGTCCACTTTGAACACCACGCTGCAGCTCGCCCTGCCCGCCTGGGTCCGCGCGAGGGCCCTGGCGGTGTACCTGATGATCTTCCTGGGCGGCCAGGGCATCGGCGCGCTGATCTGGGGCCTGGTCGCCGCCGGCCTGGGCGCCGCGACGACGCTCGCCGTCTCCGGTGTGCTGCTGGTGCTGGGCGCGGCGTCGCTGTTCGTGCTCCCCATCCACGCGCGCACGGGCGAGCTGGACCGCACGATCGTCGCGCCCTGGCCGGAACCGGAGATCGCCGTGCTCACCGGCGAGGAGGAAACCCTCGACCCCGCGGCGGGACCGGTGCTGGTCGAGGTCGCCTACCACGTCCCGGCCGAGAGCTCGGCCGAGTTCCTGGCCCTGCTCACCAGCGTGGGCGTCTCACGCCAGCGCACGGGCGCCCGCCGGTGGAGCGCCTACCGCGACCTGAGCGTGCCCGACCGCTACGTCGAGGTGTTCGAGGTCGCGACCTGGGCCGAGCACCTGCGCCAGCACCACGAACGCATCACCGGTGAGGACGCCGGGCTGTACCGGGAAGTGGCGGGGTTCTCGGTGGAACCCCCACAGACCCGGCACCTGCTGGCGAACTGACCCCGGCTAGATCACGATGTTGCAGTAGAGCCGGTGTTCCTCGGCCGCCGCGCCCCGGGCCAGGACGGCGAGTTCCTTCAGGAACGCGACGATGGGCTCGACCTCGCCGCCTTCGTTCCGGGCGACGAAGGCGACGGCCGCGTCGTGCAGTGCCGCGTCGCCGGCGGTGGCCAGCGAGTCGCGGAAGGCGTCGGCCAGGGACACCACGAAGACCTCGGGCTCTTCGTCACCCTCCTGCTTGATCTCCGGGCAGTGGTGCGGATCCGCCTCGACCTCGGCGATCGTGCGGCCGGTCAGGGCCGCCTCGATCGGCAGGAGGTCGAAGACCGGATCCGCACCCTTGACGACGAGCTCCGGGTAACCCGCGCGCTTGGCCGTGTCGCCGTCCACGAACAATCGCGCCGCCGTGGCGTCGTCAACGGCCACGAAGTAGTCGTACAGCATGCCCAGAGGCTAGCGGGCTCACCAGGTGGCTCAGGCCGCGCTCTCGTCCGGGTCCCAGGGGCCGATGACCGGGCCCGCCGAGCCGAAGCCGTCGCCGAACACGACCGGCCGGCGTGGTGTGGTGTCGTGGTGGAGCTGGAAGACGTCGAAGCGGTTGTAGGCGCCGACGATGTCGTGCATCTGCTTCGGCTGGATGCAGCGAGCCAGGTCGATCTCGGCGTAGACGATGCCTTCGGCGTCGATGAGGGGCTCGACGACGGGGTTGCCGTCGGGGCCGAAGATGCCCGAGAGGGCGCTGTTCGGGCGGCGCATGAGCTCGGCGATGCCCGGGTCGTCGCCGGCGGCGATCTCGATCATCTCGTCGGTGATGGTGGAGCAGGCGACCACGGAGAACAGCTTGCCCTCGAAGGCGTGGGCGGCGCTGCGGACGGCGATGGCCTGGGCCATGTCGTAGTCGGCGGGCGCGACGGGCAGGGAGATGTAGCTGGCGACGTGGACCAGTTCCCCTTGCGCCAGCAGGGAGAACCGCGCGAGCGTGTTGGTGTTCTCGCCGCACGCCAGCGCGCCGAGCGGGCCGACGGCGGAGTCGAGCACGCGCACGGTGCTGCCGTCGCCGCCGCCCCACGTGAGCTTCTCGGCCCACGTCGGCACGAGCTTGCGGTGGACGTTGAGGACCGAGCCATCGGGGCCGATGGTGACGACGCTGTTGTAGATCAGCCCGAGGCTGTGGCGGCTGCGCTCGTTGACGCCGATGACCACCGTGGTCTTCGTGGCCGCGGCGGCCGCGCGCAGGGCGTCGAGGTGCGGGCCGGGGATGTCGATGGCACAGCGGTAGAGGCGCTCGTACCACGGCGAGCCCTGCACCGGGTTCATCGTCCAGTTCCAATACGGGTAGCCGGGCACGAAGACCTCGGGGAACGCGATGAGCGACGCGCCGTGCGAAGCGGCCTCGGTGATGAGCGAGACGGCCTTGGCGACCGTCGCGGCGGTGTCGAGGTACACGGGCGCGGCCTGCACGGCGGCGGCGGTGAAACGGGGGAAGTCTTCCACGGCTCAGACGCTCCTGTTCGGGGTTCCTGCGGGTACGGGGGTCCAGCGCGAACGGGCCGGCGAGGGTTCGCCCGTGCGCAGGGTGAGCAACGGGCGGGCGCGGCCGCCGCTGGGTGGTTTGGCCTCGCCGCCGGCCTGGATGGGCGGCCAGTACGCGCCGGGCCCGGAGTAGCCGAGCTCGGCCGCCGCGTGCAGCGCCCACGACGGGTCGTGCAGCTGCGCCCGGCCGACGCCGACGAGGTCCGCGCGGCCGGCGAGCACGATCGAGTTCGCGTCGTCGCAGGTGGAGATGCCGCCGACGGCGATGGTCGGCACGCCGACGTCGGCGCGGATGCGTTCGGCGAACGGCGTCTGGTAGCTGCGGCCGTACTCCGGCTGTTCGTGCGCGACGACCTCGCCGCTGGACACGTCGATCGCGTCCACCCCTCGTTCGGCCAGCGCGGCGGCGATGCGCACGCTGTCCTCGATCGTCGTGCCGCCCTCGGCCCAGTCGACGGCCGAGAGCCGCACGAGCAGCGGTTTGTAGTGCGGCCAGACGGCGCGCACCGCGGAGACGACGGCGAGCGGGAACCGCAGCCGGTTCTCCAGGCTTCCGCCGTAGCCGTCGGTGCGGCGGTTCGTGAGCGGTGACAGGAACGTCGAGAGCAGGAACCCGTGCCCGGCCTGCAGTTCGAGGACGTCGAAGCCCGCTTCGTCGGCCCGGCGGGCGGCCGCGGCGAAGTCCTCGATCAACGCCGGGAGCTCGGTTTCGGCGAGCTCGTGCGGCACGGGGAGGTCACCGTACGCCAGCGCCGAGGGCGCGACGGTCCGCCAGCCGTTGGCGGGCAACGCCGGGCCCAGCGCAGCCGCGTCGGGCACCGTCGTGGAGCCCTTGCGCCCGGAGTGGCTGAGCTGCACGCCGATCAGCGCGCCGCTGTGTGCGTGCACCGCGCTGGTGATGCGGCGCCACGCCGTGGCCTGCTCGTCGGTGTACAGGCCGGGGCACGCGGGGGTCACGCGCCCGTGCGCGGTCACGGCCGTCATCCCGGCGAGCACCAGCCCGGCGCCGCCCAGGGCTTTGCCCGAAAGGTGCAGCAGCTCCGCTTCGCCGGGAACGCCGTCGATCGCGCTGTACGTCGCGATCGGCGCGGCGACGATGCGGTTGCGCAGGTGCCGGCCCGCCAGGACCAGCGGCTGGAACAGCGGCGGCGTGCCGTCGTCGCGGCCGCCCGGGGTGTGGGTGCTGAACCAGCGGTCGACCGAGCGGATGTAGGCGGCATCGCGCAGGCGCAGGTTGTCGTAGGTGACGCGGCGGCTGCGCGTGAGCAGGTTGAACGCGAACTGCGGCGGCTCCTGGCCCACCACGTGGTCGACCGTCTCGAACCACTCCAGGCTCGCCTGCGCCGCGCGCTGCGTGGACTCGACGACGGGCCGGCGTTCGGTCTCGTAGTGCTCCAGCGCCGCGGCGAGATCGCCGGTCTCCAGCGCGGCGGCGAGCGCCAGCGCGTCCTCCATGGCCAGCTTGGTGCCCGAGCCGATGGAGAAGTGCGCGGTGTGGGCGGCGTCGCCGAGCAGCACGACGTTGCCGTGGCGCCACGTTTTGTTGCGCACGGTGGTGAAGCGCAGCCACTTCGAGTTGTTCGTGAGCAGTTCCGCGTCGCCGAGGAAGCCGCGCAGCAGCTCGCGGCAGCGTTCGACGCTCGCCGTGTCGCTGACGCCCGGGCCGAAGGTGGCTTCGGTGAACCCGGCGCGGCGCCAGGTGTCGTCGTTCATCTCCACGATGAACGTGCTGCGGTCCGTGCTGAACGGGTACGCGTGCACCTGGACCGGGCCGAACTCGGTCTCCTCGACCAGGAACGTGAACGCCTCCAGCACGCGATCGGTGGCCAGCCACATGTAGTGACACCGGCGCACGTCGAGCGAGGGGCGGAACACCTGCTCGAAGCGTGTGCGGATGGCGGAGTTCACGCCGTCGGCCGCGATCACGAGGTCGTACTCGGCCGCGAGCCGCTCGACGTCGGGCGCCTCGGTGCGGAACCGGACGTCGACGCCGAGGTCGTGGCAGCGGCGCTGGAGGATCTCCAGCAAGCGTTTGCGCGCGATGGCGGCGAAGCCGTGGCCGCTCGAAGTCTGCGTGGTGCCGCGGTAGTGCACGTCGATGTCGCTCCACCGGGCGAACTCCCGCTCCATCGAGGAGAACACGGCGGGGTCGGCGTTGGTGATGCCTTCGAGCGTCTCGTCGGAGAAGACGACGCCGAAGCCGAACGTGTCGTCGGCGGCGTTGCGTTCCCAGACGGTGACCTCGCGGCTCGGGTCGAGCTGCTTGGCGAGCGCGGCGAAGTAGAGCCCGCCGGGCCCGCCGCCCACGATGGCGATCCGCATCACGCCGGCACCTCCTTCGTGAGCGCGGTCCGCACCGCTTCGGGCCACGGCGTGGCCGCCGGTGCGTCGGGTTCGGCGTGGACGACGACGACGGATCCGTCGGCCGCGACGCCGTTCGGGCCGTGGACCTCGAAGGCGAACGTGAGCGACGTGCGCCCGAGCTGCGCGACGCGGAACGTGACGCGCACCGGGTCGCCGAACCACAGCCGGCCGCGGTAGTTCACCTCGTGGCGCACGCGTGGCGTGCGGCCGAACAGCCACGCGAGGTCCTTGCCCCGCAACAGGTCTGCTTCGGCCTCTTCGGCCCAGCGCAGGACCACGGAGTTGTGCTGGTGGCCCGACGCATCGGTGTCGTGCCATTCGACCCGTCGCTCGATCGTGGTCTCGAGACCGGCGAGCGGGGGAGAACCCGCGGAAGGGGATGTCGGCATGAGTTTTCCTCCTGGCGCCCTTGACATCACGAACGGTATAGCTGAACTATGACTGTCGTCAAGAAAACGACATACGGACGGGAAGGCGCGATGACCACACACAGCGATGACCAGCTGGGCCGCGCACGGGTGACGGACAACGAAGATCTGCGGGCGTACTACGAGAAGCTGGAGCAGCTCGACGCCGGTGCACTGTGGACGATCGCGAACAAGATCGAGCCGTGGTACCCGCAGCCGCAGTCCGTACCGATCAAGTGGAGCTACGAGCAGCTGCGCCCGCTGGTGCTCGAAGCGCTCAACCTCGTCAGTGGCGACGACGCCGGCCGCCGCGTGGTGGCGCTCTACAACCCGCTGCGGCGCGACATCGCCGCCACCGTCGGCCTGCTGTACACCGGCCTGCAGGTGATGGGTCCCGGCGAGTCGATGACCGCGCACCGGCACCAGGCCGCCGCGCTGCGCTTCGTGCTGGAGGGCACCGGCGCGTGGACGATCGTCGACGGGCAGAAACTCAAGGTCGGCCCGCGCGACTTCGCCATCACGCCGAACTGGACCTGGCACGAGCACGGCAACGAGGGCCTCGAAGGCGTCGACGGCCCGGTCATCTGGCAGGACGGGCTCGACATCCCGCTGGTCAACGCGCTCGACGCGCCGTTCTACGAGGTGCACCCGGACATCTACCAGAAGCAGGACGGGGTCGTGAACTCCTCACTGCTCACCTACGGCGCCGGACAGCTGCGCCCGTTCGGCGACACCTGGCACAAGAACCACTCGCCGCTGCTGGCCTACCCGTGGGAACCGACCTACGAAGCGCTCCTCAACGCGGCGAAGGCGAGCGACGGTTCGCCCTACGACGGCATCATCATGGAGTACAGCAACCCGCTCACCGGCGGTTCGGTGATGCCGACGATGAGCGCGCACATGCAGCTGCTGCGCGCCGGCGAGTCCACGCTGGCCCACCGCCAGGTCGGGTCGAAGATCTACACCGCGGCCAAGGGCAGCGGCACCTCGATCGTCGCGGGCAAGCGCATCGACTGGTCCGAGGGCGACATCTTCTGCGTCCCGTCGTGGGCGTGGCACGAACACGCCAACGCCAGCCGCTCCGACGACGCGTGCCTGTTCTCGTTCAACGACTTCCCGGTGATGCGTTCGCTCGGCTTCTTCCGCGAAGAGGCCTAT
The DNA here is from genome assembly GCF_040704195.1 of Amycolatopsis sp. NPDC047767. NCBI lineage: Bacteria > Bacillati > Actinomycetota > Actinomycetes > Pseudonocardiales > Pseudonocardiaceae > Amycolatopsis > Amycolatopsis sp. NPDC047767. The sequence continues at coordinate 57,184 of NZ_JBEYSJ010000027.1, forward strand.
TCGGACAACGACGGCCACCAGCTCGTCGCCTGACTTCCCTGTCCACTTCGAACGGAGTTCCTTTCATGCTGCTCGTCACGTTCGCCGGTTCCGACGGCCAGGACCGGCTCGGGATCCAGGACGGCGCCGACGTCATCGACGTCCGGGCCGCGGCGACCCACCGCGGAACCGCCGCCCCGGCGTCGATGCTCGATGCGATCCACGCCGGCACGGCGGCGCTGGAGTCCCTCGTGGACTCACCCGTGCGGAGTCCACTGGAGACGGTGACCCTGCGCACGCCCCTGCGGCCGGGCAAGATCGTGGGCGTCGGGCTCAACTACACCGAGCACGTCGCCGAGTCCGCGCGCACGCTCGACACCGACAAGGAGCTGCCGCAGCGCCCGGTGCTGTTCAGCAAGCCGGCCACCGCCGTCGTCGGGCCGGGGGAGCCGATCCGGCACGACGGTGACCTCACCGCGCAGCTGGACTGGGAGTGCGAGCTCGCCGTGGTGATCGGGAAAACGGCGAAGCGCGTCTCGAAAGAAAACGCGATGGACCACGTCTTCGGCTACAGCATCGTCAACGACATCAGCGCGCGCGACCAGCGGCGGTCGGGCCAGTGGTTCTTCTCCAAGGGCCAGGACTCCTACGCGCCGTTCGGCCCGGCGATCCGGACCGCGGACGACGTGGCCGACCCGTACGCGCTGGAGCTGTCGCTGCGCGTGAACGGTGACGTGAAACAGAAGTCGAGCACGAAGTACATGCTGTTCCGCATCGCCGAGCTGATCGCCGACATCAGTTCCGGCATGACGCTGGAGCCGGGTGACGTGATCGCGACCGGGTCCCCGGCGGGGGTGGGCGCCAGCTTCACCCCGCAGCAGTTCCTCACGCCCGGTGATGTCGTGGAAGCGTCCATTCAGGACATCGGCACGCTGCGCAACCCCGTGGTGGACGCCCGATGACCGGCCGGACCTACCGCATCGGCCAGATCGTGCCGAGCTCCAACGTCACGATGGAGACCGAGATCCCGGCGATCTTCCGGGCGCGCGAGACCGTCGCGCCGGAGCGGTTCACGTTCCACTCCAGCCGGATGCGGATGAAACACGTGCGCAAGGAGGAGCTCGCGGCGATGGACGCCGACTCCGGGCGGTGCGCGGCCGAGCTTTCGGACGCCCACGTCGACGTGCTCGGGTACGCGTGTCTCGTCGCCATCATGAGCCTCGGTCCCGGTTACCACCGCACTTCGGAGTCGGCGCTCGCCCGGATCACCGAGGAGAACGACGCGCCGGCCCCGGTCGTCACGAGCGCGGGGGCCATGGTGAACGCGCTGGACGTGCTGGGGGCGAAGTCGATCGCCGTGATCTGCCCGTACCTCAAGCCGTTGACCGAGACGGTCGTGGACTACATCCGCGACGAGGGCGTGGCCGTGACCGACTACGTGGCGCTGGAGATCCCCGACAACCTCGAGGTGGCCGCCCACGACCCGCGCAAGCTCGTGCCGCTGGCGCGCGACCTCGACCACAGTGGAGCCGACGCGGTGGTGCTGTCCGCGTGTGTGCAGATGCCTTCACTCGCGTCGATCGACATCGTCGAGAGCGAACTCGGCAAACCCGTGCTCTCGGCGTCGATCGCCACCGCCCACCAGATGATGCGCGCGCTCGGCCTGCCCGCCGTCGCGCCCGGCGCCGGCGCGTTGCTGTCCGGCCGCTACGCCGAATCCCCTTATCCCGTCCCGCCCGCCGTCGGCTGACGGACTCCCAGGAAGGCCGCAGATGGAGCTCACCCCATCGGCCCACATCGACTCGTTCTGCCGCGACAACCTCCCCGCGCCGGCGGACCGGCCCGAGTTCCGGTTCACGCTGCCGGAGCTCGCCTACCCGCCGAGGCTCAACTGCGCCGTCGAGCTGCTGCGCGGGAGCATCGACCGCTTCGGCCCCGACCGGCCGTGCCTGCTCACCGACACCCAGACCTGGAGCTACGCCGACCTCGACCGGCGCAGCGACCAGGTCGCCCACGTCCTCGTGCGGGACTTCGGGGTGGTGCCCGGAAATCGGGTGCTGCTGCGCGGGCCGAACAACCCGTGGCTGGTGGCCGCGTGGTTCGCGGTGCTCAAGGCGGGCGCGGTGCCCGTCACGACGATGCCGCTGCTGCGGGCCCGCGAGATCGACGACCTCGTGGAGCTGACGCGGCCGCGCCTGATCGTCACCGACCACCGCTTCGCCGCCGATCTCGCGGACGTCGCGTTGCCGGTGCTGACCTACGGCGCCGACGGTCCCGGCGACCTGGTGGCCCGGGCGGGCGAGGTCCGGGAGGCGTTCACCGCCGTGGACACCGCGGCCGACGACGTCGCCCTGCTGGCCCCGACGTCCGGCACCACCGGCAAACCCAAGGCCACCATGCACTTCCACCGCGACGTGCTGGCCACCACGGACACCTTCGCCCGGCACGTCCTCAAGCCCGTCGCCGACGACGTCTTCACCGGCACTCCGCCGATCGGCTTCACCTTCGGCCTCGGGGGCCTGGTCCTGTTCCCCCTCCGCTTCGGCGCTTCGACGCTGTTGCTGGAAAAAGCGTCGCCGGACGAGCTCGCCGACGCCGTCGAACGTCACCACGTCACGGTGCTGTTCACCGCGCCCACCGCGTACAAGGCCCTGCTGTCTTCCGGAAAAGCGGCGGCGCTGTCGAAACTCCGCCGCTGTGTGTCCGCGGGCGAACACCTGCCCGTGGCCACGTGGGAGGAGTTCCACACCGCGACCGGCATCAAGATCATCAACGGCATCGGCGGCACGGAGATGCTCCACATCTTCGTGTCGGCGGCCGACGACGACATCCGTCCGGGCTCCACGGGCCGCGCGGTCCCCGGCTTCGAGGCGACCGTCCTCGACGACGCCGGCCGGTCCGTCCCCGACGGCACACCCGGCCGCCTCGCGGTGAAAGGCCCCACGGGCTGCCGCTACCTCGCCGACAGCCGACAGAAGAACTACGTCGACAACGGCTGGAACGTCACCGGCGACACGTACCTCCGCGACGCCGACGGCTACTTCTGGTACCAGGCCCGCAACGACGACATGATCGTCTCCTCCGGCTACAACATCGCCGGCCCCGAGGTGGAGCAGGCCCTGCTGTCCCACCCGGACGTGCTGGAGGCCGCCGTGGTCGCTGCCCCGGACCCGGCGCGCGGCACCATCGTCCACGCGTTCGTCCACTTGCGACCGGGCGCGGCCGAGGACGCCGCCGCGCTGCAGGCGTTCGTGAAGCAGGCGATCGCGCCGTACAAGTACCCCCGGGCGATCGACTTCGTCACGGAGCTGCCGAAAACCCCGAGCGGGAAGATCCAGCACTACCGGCTCAGGGAGCTGGTGGCCACGCGGGACCGGTGACGCCGAGCCGTCGCTCGCCCGGTGGGCGACGGTCCGCTCCTTGCCCATCCGGCCCCTTCGCCCGGTGATCGTCGACGCCGGCAGGCACCGGGCGAAGGGGCCGGGCGTCACCGAGCGGCTTCCCGGCCCAGCAGCAGGTCCGCCGCCCGTTCCGCCACCGCGAGCACCGTCGCGTTGGTGTTCGCGCCGATGAGGGCGGGGGGGACCGAAGCGTCGGCGATGCGGAGGCCGGTGACGCCGTGGACGTTCAGCGCCGGGTCCACCACCGGGCCCAGTGCGCAGGTACCGCAGGCGTGGAAGTAGCTGCCTGTGCTCTGGCGCAGGAAGTCCTCCTCGGCCGCGGGGTTCATCGAAGCCGGCCCGGGCAGGACTTCCTTGTCGCGCCAGGGATCCAGCGCACCGGCGGTGCCGACGTGGCGGGCGAGGCGCAGGCCGGCCAGCATGCCGGCGAGGTCGCGGGGGTCGCTCAGCAGCGCGGGGTCCACGACGGGCGCGACGGCCGGATCGGCCGACGCCAGCGTCACCGAGCCGCGGGAGTGCGGGTACAGGTAGCTGAAGCCGATGGTGAACCCGGTCGCCGGGCCGGAAAGGGGCGGCCGGAAGTACGGGATGTCCAGGAACAGCAGCTGCACGTCGGGCGCCTCGAGGTCGGCGCTGCTGCGCACGGCGGCGACGAGGTCGCTGTGGTTGTTGGCGCCGTCGGGCAGGGCGCGGGCGTTCGAGTAGACGACGCCGGTCAGCGGGTGGTCCTGCAGGTTCCGGCCGACGTCCGGCAGCGCGATCCGCGGGGTGACCCCGGCCTGCGCCAGCGCGGCCGGGTCGCCGATGCCCGAGAGCATCAGCAGGTGCGGCGAGCCGATCGCGCCGGCGGCCAGCACCACGGACCGCTCGGCCTCGGCGGAAGCCGTGCCGTCGCCGGCGCGGTAGTCGACGCCGGTGCAGTGGCCGCCGGCGAGCACGAGCCGGGTCACGAGCGCGCCGGTCACCACGGTCAGGTTCGGCCGGTTCAGCACGTGGCGCAGGTAGGCGTCGGCGGCCGACTGGCGCGCGCCGTCGACGATGTTCATCTCCAGCCAGGTCGCGCCTTCCGGCTCGGTGCCGTTGAGATCGGGCGTCTCGGGGAACCCGCGCTCCCGCACGGCGGCCAGCGCGGCGTGGGCCAGCGGGTGCCGCACGGGCGGCGGCGCGACCCGCATGGGGCCGTCGGTGCCGCGGTACTTCGGGTCGCTGCCGGGGCGCGCGGTCTCGCTGCGGCGGAAGTAGGGCAGCAGGTCGTCGTAGCGCCAGCCGTCGACGCCCCACGCGTCGTAGCCGGCCCGGTGGCCCCGCAGGTGCGCCATGGCGTTGATCGAGCTCGACCCGCCGAGCGTGCGCCCGCGCGGGTAGGGCAGCTCGACGCCGTGCAGGCCCGGCTGCGGGGTGGTGTGGAAGTTCCAGTCGACCGGGCTGCCCAGCAGCGCCGGCCACGCGGGCGGCACGCCCATCACGTCCGGTCCGGTCGCCGGGCCGGCCTCCAGCAGCAGGACGGTCGTCGCCGCGTCTTCGCTCAGCCGCGCGGCGAGGACCGAACCGGCCGTGCCCCCGCCCACGACCACGTAGTCGTACTTCATCTCTCGGGTGTCCCTCCTCGACGGGCCCCTCCGGGTGCCCACGGCCCCATGAAGCCAGACCCACGCGGGTGAAAGAGGGCTCAGCCGGGACTTGCCGTTCCTAGGATCGGCGTCACACGAGCGACCGGTCGGGGCAGTTCCGCGGGTACGGCCGGTCCGCACCGGACGGCCCCGCGTCCGGGCCGACGTAGGCTGTGACCAGGCGAAAGGACGGGTGCCGATGCGGGGCTCCGAGCTCGGCGAGTTCCTGAGGACCAGGCGCGCCCGCGTCGACGTCGCCCAGGTCGGCCTGCCGCCGACGGCGCGGCGCCGCGTGCCCGGGCTGCGCCGCGAGGAAGTCGCGGCCCTGGCCGGGCTCAGTGCCGACTACTACGCGCGCCTGGAGCAGGGCCGTCAGCTCACGGCGTCACACGAGGTGCTCGACGCGCTGGCCCGCGTGTTCGGGCTCGACGAGGCCGAACGCGCCCACCTGCGCCGCCTGTCCGCGCGCCGCGCCGGTCCGCCGGACACCCCCGCGCGCTGCGTCGGGCCTGGCATGCGCGGCCTGCTCGACGAGCTGGGTCGCGTGCCCGCGATCCTGCTCGGCCGCCACACCGAGGTGCTCGCCGCGAACCGGATCGCGCGCCTGGTGTTCGCCGACTTCCCCGGCATGCCCGCACGCGACCGCGTGGTGGTGCGGTGGCTGCTGTGCGACGAGTCCGCCCGCGCCCTGCACGACGACTGGGAGGGCATCGTCGAGGAGATGATCGGCATGCTGCGCCTGGCGGTCGGCCGCGACCCCGGGGACCTGCGCGCCCGGCGGCTGGTGGCCGAGCTGTCGGCTACCAGCCCGCTGTTCCGCCGCGTCTGGGCCGACCACCGCGTGGAGGCGACTCCGCGCTCGACCAAGCGGATGTTCCACCCCGTCGCGGGCGAGCTGAACTTCTACGTCGAGCACCTGGCCTCCCAAGGCGCCGGCGGACAGAGCCTTTTCACCTTCGTCCCCCGCCCCGGAACGGGCACCGCGGAGGCGGTCGACAAGCTCCTGGCCAGGGAAAACGTGCCGGTGAGCTGACCTTCGCGTCCAGGGTGGACCCTGGTCGGCTGTGACCGGGGCCACCTCCGGTGATTCATTCGTGACCCGATCGGGTAAGTCGACAGGAAGTGCGCTAACCGCGGATCGGGGAGGTGGTGGCGTTGACCGGGGCCCGAAGTGCCGGCCGTCCGGGCACGTGGGTGCTGCCGCTGCACGGCACCACGGCGGCGACGGTGCGGACCATGCGGAGATGGGTGTCGGAGCACCTGGCCACGCTGGGTGACGAGCACCGCGACGACGTGCTCCTCGTCGCCACCGAACTGCTGGCCAACGCCCACGACCACGGCGACGGCCCGCGCCACCTGCAGCTGTGGCACAGCCTGCGCCCGTGCACCGTGCGGGTCGAGGTGGCCGACCGCAATCTCGTGCAGCCGACCATGGGCCTGTCGCGCCTGCCCGGCCCGCGCGGCCGCGGGCTCCTGCTCGTCGATCGCCTGTCGGTGACGTGGGGCGTGCTGCCCGAGACCGAGTTCGAGCGCAAGACGGTGTGGGCGCAGATCCCGTGCCTCGGCCGGTGCCCCCGGCCCGGGCGTACCGCCGACCAGACCACCTACGGCGGCGGGTCCGGCGAGCTGGCCGGCTGAGGCCACGACTGTCCCCTGTGGACGGACTCATCCGCCGGGGGTGACCTCGCCGCCGTGGCCGCCCTCGTGCGTCGCGGCTCCGCGAACCCGCCCGCGGGAGCCCCGCCGCCGACGCTCCCACCGCGCCGGCCCAGGTCTCATCCGGCACGGGTGAAGCGCGAGCCGTGTGCGGACGGTGACCGTATCCCCGGGACCCACCGGCCGGAGCCGCCGCGCAGGTCCGGCCACACCGGCAGTGACATCGGGGAGTCGCCCGTCGACGCGGGGCACCGCCGCAGCCCCCAACCCGGACGAGGGTGAGGTGGTCTCGTGAAGCTGCGCGGACGAACCGGTGCCACCAAGCGCAAGCGCTCCCAGCCGGGGCCGGTCGCGCCGACCTTCCCGCCGGGGAGCGCTCTGCCGCGGGTGCTCGTGATCATGGTCGGCGCCGCGTCGGTCGTCATCACCTTGGCCGGCCTGCGGGCGATCGCGTTCATCGTCGGGCCCGTGTTCCTGGCGATGGTCATCGTGGTCACCGCGAGCCCCGTGCAGGCCTGGCTGCGGCGCAAGGGCTGGCCGCGCTGGCTCACGACGGTCGTGCTCGTCACGGTGGTCTACCTGGTGATCGTGAGCCTGGTGTTCGTGGTGATCGTGTCACTGGCGCAGCTCGCGACGTTGCTGCCGACCTATGCGTCGAAGGCCAGCGACCTGCTGCGGTCCGTCACCGACAAGCTCGCCCAGTTCGGCGTGGGACCGCAGCAGCTGCGCGAGATGGTGTCTTCACTGGATCTCGGCAAACTCTCGAACTTCGTCGGTTCGCTGCTCTCCGGCATCGGCGGTGTGCTCACCAACCTCGTGTTCCTGCTGGCGCTGCTGCTGTTCCTCAGCACCGAGGCCACCTGGGCCGACAAGCGGCTGGACGCCATCGACACCGACCGGCCGTGGCTCACCGCCGCGTTCCACCGCTTCGCCGCGGGCACCCGCAGCTACATCCTCGTGACCACCGTCTTCGGCTTCATCGTGGCGGTGCTCGACGGGGCTGCGCTGGCGATCATCGGTATCCCCGTGCCGATCCTGTGGGGGCTGCTGGCCTTCGTCACCAACTACATCCCCAACGTCGGGTTCGTGCTGGGGGTGATCCCGCCGGCGCTGCTGGGCCTGCTCGACGGCGGCTGGGAGAAGATGATCGTCGTCATCGTGGTCTACTGCGCGCTGAACTTCGTGGTGCAGTCGCTCATCCAGCCACGCTTCGTGGCCGGTTCCGTCGGGCTCTCGACGCTGGTGACCGTGCTCTCCCTGGTCTTCTGGACGTGGCTGCTCGGCCCGCTGGGCGCGATCCTCGCCGTGCCGGCGACGCTGCTGATCAAGGCGCTGTTCGTGGACATCGACCCGACGGCGGGCTCGGCCGACGCACTCATCCGCATGGTCGCCAGGAGCCCCGACCGCGAGCCGGCTCCCGAAGCGGCTCCCGAAGCCGCGGCCGAGGAACCCGGGAAACCGGCGAAACCCCGCGCCGACACCGGCGCGGACCCCGGAGAACCGGGGCCCGCGCCGGCCTGACCGCCCCGGTCAGAGCTTCTTCATCTCCTTGCCGTGCACCGCGAGCGCGTAGATCACGAGCACGTCGATGGCGATGATGAGCATCGACCACAGCGGGTACGCCGGCAGGAACGCGAGGTTCACGATCGCGCTCAGGCCCGCGAGGACGATTCCGGTGATCTGCGCTGCCCGGTTGCCCATGAAGACGCCGATGCCGACGAGGATCAGCAGGGCGCCGAGGGCGAGGTGCACCCAGCCCCACGTGGTGTAGTTGACCGAGACGACGAGCCCCGTCTCGTCAACCACGAAATAGCGGGTGTTGAGCAGCGCGACGAGCCCTTCGATCACCTGGAAGGCGCCCAGCAGCATCATCATGGTCGCGGCGAAGGCGACCCAGCCGGTCCAGCCGCTCGGTATCGACTGGCTGTCAGGGCGACGGCCGGTGGTTCCGCCGGCCTCGGTGTGCGGCGCTCGTGCTCCCGTGTCGGTCATGGTGAGAGTCCTCTCGTGTCCGCGGGATCCGTGCCCGTGGCGGGCTTGCGGAAAGCGTCGGACTCCGGCGCGGGTCCGGCCTCATCTGTCGCGGATGAAGCCTCACGCGAGACCGTGCTCGCGGGCGACGAGCACGGCGTCGCGGCGGTTCGTCACGCCGAGCTTCACGTAGATCGCGCGAACGTGGGTCTTGACGGTGTTGACGGACACCGTCAGGTCCGCGGCGATCTCGTCGAGTGAGCGTTGCGACGGCAGCCGCTGCAGCACGACCTGCTCGCGCTCGGTGAGGCGGTCGTCCACGGGCGCCGGGTCGAAGCGGCGCAAGCGGTCGCGAACCGACGCCGCGAAGCCGTCGAGCCGGCCGAAGCCGCCCGAGTGGTCCACGAGCAGGTGCCGCACGGCCGGGTCGGCCAGCGCGAACGGCCGCACGAAGTCACCGCCGACCGCCAGGCCCAGCGCGTGTTCCAGCGTCCGCAGCGCCTCGGTGCGCCGCCCGGCGCGCAGGGCGAGCGCGGCTTCGGTGAGCTCGACGTCGACGGGCGTGGTCGGCAGGAGCGCCGCGCGGCGGGTGCGCACCGCGGCCGCGGCCTCGTCGGGCCGGCCGGCGGCGAGGTGGGTCCACGCCTGCATCAGGTCCAGCTCGCGCGTGTCGGGGAGACGGTCGCGCGCCCACAGGAGGACTTCGTTGGCGTGCAAGGGTTCCCCGAGGAACACGGCCGCGTGGTGCTCCAGCACGGCGACGAGCGCGGCCGGGCCGGCGGCGAGCTCGCCGAGGTCGTGGCGGGCGCGGCGCATGGTCTCGAGGCCGTCGCGGCGGTCCTCGCTGTCGAACTGCGCCGCGCCGCCGAGGAACGCGCCCAGCGGCATGGCCGCGTCGCACGCTTCGCGGGCGGCAGCCGCCGGGTCGAGCCGGAGCAGGTGGTCGCACGCGAGCACGAGCCGGCAGACGGCCAGCCACGGCGACCGCGGCCAGCCGTGCCGGACGGCGAGCTCGACGGCCTCCTGGCCGGCCGCTCGGGCCGCGTCCTGGTTTCCGCCGAACGCGTCGGCCACGGCGAGCGCGGCGAGGCCGTGGAGCACGAGGTAGTCCTGGCCGTCGGCGCGTGCGGCGGCGAGGGTGTCGCGGAGGCGTTTGGTCGCGTCGCGCCACGCGCCGCGGCAGAGCGAGGACCACGCGCGGTCGAGGTCCGCCCAGGTGCCCGGCTCGGCGGGGCCGGGCCCGTCCGGACGGCGGCCCTCGGCCAGCGCCTGATGGCGGGCCAGCAGGGGGTCGTCGGACGGTTCGGCCGGGTCGCCGCTCTGGATGGCGGCGAGCGTGCGGGCGGCGCGCAGGCCGGGGTCGAGGTCGGCACCCAGGTGGGCCAGGGTTTCGCGCACGGCGACGTCGTCGCCGGCGAGCAGGCACGGGATGGCGTGGGCGTGGAGGAGCTCGACGATGCCGTCGCGGTCGAGGCCGGCGACGGCGTGTTCGAGCGCTTCGCCGATGCGCTCCTCGTTCGCGAACCAGCGCGCGGCCGTGGCGTGCAGCTCGCCCGCGAGGCCGGGGTAGCGCAGGTCGAGGTCGGCCCGCAGGTAGGAACGCAGCAACGGCTGCACGCGGTAGGAGGCGCTGGGGTCGTCGATGCGCGCGACGAGGAACGTGTGGCGCTCCAGCTCGGCCAGCACCGCGCCCGCGTCTTCTCGCGCGGCCAGTTCACGGGCCAGCGCGGCCGGCACGGCGTCGCACACGCTGATGCGGCGCAGCAGCTCGGGCGCGCCTTCCGGCAGGCGGGCGAGCACCTCGTCGGCCAGGAACCCGGCCACGGAGCGGTCGTCGCCGTCGAGCTGGGTGAGGAAGGCGTCGACGTCGGCCCCGGTCCGCAGCGACACCGCGGCCCAGTGCACGGCGGCGGTCCAGCCCGCCGTGCGCTCGACGAGGCGGCGCACATCGTCCTCGCCGCAGCGCACGCCCGTGACCCGCAGCAGCTGCGCGGTCTCGGCGGTGGTGAAGCGGAGGTCGTCCGCGCTGACGCGGGCGAGGTCGCCCTGCACCTGCAGGCGCGCGAGCTGCAGCCGGGGATCGGCGCGCGCCGCGAGCGTGAGGCGCAGCCCGGCGGGCGGGGTGCGGATGAGCGCGGTCATGTCGTGCAGTGGGCCGGCGGCCACGATCTCCTGGAAATCGTCGAGCACCAGGTGGACCGGGGCGGGCAACGCGTCGAGGGCGTCGACGAGCTCGGCGAGGAAATCCGCGCGGCTGTCGCCTTCCGGCGCCGCCACGGTGTGGACCCGGCTGTCGGCGGGCACGGTTTTGTCGAGCGCGCAGAGGATCGCGGACCAGAAGTGGCGCGGGTCGTTGTCGTCGGGGTCCAGGGAGACCCACGCGACCGGCCGGGTCGTGGCCCACTCGGCCAGCAGCGCGGTCTTGCCGAAGCCGGCGGGCGCGCAGACGGCCGTGACGGGACTGCCGGCGGCCGCGTCGAGCGCCTCGAGCAGTCGTGGGCGCGTCACGAAATCCGGTGGCAGCAAGGGCATTGTCACCTTCGCGCCCGGCACCCGCCACCGGTTGGTCCTCGACCGGCCGGCTCCACTCACGCCTTCGACCGTAAGGCGTCGCTGTGACGAAGGAAGGGCCGAACGTCCCAACTAACTGTCCACGAGACCGCGTCGGACGGCCGAACGCACGGCCTCCCGTCGCGAGCCGACGCCGAGCTTCCGGTACAAAGCGCGGACGTGCGTTTTCACGGTGTTGGGCGACACCATGAGGTCTCCGGCGATCTCGTCGAGCGAGCGGACCGTCGGCAGAAGGCGCAGCACCGTCCGCTCACGTTCGGTGAGCGCGACGGCGTCAGGCTGCCTTCCGCGGACCGCGCGCGCTTGGCGGAGGTCCGTGGTGAAGCGGTGGCCGCCGGGCACGTCGAGCAGCGCCAGGTCGAGCACCTCCGGGGCCGCGGTGACGAGCGGGCGGAGGACGCCGAGCCGCTCGGCCGGGCCGAGCGCCTTCGCGACGGCGCGCCGCGCCCGGACGTCCTCACCGCAGCGCAGGGCGATTTCGGCTTCGAGCAGCCAGGCCGTGACCGGGGTCCACGGCAGCACCGGGGCGACCGCGCCGTCGAGCAGCGGGCGCAGCAGGTTGCGCGCGTGGCCGTCGCGGCCGAGCACGACCTGCGTGCTCGCGCGGACCAGGAGGATCTCGGCGGCCGCGGGGATCCGTTCGCGCGCCCAGGTGAGCACGTCACGGGCGGTTTCGCCGCGGCCGAGGCGCGTGGCGGCGTCGTGCTCGCACACGGCGGCGAGGGCGACGACGCCGTCGGGCAGGGGAGCGGGACCTTCGGCGAGACGGGCGTCGGTCATGCGGCGCAGCCCGGCCGAGCGCTGCCCGCCGTCGAAGCGCGCGGTTCCTTCGAGGGTGGCGGTCAGCAGCGTGAGGCCGTTGTCACCGAGGGCGTCGGTGGTGGCGAGCACGCGCGCGACGCGCTCGATCTGGGCGAGGCAGGCCGACGCGTCGGCGCGCAGCAGGGCCCCGCAGGCCAGGATGAGTGAGGTTTTCGCGCCGGCGACGGTGTCGCGCCAGCCGTGGGTTTCCGCGAGCGTGTCGGCGTCGCGGGCGAGGGCGGTCATGGCGCGGAAGTCGCCCGTGGCCGCGGCGATCCCGGCGAGCACGGTGAGGCACTGCTGTTCCAGGTGCCCGTGGCCGTGCGCGCGGGCGAAGGCCAGCGCCGACTCCACGGGCCGGCGGGCCTCGACGGCGCGGCCGGCGGCGAGCAGCGCCTGGCCGGACTCCAGCAGCGTCATGGCGCTGAGCGCGGAACCCTGCACGGCGACGGCGTCGATGTCGCCTTCGAGAGAGCCCGCGGCGTGGGCGAAACGGGAGTCGACGAGCCCGCGCAACGCGTGCAGCTCGCGCGACGGCTCGCGGGGCCACGCGCGTTCGGCCAGCGTGACCTGGGCGCGCGCGGCACCGGGGCGGGCGGCGTCGAGGTGTTCGAGCGCGCCGGTGAGGGCGAGCCACGGGTCGTCGCCGACCACGTCGTCGCTGAGCGCCGCGCGGGCTCGGCGCAGCACGTCGTGTTCGCCGGCGAGCAGCAGGTCGAGCGCGTGGCGGCGCAGCAGGTCCGCGACGAGCGCGGCGTCGCCGGCCTCCAGCGCGTGGGACACGGCGTCGCCGGCCTGGTGGCGCGCGCGCAGCCACTCGGCGGCGCGGCGGTGCAGCGCGGGCACCCGGCGGGGCGTGCGGAGCATGAGGTCGGTGAGCAGGTGGGCGCGCAGCAGCGTGTGCAGGCGGTAGATCCGGCGGCCGGCGCCGGTGCGGAACAACATCGCCGTGCGGTGTTCCAGATGCGCCAGCACTTCGCCCGCGTCGGCGCGCCCGGACAGCGCGGTGGCGAGCGACGCGGAAACGCTTTCGCACACGCTGATCTCGCGCAGGAACTGACGCTCCTCTTCGGACAGTGGCGCGAGGACCTCGTCGACGAGGTAGGCGCTCACCGTCGGGTCGGCGCCGGTGAACTCCGCGCCGCCCTTGAGGGTTTCGGCCGCCAGGCGCAGCCCGCTCGCCCAGCCCTCCGTGCGCGTGACGAGCCGGTCGACCTGCTCGGCGCCGATGGTGACGCCTTCGGCGGTGAGCAGCGCCGCGGCTTCGTCGGGGCGGAATCGAAGGTGGTCGGAGCGCAGGTCGGCGAGCCGGCCGGAGAGCCGCAGCCGGGCCAGCGGGAGCGGTGGGTCCCAGCGCGTCGACAGCACGAGCCGCAACCCGCGCGGGCGCAGGCGAAGCAGCTGTTCCACGTCGCGCAACGGTTCCGTCGCCACGAGCTCGTGCACGTCGTCGAGGACCAGGCGCAGCGGCGCGGGCAGGGTGTCGAGGGCGTCGACGAGGTCGGCCAGGAAACTCGGGCTGTCCGCGTCGAAGTCGTGCAGGCCGGGCGCCGCGGGGGTCAGCGCGTCGAGGAGTCCGGAGCGGAACCGGTACTGGTCGTTGTCGGCGGCGTCGAGCGAAAGCCACGCCGCGGAACCGAGTCCGCCGCTGCGCAGCCATTCCGCGAGGACGAGGGTCTTGCCGGATCCCGCGGGCGCACACACCATCGTGGCGGCTTCCGGCGCCGCGCGATCGAGAGCTTTCAGCAGCCGCGGCCGGGACACGAACCCGTCCGGCAACTCGGGCACACTCCTCTTGCGCCGCGGCACGCGCGGCTTTTCCTTGTGGGACACCCGCTTCTCCCTCCAGCCCCGCCGAATCCCACTGTTGCACGCCCACCGCCCGAACACGAGCTCATCCGGCACGGGCGAGGACGCCCACCCGTGCACGCGCGACGGTGGCGGCGAGGGGCGCTCGAAGGGCCAGACGGGAGGCTCAGGTGTCGCAGTCCAGCTACGTTTTCCGCGTCTCCGGCCGCCTGTCCGACCGCGCCGCCCACGCCGTCGTCGACTTCGGCGAGCTGGAAGTCGCCGCCGCCCCACCGGAAACGATCATCTACTGCCACGTCACCGACGAGGAACGCCTGCACCGCTTGCTGAGCCTCTTCCGCGTCCTCGGCCTCGACGTCGTTTCCATGCACCAAGTCCCGTGATTTTCCCGCCGGCACGGCTTTTTCACGCCCGTCGGCATTCGGGTGAGCTTCGTCGGCCCGGCTAACACCCCGTGGTGGAGCGGCGACGTACCGGTTCTGCTCGTCACGAAGGGAAGTCCGCCAGGTCAGGGTGGTGGCTGCGGCCGGGCTCGCCGCGGCCGGCCCAGGGGGTCACGGACGGTGATGGCTTGGGGCGATCACGGCGCCGTCCCGCGGTGACCGCGGAGCCGCAGACACGCCGCGGGCGCTCTCCGATGTCGCAGCGGGCCGGTTCGTCCCGACCGCACCCTCAGCGCGGCCGGGGCGACGGCCTCGGGGGCAGCTCGTCCAGGAGAATCGCGTCGAGCCGGCCCGAAGCCTTCCGCAGGCTCCGCGTCGCCAGCCGCACCAGGACCCCCGCGGCCACGACGACGAGCACCCCGAGGCTGATCACCCCGGCGTGTTCCAGCAGCACCTCCCGGTAGTGCCGCGCCAGAAACCCGACGGCGATCCCGACGGCCACCGCGTCCACCAGCGCCAGCCGAACCAGCCCCGGCCCCGGCGGACGTCGTGCGGCACCCATTGCTCAACCCTCCCGAGCGGGGTCGTGGCGGCGACGTCCTTGCAACCTAGACGACCCGTCCCACTCCACGGCACAACCTCAACCTGTTCGGCGTACTGCACCGGCCCACCCGGGGCCCTGTGATATTTTGGATCGAACTGGGGCTCATGTGCTAATGCAAACTTGGGTGCCAGCGAGGGGCCGGTAGCTCAGTTGGTTAGAGCAGGGGACTCATAATCCCTTGGCCGTCGGTTCGAGCCCGACCCGGCCCACTCTTCAAGCCTATATTGTGCCTCTCACCTGCGTAAACGTGGTCATTAGTTGATCTTCGCGAGACTCTTGGCAAGGTGCCAACAACTAGAACAGCGCTTGGAACCCAAGGGATTATCCGAGTACGACTGATCTCATGACCGCCGCTGAGGCACCGGACGAGGTGCTGGACTCCGGAGGACATCAGGGCGCTCGTCGGGGACTGGAGAACGCATCTGAAGGCCAAGAACCGCGCTGACTCCACGATCGATGCGTACCTCGAGAGCGTCGCCATGCTGGTGAACTACCTCGACGACGAGAACAAGTCGATGCTGGCTCGTGAGGTCGACCGGCGAGAACTCGAACGTTACTTCGAGTATTTGCGGGAACGTCCGAACTTCCGCACAGGGAAGTCACTCTGCGCTCGAGGCCGTCGGGGTCGACGCCGATCGTGGCGGCGAGTTCCCGGACGGTGCCGGCGGTGTGCAGGTAGCCGGACTCGGTGTACCGCCTGAGGACGGCCTTGGGCACGTGCGGGCGGATCATGCCGAGCCCATACCGGGAGAGGGTCCGGGAGTCGAGCACGAGCCAGGCCGGGATGGTCGGCACGGACTTGTGCGAGTCGTACATCGCGGTCTCGTGGAGCGGCCCGATCTGGTGACGGATCCGCGGTTCGCCGATCGAGAAGACCGGAAACGTCATCGCCCGGAGCTCAGCGACGAGCTCAACCGGGCGCTGCGGCTTCGGAGCGCGCTGGAGTGGGAGACCGAGCTGTCGGCTGCCGGCGTGCCCGCCGCACGCATTCTCACGGTGCCCCAGGCGCTGCGGTCGGAGCAGCTCGCGCACCGCGGATTCTTCACCGAGATCGGGTTCCCCGGTGATCCCGAGCGAACCCTGCGCGCCAGCGGCAACGGCGTGCTCGTCGACGGCGAACCGCTCCGGCCCACGACCGCGCCACCGCGGCTCGGGGAGCACAACGACGAAACCGCCGAACTCGTAAGGCGCTGGCGGGACACCGGTATTCCGTCGCCGGCGCGGCCGATTCCCGACCAGGTGTCGCTCGGCCGGACCGAAAGGGACTGACATGCCAGTTACGCCTCGACAGGCCACTGTGGACGATGTCGCCGACTGGTGGGCCAACAGCATCTGCCGGATGGAGCCCGGTGTGGTCGAGCTCCGGGGAATCCCGGTGCAGGAGCTGATCGGCCACCGCGGTCTGGTGTCCACGATCTGGCTGATGGTCCGCGGCAGCAGCCCGACCACCGCCGAGGCCGCGCTGCTGGAGGCGGCGATGGTCGCCTCGGTCGACCACGGCCCGCAGGCGCCTTCCATCGAGATCGCCAGGATGACGGCGACGTGCGGCGTCGGCATGAACAACGCGATCGCCTCCGGCGTCAACGCCCTCGGTGACTCCCACGGTGGCGCCGGACAGCAGTGCGTGGAGCTGCTGTCCGACGTCGTGGCGAGGGAATCGACCGGACTGGATCTCGAAGCCGCGACGGCGGAAGTGGTCGCCGAGTACCGTGCGCGCGACCCGTACCTGCCCGGGTTCGGCCACCGTCCTCCACGGTCCGAACCTCAATCTGCTGGGGGAGCGCCGTCCGGAGACGTACGGGACCACCACGCTCGCCGAGATCACCGCCGACGTCGACCGGACCGCGGCGCGGTGGGGCGCCACGGCCGTTCACTACCAGTCGAACCACGAGGGCGCGCTCGTCGACTGGGTGCATGCCCACCGCGGCGCGGTCGACGCGATCGTGATCAACCCGGCCGGACTGACTCCGGTGGCCTACTCGCTCCTCGACGCCATCCGGGACACCGATCGCCCGTTCGCCGTCGTGCACATCTCCCAGTGGCACGCCCTCGACGGTAAGGAGCGCACCGACATCTTCGCCGCCTCTGCCGCGGTGTACCTGGCCGGTGCGGGCTGGCACGGTTACGCGCTGGCCTTCGAGGCGCTCGTCTTCAAGGTTCAGAGCATTCTGGCCGCGGAGATCCCTCCGCGAGTGACGAGTTAGCGGGCAATCGGTAGGAAAGACGACATAGCGGGTCGGTCAGGGTCGGAATGCTGGTACTCCGCCGCCGGCTGCCGGCGGCGGGTCAGGCTCGCACGTCAGCCCGGTCGACAGCGCGGGCGGCGCGGTAGGCGAACGCGATGATGGGGCCAAGGGTGGCGCCGCCTGCCCAGTAGGCGCGCCCCGACGCGGAGGCCACGCAGTTGCCGACACCGTAGAGGCCGGGTATCGGCGCGCCGAGGTCGTCGAGCACGCGTCCGTCGGGGTCGGTCCTCGGGCCGCCCTTGGTGTCCAGAGTGCCGCCGGTGACGAGTGCGGCGTAGTAGGGGCCGGTGTCGCTGATCGGCCACATGGTCGGGTTGGTGCGGCCGGGTTCTTCCTTCACCGGTCCGTTGAACACGAGCTGGATCGCGGTATCGCCCCGGGCGAAGTCCTCGTCCTTGCCGTTCGCGGCGAAGCCGTTGAACCGGTCGATCGTCCCCGGCAGGTTCTCTTCGAAATCCTCGGCGAGTTTGAAGCCGCCCGTCTTGGCCGCGAGGGCCGAGAGCCGCTCGCGGATTTTCGCCGTGAGCTCGGCGAGCGTCTGACCCTTGATGACGTGCTCGTCGTCGTTTCCGGGCGGGACGATCAGCCGGCCGTACTCGTCGCTAGCGGAGTGGTCCTGGCTGCGTTGGTCCCACAGCTGCACGAGCACCAGGTTCGGGTAGCTGCCGGTCGCCGGGTCCCAGCGGAAGAACGTCCGCGCGGCTTCGTTGTAGGGCTGCTTCTCGTTGGCCACGCGCTCGCCGTGGCGATTCACGAGAATCATCGAATCGCCGGCCACCGAGAACATGCCGACCAAGTCGGATCGCCCGGTCTTCTCCAGCGGTACTGGGCACATCCAGGCGTGGTTCATGGTGCCAAGCTGCGTTCCCAGTGGCGAAGCGATGCGCACGAAGTCACCCTCGTTCGTCACCGCCGCGCACCCCGGATAGGCCGGCACACCGAGGTGGTCGCGGCGCAACTGGTCGTCGTGGGTGAAGCCACCGGTCGCGAAAACCACGCCCTTGCGTGCGAGGACCCGAACGGTGTCTCCGGAAACCGTAGTGGCCTCGACCCCGGTGACGCGGCCGGCGTCGAGGATGAGCCTCTGGACCCGATGCCCGGTGTACACGTGCACGCCGTCTCGCTCGGCGGCGGCGGACAACTGCTCGACCGCGCGCGCACCGCCGTCGGACATCGATTCCCGCGCGTCCGCCGGCACCAGCACGCGCCCCTTTGGTGCCTTGTCCTCCGGCAGTTCCGACCAGTAGTCCGGCACGTCCGGGCAATGCCGGTAGGTCAGCGCGCCGCGTTCGGCGAGGAGCTCGGCAGCGGGGCTCGCGCTCTCGTGGAAGGCGCGCACCATGCCGACCTCCCACTCGGTCAGACCGGCCGTCGGGCTTTCCGGGTCATACCTGGTCGGCTGGGAGAGGCGGGCGACGTAGCGGAGGAAATCCTCGAACCGGTCTTCGATGCCGAGGGCGCGCATGGGCTCGTTGTTCGGCACCCAGTACCAGAACGCGGCTTTCCTGACTGTGCCGCCGAGCTCCGGTGCCTTCTCCAGCAGGATCACGTCGTTGCCGAGCCACTTGCTGAACAGTGCGGTCGGCAGACCGCCGCCACCGCCTCCGACCACGATTACATCGGTTTCGAGATTTGCGGACGTGAGAGATGTGGGTCGGGCGCTCTCCCTCGGAGCAACCAAATCCGTCGTCATGCGTTCACTGTGAGACGGCTCCGCCCCGCGTGGTTGTCTCACAATGAGACAGTGGCGATGCCGGCCCGGTGGAAGAGAATGAGAGCGCCGGGAGGGTCGGTACGGTGAACACAATCCGGTGAACACAATGGAGTGACAACGGATGGGCTACGAGATCGAAACCCACGACGGCCTCGCCCGTCTGCGACAGGCCAGGGAGCTCTTCCTGACCGAGCGGCGATTACCGGAAGACCTGCCGGCTTGGTTGTCCGCTGCCTGGCGCCGTTCGTACTTCGCCGAGCTCGACGTCACTCGCGACCACGTGCCCGCCTCGCCTGTCTCGCTGGACACCCCGCTGGTCCGCGCCGCGACTCCGGTTCTGACCAAGCTCGCCGGCGACCTCGTCGGGCTCGGTGCCGCCCTGGTGCTCAGTGACCGTCACGCCCGTGTTGTCGGCTGTTGGGCCGATGACGAAGCAGTGGGCGCCCACCTCGCCCGGATCGACACCCGATTGGGTGCGGACCTGTCGGAACGCTCCACCGGGACCAATGGGATCAGCCACGTCCTGGACACGGGCGGTCCGTGCGTGATCGGCGGGCCCGAACATTTGTTCGGGCTGTACCAGAACACGGTGTGCGCGGGTGCGCCGGTGACCGACCCGGTCACGCGGAAGGTCAGCGGCGCCGTCGCCGTAGTGTGCGGGCTCGACGCGCCGTTGCGGGTGCTGCACGCGGTTGTGACCACGGCGACCGGCGCGATCGAGCGGGAACTCGTGCACGCCGCGTCGGCGCACGAGCACCGCCTGCTCGAGGCCTACCTGCGAGCCGGGCCTGTCCGGTATCCGATCGCTGTGCTGGACGGCCGGACCAGGCTCGTCAGCGACTCCGCCGCCCGCCTCCTGCGGCCTCGTGACATCGACACCCTGGAGTCCTACGCGATCGAGGCGGCACGCGATGGCGCATTGCCCACCACCGAACTGATCCTCGACGACGGGGTGAAGGTCCGGCTCAGACTCGCAATACCGGGTGACAGCAGAGGTGTGCTGGTCGTCGTCGAACCGCCGCGGCCCCGCACCGCACAACGGAGTGCCAAGCTTTCGCTGTTCGCTGACGCGGGGCTGGCGGGGACCTCGCCGGCCTGGCGCTCGCTCGAGCGTTCCGTAGTGCGGGCGGGCACCCGGCCGATGTTGCTGGTGGGCGAGCCAGGTGTGGGCAAGGCCGACGTCGCGCGCGCGGTGCTCGGCGATTCCGCTGTCCTCGACGCAGTAGACGACGACGCCTGGCTGGAGGATGTCGCCGACGCGTTGGCGGCACCCGCCGTGCTGTTGCGTCATGTCGAGCGCTTGCGGCGCGGCCGAGCCACCCGGCTCGCCGCCCTTCTTGCCGAAGACCATTCCGCACGGGTGATCGCGACATTCACCACCGGCACCGGTTCGGCCACCGCGGAGGTGCTGCGTACCGGCTGGTCACCTGTCGAGGTCGTGGTTCCCCGATTGCGTGAGCGAACGGCTGACATCCCCGAACTCGCGCAGCGATTCGCCGGAGGCGCGCACTTCACTCAGGACGCGCGCTCGACGCTGCAGCGCCACGACTGGCCGGGCAACCTCACCGAATTGAAGGCAGTGGTCGCGTGGGCGGAGGCTGAAGCATGCGGGACGACCGTGAGCGCACGCCATCTGCCAGGACGCCTGCGTTCTTCACCCGCCCACCCTCGCCTGACGGAGCTGGAAAAAGCCGAGCGCCTGGCCATTTCCGACGCCCTGCGCACGGCGAGCGGCAACCGCGTGCGGGCGGCCGCCCTGCTCGGCATCGGCCGCGCGACGCTCTACCGGAAGCTGCGCCGCTACGGACTGGAGTGAACACGCGCACGTAGCCGGGCACCACTGACCGGTCACCCGGCGCGCGCTTGGCCATCGGACCTCCCCGGCTCGCCGGTGAGCCGGGCGGCCGGCGCCCGGCGGCATCTGGCACGAGCCTAACCGGGCATTCCGGCAGCCGCCGGGAGAAAAGTGCAGGTCACCAGCCTGACGGGTGTTTCTACGTCGGTTCGGCGTTCACCACGTCGGTGGCCAGCCCCGCGCAGCGCGGGCACGTCCTGAGGTTCATGCCGCCGACCTGGGGCCGAACGGCGTCACCCGGATGACAACGCGCAAGGTGCTGTCGCACAACGGATAGTCGGCCTGGCCGCGTACCGCGCGCCGGAGCCCGGCGGGCTGCGAAACCACATCGCCGCACGCGCGAACCGGCGGCTCACACTGCGCGAACGTGGCGCCGGCGTCGTCTCGGTGAAGCCTGAGCTCAGGCCGCACTGGGACGGGAACCCGAGCTCCGGCACCCGCCCAAGCGGCGGTGTGGGGAGATGGAATACGAGCCTTGGTCCGAGAAGCGTGCGTCGCACGGCTGCGCGCGGGGGGCGCTGCCGGTCAAGCAGAGGCCGGCAGCGCCCGCCTTTCGCCGCGGCCGAGCAGGCCGAGTTCGGGTCGCCCTGGGGAGGCGGCGGCGGATGACTGTCGGCACGCGGCGCCGGTGGCCGCGTGCCGAGTCAGTCGTCGGTGTTGAGGCCGTGGGCCTGGTTGAGGCGCTGGGCTTCGTGGAGCTGGTCTTCCAAGGTGATGATGCGGCAGGCGGCGTCGATGGCGGTGCCCTGATCGACCAGTTCCCGTACGCGGGTGGCCAGGCGCAGCTGGTGCCGGGAGTAGCGTCGGTGGCCGCCGGCGGAGCGTTGCGGGGTGATCAGGCCGGCTTCGTCGAGGCTGCGTAGGAAGCCTTGGGTGGTGCCGAGCATGTCGGCGGCCCGGCCCATGGTGTAGCCGGGGTAGTTCTCGTCGTCGAACTTGTCGGCCCCGCTGGGCGTGGCCGGTCCTTCTTGGTCAGGGATCATTCCACCTCCACATCACGAAGGACCCCGGGTGCCGCATGCGGCACCCGGGGTCCTCAAGGGTTGGGTTTCACCATTGTCAACCGACGTGACCGCCGGCGTCCTGCACCCGCGTCCGGCGGAAAGCCGGATCCCGCGGGGATCGCTCATTCGTAACCGAGCACCACCTCCGAACTCGATGGGACTGCGGCACCCGCGCGGCGCTACCCAGCCGCTGCGGGCGATCCAATGATGTTCCCGTTCCCTTCTTTCCTGTGTTTTCCACTTACTCGGTACTGCTACTTCACCTGCTGCGAACGTCATCGCGGGGAACCCTTCCACTGATCGGTCCCAGCACACTGACGCCGCTGGCCACTGCCCGGAGCCCCGTTCACTGATCGGCTCCGGGCACCTGACCGGTCCTGCAACTGCACTAACACACAACAACAACCACTGCTGATACTGCTGATCTTCACGGGCTCACACGCTCCGCCCGCGTCCTGCACTACCGCTCCGGGGCCGGTACTACCTGGGCCGAACCTCTTCACCGCCCGGTCCCGGGTACTGCTCCCGGTCACCAGCCGGAACCTGTTCCTTGATCGGCTCCGTCCTGCCTGACCGTCTTGTCTCACCTCGCGGGTAGTTACGTTCTCTCCCGCGCCTGCTTGACGTTGTCTCTCTCGTACGTGGAGAACATTACACACACTCGCCGTTGAATGTCTACTCCAGCCGCCATAGATTTTCTGGGTCGGGTCGGGTCGGACGGATGGTGGGGCGAGGGGGCACACGAGCATGAGTGACGAGGTCACGCAGGATCCGCTGGGCGATCGGTACGGCCTGCTCGGGGTGCGCGACCTGGGCGAGTACGCCGAAGCCCTGACGGGGTTGGTGGAGCGGGGGAGGCGGGAGCGGTGGGTGGCGGTGCTGTCGGAGGCCGAGGCCTATGCGGCGGCGGAGCTGCTCGGGCAGTTCGCGCAGCTGGATCCGTCAGGTGAGTTGAACCGGCTGGCCGCCTCCCTGGCCAGCCGTCTCTACAGCCGCCTCGGCGCCTGAAGGCCGGACGTTCGCGGGTTGGGTGCTCCGGGATAGCACCCAAAGGTGCCCGGCCGCTGCGGATCAGTAGCCGGGCAACGCCACGCGGGTGCCGGAGATGCGACCGGCGACGGTCCGTCTCGCGGCAGGGCGCCGCAGTCGCGGCGCGCAGATCGCGCCCGAGGCTGGCGGTGGCTCGTCGGCTGCACGGCGGGTGGCCCAGAGCGAGGATGAGGTGGCGCTGGGACACCCACTTCGGACCTGGCCTACAGGGCGGAGGAGGTGTCGGTGCCGCCGACGATGTGGATCGGGCCGATGTCGATCTGGGAGTCGTCCATCGTGCGCAACACCGCGATCATCAGCCCGGCCGCGACCGTGGTAACCGTCGCTGAGAACTGTGAAGGTGGCGCTGCCGACCGCTGCTTGACCGGCAGCGCCCTCGCGCGCCGCCCGTGCGACGCACGGTCCTCGGGCCGCCGCCCATGGGTACGTCCGCATTCAGCCGGCTACTTCCCAAGTTCGGTTGCCTTGCGGTGTGCCGCCGCGGCGGAGGCAGCTGCCAGCGTGCTGCCTTCGGCGGCCAGGGCGTCCAGCACGAGCGCGCGGCGCTCGTGCCAGGCGGCCCAGGTGTCCGGCCCGGCGGCGGTACCTGGGCGGGTCAGGTGCAGCGCGCCGAGCTCACTCAAGGTGTTCGTCGCTTTTCCTTCCTCGTGCGCGGGTGTTTCGTACCCATTCAGAGTGGCTGGCGGCTTCGGAGTTCGCTTCGGAAGAACTACGGAAGAACTACGTACGCAGCGTCAGAGGGGTATAAGCCCCGTGCGTGCAGATCCGGCGGGGAGATCGGCACGGCTCTGGAATAAGCAAGGAGCAGGGCCTAAGCCTGCCACCGGAAAAGGATCACCGACCCCGTCGCCGGCGGCTGGCCCGGTGATGGTCGAGAGGAACGGCGTGGGGTCAGCCATGCGCCACGCCCGGCGTGCGGACATTCGCGGCGGACCGGGCTAGTACTGCAACGGCAGTTGGTGGTGTGGTGGTAGATCATCGTGGTGGTGGTCGATGTGGTGATGGATCGGCTGGATCGGGTGCATGAGCGGATAGGGGGCCGGTTCGCGCGGTCGGAGCCGCGTAATCGTGCGCGGGAGTATGTGTCCGGGCTGGTCGCGGGCTTGGAGCGGAAGATCGGGTGGACGCTGGCCGAGCAGGCCGGCGAGATGTCGCCGGATGGGATGCAGCGGCTGCTGCGCTGGGCGGACTGGGACATCGACGGTGTTCGTGACGATGTGCGGGACTACGTGGTCGAGCATCTGGGTGAGCCGGGTGGGGTGCTGATCGTGGACGACACCGGGTTCCTGAAGAAGGGTGTGCGGTCGGCGGGGGTGCAGCGGCAGTATTCCGGGACGGCGGGGCGGATCGAGAACTGTCAGATCGGTACGTTTCTGGCCTATGCCTCCGAGCGTGGGCATGCGCTGATCGATCGCGAGCTGTATCTGCCCGAGCCCTGGATCGCCGACCCCGCCCGGTGCCGGCGGGCGGGGATCCCGGAGGGGACCGAGTTCGAGACCAAGCCGCGCCTAGCCATGGCGATGCTGGCGCGGGCGTTCGCCGCGAAGGTGCCCGTCGCGTGGATCACGGCTGATGAGGCCTATGGGCAGGTCAAGTATCTGCGGTTGTGGCTGGAAGCTCACGATGCCGCGCACGTGCTGGCCACCAAGGTCAACGACACCCTGGTCACCACCGGCGGTCGCGAAGCCAGAGCCGACCAGCTGATCGCTAGCCTGCCTGCCCGGTCGTGGCGGAGGTTGTCGGTCGGGGCCGGGGCGCACGGGCCGCGTGAGTACGAGTGGGCGCGGGTCCCGATCCGGATCGGCTGGCCGCCCGGGCGCGGGCACTGGCTGCTCGCCCGCCGCTCGCTCTCGGATCCGACCGAGATCGCCTACTACGTCTGCTACGGACCCCGCCGCTCGAGCCTGCTGGACCTGGTCTGGATCGCCGGCACCCGGTGGCGGATCGAGGAATGCTTCCAGCAGGCCAAGAACGAAGCCGGACTCGATCACTACCAGGTCCGGTCCTGGCGGGCCTGGTAGCCCACATCACTCTCGCGATGCTCGCCCACGCCTGGCTCGCCGTCTCCCGATCCATTGCCATAAAGGGGAACGGGTGCCGGTGAGCCAGGCACGATCGGGTTCACGCTACCGGAGATCCGGCGGCTGCTCACCAAACTGATCCTGCGTGTCACCAACGCTGCCGACCACGTCTGGGCGTGGTCCCGCTTCCGGCGCCGACGACAACACCAAGCCCGACTCAGCCACTACAAACGACGCGGCTACCCACTCACCTAACTGCCGTTGCAGTACTAGGCGGGTCGTGATCGCACCCTCCCTTCGCGCGCGACGCAGGGGAGGTGCCGCATGACCGGCCTAGTCTCGCCCCCCGCACTGCCGGGCCGGGTCACCATGCCAGCCCGAGCAGAGACGTCACGTCCCGTTCCGATGGGCCTCCCGCTCCTGCGCGACCTCAGTGCTGTGGACGGCCCACGGCTGTCGATCGCGCTGATGGACAGCGGCGGCCGGCTGCAGGACCGCGGCGCCGTCGCGGCCCTCGGCTGGAACCCGGGGGACCGGTTGCTGATCACGCTGGTCGAGACCTCCGTCGTGATCCGCTGGCGCACGGACGGAGTGTTCGTGATGCCCCGCAAGCCCTACGTCGTGCTCCCGGCCGCAGTCCGCCGCGGGTGCGGAGCGCTGGCGGGCAGTCGCCTGTTGTTGGTCGCCGACCCCGTCCAGGACGTTCTCGTCGTCCACCCGGAAGCCGCCCTCCAGATGATGCTCCGTACCTTCCACGCCGCGCTGGCCACCGCTGAGGAGTCGTCATGACCAACCCCGCAACACGACAGGACCTGGAGGCGGCCCGGCTGCTGCTGTCGCGCCTCGGCGTCGACCCGGCCGATCTCGTCACCGCTGGCTGGGAAGAGCCCGTAGCGGCGGACACGGAGGGGGATGAGCGGCCGATGCCGACGATCCGTGAGTGGATCCCGGTGGTGGCCGGCCTGGTGTCCCGGAGCACGGCGGCCTCCTACGGGTCGTACTGGAACAAGGCCGAGGCGGAGTGGGGCGATCGGGCCATGGACACGATCACCGCCAGCGAGATCAAGGCCTTGTCGGAGCTGGTGCGAAGCACCGCTCTGGTTCGCCGGAACTCCCGCGGCGGGCGCAACGCGGCGGAGAACTTCGTCGCCGCAGTGCGTTGCCTGTACAGGCACTTGGAGAACGACGGGCGTCTTGACCGGCACCGCAACCCGGCCCGCCGGGTCACCAAACCGCGCCGCAACGCCTCCACCCGCCGCGCACTCTCGAACAACCAGTTGGCTGAGCTCAACGACGTCGTCGCCAGCACGGGCGATGACCCGGTGCTGGACTCGCTCATCTGCCGCCTGCACGAGGAGACCGCGAGCAATGCGCGGTCTGGACGTGCAGGTTCGTTCCGCCGCGAACACCGTGGTCGTTAGCAGTGAATCTGCTCCGGTGGACGGACAGGGGAAGTGCCCGCCACCGGACACCATCAAGCTCTAACCAGGAGAGGCGCCGTGCCATACGACCACCCCTCGGTCCGACCGCGCTGTAAACGAAGTGACCGGCGAGGTTCGCGGCTGGCTCATGGGTCACCGCAGTGTGAGGTGGTTGGAGGAGAACGACGACCTCGACGTTTGAGACATCATGGACGACAAGAGGAGCGCCGCGTGGAAGCTGGGCTCCAAGATGTTGCCCGGGGATGATGATCGCGTGCGCCGGCGGTAGTCGGCGACTAGGTCTACGTACAGCTGACCCACCGGCAGCCTCGCCGCCGCGGCCGAGCCCGAGAACACCGCACTCATCCAGCTGATCCGCCTGTCCGCGCTGCTGCTGGTCTCGCATCGAGGTAACGCAGCACTCAGGGCGAGCCCAGTGCCGTGGCGATTAGCAGCGGGGCCGCAGCGGCCCATGCCTGCGGGGAGGCCGAGTGTGGGTACGGGACCGGGTGCGGGGTTTCGCCGCGCGCGTAGCCGGTCATCACTTCGGGCAGGCGGTTTCCCGGCTGGTGCGTCGCAGCGGCCAGCAGGCCTTCGGCGATGCGGGTGGCTTCGGCCGTGAGTCCGGCCCGGGCCAACCCGGCTACGGCGATCGCGGTGTCGTGGGGCCAGACGCTGCCGTTGTGGTAGGACACTGGGTGGTACGGCACCTGGTCGGCGGCGAGTGTGCGGAGTCCCCAGCCCGAGAAGAACTCCGGCGCGCCGAGGCGGTGTCCGACCTGTTGGGCGAGCCCTGTCGGCAGGATGTCCGACCAGAGCACGTGCCCGGCGTTGGACGCGAGGGCGTCGACCTTCCGGCGGCGGCCGTCGAGGGCCAGTGCGACGAAGTCCTCGCCCGGCAGCCAGAAGTCGTCGGCGAAGTCGGTGCGCAGCTGGGCGGCGCGGGTGAGCAGGCGGTCTGCGAACGGTGCGTCCTGCCAGACCTCGCGGGCGATCTCGGCGGTCGACAGGAGTGCTTCGTAGGCGTAGCCCTGGGCCTCGCACACCGCGATCGGTCCCTCGGCGAGCTCGCCGTCGGCGAAGCAGATGGACCGGGCGGAGTCCTTCCAGCATTGGTGCACCAGGCCGGGGCCGTCCGTGCGGTACACGAGGTAACCGTGCTCGTCGAGACCTCCGTGGTCGAACATCCAGCCGACGGCGGCGCGTGCCGCGTCCTCCAGCTCGATGGCCACGCCGTCGCCCGCCACGCCCCGGTGCCGGCCGAGCAGCACGAGGAACAACGGCGTTGCGTCGACGGTGCCGTAGTACTGCCCGTACGGCGTCTGCCCGAAGCGGCTCAGCTCGCCGCGGCGCACCTCGTGCACGATCTTGCCCGGTTCTTCGACCCGTTCCGGGTCGACCGTGGTGCCCTGGACCGCGGCGAGCGCGCGCAACGTGGCGGCCGCCAGTTCCGGCCGGTACGGCAGCGTCGAGAGGGAAGTGATCAGGCTGTCGCGCCCGAACAACGTCAGGAACCACGGCACGCCGGCGCCGGGGACGCGCAGGTCCGGCCGGCCCGGCGCCGGCACCCGCAGGTCCGCGAGATCGGCCAGCCCGGCCGCGACGGCGGTGCGCAGCTCGGGCCACGCGATCTCCGCGACACCCGCGGTACCCAGGAATTCCTGCCGGTCAGCTTGCGCTTCCCGCACCACGTCGGCGAAAACCGCCGGCCGCGCGCCCGGATCCGGAATCCGGTCCCCTTCTCCCGCGACCACTTCCACCCGCAGCGACGTTTCCCCGTGCGGCGGCAGTGTGAGGGTCCAGCTGATCCGGTCGTCGGTGCAGGCGGCCGGCGCGGAGGAGCGCACGATCGTCCACTTGCGATAGTCGGCTCGTTCGTAGGCGAGCAGCACGTCACCGTTCGCCCGGTTCGAGGCCGAGTACTTCCCCGGCCGGTCGTACTTTCTGGTGCCGCGCAGCTCGAACTGGTCTGCGAAGTCGGCCGCGAACCGGAACGACACGGTCACCTCGCTGGGCACCGCGAGATGGCTGCGGACGCGGATGTCCTCGACCAGCGTGCCGGTGCCCAGCGCGTGGTCGCGGAACACGGAGTACGCGGGGTCCTCGTTGCGCGGCGTGGCCGGCGTGAGGATCACGCTCGCCGAGTGCCGGTCGTGCTCTTCGCTCAGCACCCGCAGCGAAGCCTCGGTAGACAGCTCCCACCTGGACAGGTGCCGGGTGTCGTCGACGTACAAGCCTTCGGTGCCCGCCGCGACAACGGCCGCGGGGCCGGTGATCAGGAACGTCGTGCCCCGCACGAGCGTGTGCGCGGTCATGCCGTCCGCCCGTCCGCCGCCGGCACCTCGAGCAGGTCGATCGCCACCGCGGCCGTCCAGCTGAAGTCGTCGCTGCCGTGCCCGGCGCCGGTGAGCGGGTCGACGTACTCGCGGAACCCGGCGAGCCGGAGCGCGTCCAGCATGCCCTCGCCCAGCCGGCCGGCGAGCTGGTCGTGCCCGTGCGTGCGCAGGCCGTGCCAGATCAGCCAGCCGGTGTTGAACCACGCCGGGCCGCGCCAGTAGCGCGCTGGCTCAAAGTCGGCGGAGGTGAGGTCGTAGCTGGGCACCGGGCTGAGCTCACCGAGGCGGAAGTGCTCGCCGCGCGCGGTTTTCAGCAGTTCCTCCACGACCGGGAGGCCGGGCACGACCAGCGGCACGAGGCCGCCGACCGTGCGCTGCCGCAGCAACGACTTCGTGTGCGCGTCGCGGGCGAAGAAGGTGCCTTCGGCCGGGTCGTAGAGCCGGGCCACGAGCGAGTTCGTGAGCGAAGCCGCTCGTTCGCGGTGCGGTGCGGGGTCGGTGCCGAGCTCGCCGGCCATCGCGGCAAGCGCGGTCTCCCCCACGGCGAGCAGCGCGTTGGTCAGCGGGTCCTCGACGGCGAACGCCGAACCGCCGAGTGTGTCGACGAAACCGGCGTCGCGGTAGTCGGCGGCTAGCCGCACGTACCGGCCGTAGTCGAGGTCGGTCGGACGCTCGCCCGCCCCCGCGTGCCCCAGGTCCCGCCGGACGAACGTCGCCGGAGCGACGGGAGCGACCCGGCCGAGCGGTTCGTCCCACGCCGGGCTGTTGTCCAAACCGGACTCCCACGGGTGGATCACGCACACGAGCCCGTCGCCGGCGAGGTCCCGGCGGTCGAACAGGTAGTCGTGCCAGCGCTGCAGCTTCGGGTAGAGGCGGCGCAGGAACCCGCGGCGGCGCGAGGTGACCGGGTCCGCCCGATGTACCTCCCACGCGGCGAGCGCGTGGAGCGGGGGCTGCACGAGCCCCGAGGTGACCAGCCCGGTCGACGCGAGCCGGGCGCCCGGGCCCCAGAAATCGGGGCCGGGGAAGTACGCGTTCGCGGGCACTGCCGGGTTGAAGACGATCTGCGGGACCCGCCCGTCGGGCCACTGCGCGCCGAAGAGCGACTCGAGCTCCCGCTGAGCGCGCACCGCCGACAGGTGCCGCAGCCCCAGCGCGATGAACGCCGAGTCCCAGCTCCACTGGTGCGGGTACAACCCCTGAGCGGGCACGGTGAACCCACGGCGCCAGTTGGCGAGCAGGATCCGCCGCGCCCGCCGGGCGAGGTCGTCGGTCATGCGAGCCGTCGCAGGAACGGTGGCACGGAGGCCACCGCGTCCGCGGGTTCCCCGCGCAGCCGGCTTTCCAGCGCCAGGTCGCCCTCGTAGCCGAGGGCGGCGAGCGCGCCGAGCACCGCGGGCCAGTCGAGGTGCCCGGCGCCGGGCTGGAGCCGGTTCGAGTCGCTGACCTGCACGTGGCCGAGGTAGGAGGCGAACCGCACGAGCGAGTCCGCGGGGTCGTCCTCCTCGATGTTCATGTGGTAGGTGTCCGCGCCGATGCGAACGGAGTCCAGGCCCACCTCGTCGATCAGCGAAGCGGCCTGCTCGAGGCGGTTGACCATGTGGTCCTCGTAGCGGTTGAGCGGTTCGAGCAGGAGCAGCACGCCTTCGGCCCGCGCGTGCTCCCCGAGCTCGGTGAGGCCCGCGAGCAGCACTTCGCGGTCCTGCTCCTCGGTGCGCGGCGGCTCGAACGGCGGCAGCCGGCGCGAGAACATGCCGTAGGACGCCGGGGTCATCGCCCCGATCCCGCCCAGCTCGGCGATCACCGAGAGCTGCGAGCGCATCTGCTTGATCGCGTCGGCGCGCACGTCGGGGTCGAAGGCGCCGAAGAAGTGCAGCATGTCGACGCACACGGTGCGCATGACGACACCGTTGCGGGCCGCGCGGTGCAGCTCCGGCAGGCGGTGCTGCAGCGCGAAGTCCTTCTTGCCTCGCAGCTCGATGGCGTCGTAGCCGGCCGCGGTGGCGAACTCCCACTTCTCTTCGAGGGTGTCGCCGGGCAACAGCTGTTCCTGGCAGGCGAGTTTCAGCATCAGTTCTCCGTGTAGTCGAGGACGACCTGCAGGGCTTCGGCTGGGCGTTCGTCGAGCAGTTCGTAGGCCTGCTCGACCTCGCCGACCCCTACGCGGTGGGTGACGAGCCGGACGGGGTCGACCGCGCCGTCGGCGGCCAGCCGCAGGAAGGTGCGGTTCATCCGGTCCTGGTCCCACCGGCCGGCCAGCCGCCACGGCACGCCGCCGATCTGCGAGGCGACGATCTCGACGCGGTTGTGGTGGAACTCCTCGCCGAGCCGCAGGCCGGTGCCGTCGCCCTGGTAGAAGCCGGCGGTGACCACGCGCCCGCCGACGCCGACCGTGCGGACGGCTTCGTGCAGCGCGCGGTAGGTGCCGCTGAGCTCGATCGCGACATCGGCGCCGTGGCCGCCGGTCGCGGCCCGGATCCGTTCCGCGGCGCTCGCGGCGGTGACGTCCACCGTCTCCACGGCACCGAACTCCTCCGCGATCGCCAGCCGCGCGGGAATGGCGTCGCACGCCACGACGCGCCCGCCGTTGAGCGTCGCCAAGCGCGTGGCGAGCAGGCCGATCACACCCTGGCCGAAGACGGCGACCGTCTCGCCGAGGTGGACGTCGGCGCCGAGGACCCCGTTGAGCGCCACCGCGCCGACGCGCGCGAACGACGCGGCGAGCGGGTCGAGCCCGGCCGGCACGACGTGGTCGGCGAGCTTCGCCGCCGGCACGACCGCTTCGCTGCGGTGGCCCCAGATCCCCCACACCACCTCGCCCACGGCCGGCGCCCCTGGCTGTCCGGCGACGTCGGCCGAGACTTCGAGGACCTCGCCCACCTCGGAGTAGCCCCAGCCTACGACCGGGTAGGTCTGGCTCGCGTCGCCGTCGACGAACAGCCGGCGTTGCTCATCCCAGACCCGGGTGAGGTAGGGGTTGGTGCCGCGGTAGGCCGTCAGCTCCGTGCCGGCCGAGATTCCGGAGTACAGCGTGCGCACGCGCACCGACCTGGTTCCCAGCTCTTCCTGCTGCGTTTCGACCACCTCGACCCGGCGAGGGCCTACGAACTGAACCACCGTGCCCACCAGGGCCTCCTCCGACCGCCTTGTCGATCATTTATGGCTATCTGCCGGGCAGAAGCTACCCCACTTATGCCAAAAAATCTACATAACTTGTCTTGCTTTAACGCCTAACTGGTGCTGTGATCGTCGCCAGGCACGACGCAAAGGAGCACCGATGTCTTCAGCACGAAGGTGGACGAGAGTCCCGGCCCGATCGGCCGCCGCACTGGCGGCCGTGGTGATGGCCGGTGGCGCGCTGGCCGCCTGTGGCTCCGGCTCCGACGACAGTGGCGACGGCACGCTCACCGTCTGGAGCATGGAAAACCAGTCAGACCGGGTCGCCGCGGCGCAACGGATCGCCGATCAGTTCACCGCGCAGAGCGGCGTCAAGGTGAAGATCGTCGGGCTGGACGAGGACCAGTTCAGCCAGCTGGTCACTTCGGCCGCGGCCGCGGGCAACCTGCCGGATGTCGTCGGTGGCCTTTCGCTCACCGGTGTCAACGAGATGGCCGTGAACGACCTCGTCGACACCGACGCCGCGGCGTCGGTGGTCAAGAACCTGGGTGCCAGCACGTTCTCCGCTCGCGCGTTGCAGATGGACGTCAGCGGCGGCAAGCAGCTCGCGGTGCCGTCCGACGGCTGGCCACAGATGCTCGTGTACCGCAAGGACCTCTTCGCCAAGGCAGGCCTCCCGGCGCCCGACACGTTCGACAAGATCCGCCAGGCGGCCCAGAAGCTCAACTCGCCGGACGTTGCGGGCATCTCGATCGCGACCGACCCCGGTGACGCGTTCACGCAGCAGACGTTCGAGGACTTCGCGCTGGGCAACGGCTGCCAGCTGGTGGACCAGGCCGGGAAGGTGACGCTGGACAGCCCGGCGTGCGTGAACACGTTCTCGCTCTACAACGACCTGGTGCACCAGTACTCCGTGCCCGGTGCCCAGAACGTCGACTCGACCCGCGCGACCTACTTCGCGGGCAAGGCCGCGATGACCGTGTGGTCGTCCTACCTACTGCCGCAGCTGGCCGGGCTGCAGAAGGACGCCGCGCCCAGCTGCCCGCAGTGTCAGGCCGATCCTTCGTTCCTCGCGAAGAACACGGGGTTCATCACGGCCATCAAGGGTCCCGACGGCTCGGCCGCGCAGAACTTCGGTGAGCTCGGCTCCTGGGTGATCACCCAGGGAGACCGCTCCGCCAACGCGCAGAAGTTCGTCAGCTACATGCTGGACCAGGGGTACGGCGGCTGGCTCGGGCTCGCGCCGCAGGGCAAGATCCCTGCGCGCACCGGCACGGCCGCCGAACCCGGCAAGTTCACCAAGGCGTGGGCGAGCCTGCCCGTCGGGACCGACGGCAAGAAGCCGCTGTCCGAGGTGTACTCACCAGAGGTGATCCAGCAGCTGCAGAGCAGCCTGGACAGCTTCCAGCAGTGGGGCATCACGCAAGGCCAGGGCGGGCTGGCCGGCGCTTCGCTGGCCGAACTGCCCGTGCCCAAGGCCGTCAGCGCCATGACCGGCGGCACCGTGGACCCGGCCGGAGCCGCCAAGCAGGCGAGCGCCGCGGTTCAGGACATCCAGAAATCACTGAAGTAGGGAAACGCGGATGACCTCGGCGCACACCGTCCGGAACCGGCCCGCCCCCGCGAAGCCGACCGGCCGGCCCCCACGGCGGCGGCGAGCGCTCACCCTGCGGCAGCAGGAGAGCAGGGCCGGGCTGGCCCTGCTCTCCCCGACCCTGATCATCGTGCTGGTGGTCGTGGTCCTGCCCGTGGTGTGGACGATCGTGCTGGCGTTTCAGCGACTGCGCCTGGCGACGTTGCAACGCGAAGGCATCTTCGGCCGCTTCACGTTCCAGAACTTCGCCAAGGTGCTCGGCTCCGCGGACATGTGGAGCTCGCTGGTCACGACATTGATCTACACCATCGGCGGCACGGTGCTGTCGCTGGCGCTCGGCCTGGTCGCGGCGCTGGCGCTGCGCAAGCCTTTCCGCGGCCGGGCGTTCCTGCGCAGCGCGATGCTGCTGCCCTACGTTTCGCCGGTGGTGGCCGCGACGTTCGTCTGGGAGATCATGCTCAGCCCCCAGTTCGGGGTCGTGAACGCGTGGGGCAAGAGTTTCTTCGGCTGGGACAAGCCCGTGGCGTTCCTCAGCCAGGAGACCTCGACGATCTCGCTGTTCGGCTGGCACCTGCACGTACCGCTGGCCCTGCTGGTCGTGATCGCGTTCGAGGGCTGGCGCTACTTCCCCTTCACGTTCCTGTTCCTCATCGCCCGGTTGCAGGCCGTACCGGCCGAGCTGGAGGAGGCCTCGCTCGTCGACGGCGCCACGCCGACGCAGCGGTTCCGGCACATCCTGCTGCCGCAGCTCTACCCGGTGTTGGCCCTGCTGTCGGTGCTGCGGTTCATCTTGACCTTCAACAAGTTCGACGACGTCTACTTGCTCACCGGCGGCGGTGCGGGCACGGACGTGCTGAGCGTGCGGGTCTACGACTTCCTCACCGCGCAGTTCGACATCGGCGGCGCGGCCGCGCAGGCGCTGGTGCTCGCGGCGGTGCTGGTCGTGTTCCTCGCCGTCTACCTCAAGTTCTTCGCTCCGGAGGATCGCTCGTGAACCGGATGACTTTCGAGAACCGGCTGTTCGGGATTCTCCGCTGGGTGACGATCGTGTTCCTCGCGATCGTGACGTTGTTCCCCTTCTACTACATGGTCTTGCTCTCGGTGCGCTCGCAGGACTCGCTGTTGCGGAACCCGGGCGACATCCTGCCGAAGCTCTCGGACTTCACCGTGTCCACCTATTCCACAGTGCTCAAGTCGGCGGCCTCCGGGGGCGACGGGTTGCTGAGCCTGCTCGGCAACTCGGCGCTGGTGGCGCTCGGCACGGTCGTCGTCACCCTGGCGCTGTCGCTGCCGGGTGCGTACGCGGCCAGCCGCCTGCGCTTCGCCGGACGGAAGCAGGTGCACTTCCTGTTCTTGGCGGTCTACCTGTTTCCGTCTATCCTTTTGGCGATCCCGCTGTTCGTGATCTTCAGCAAGGCGGGCCTGCGCGACTCTCTGGTGGGGCTCTTGGTGGTGTACGTGGCTCAGGCACTGCCTGTGTCGATCTACATGCTCCGCAACTACCTCACCACCATCCCGGAGAGCATCGAGGAAGCGGCCGCGATCGACGGCAATGGACGGCTGGGCACGATGTGGCGGGTGACGCTGCCGCTGGCGGCGCCGTCGATCGTGGCCACTGGTCTGTACGTCTTCATGATCGCGTGGAACGAGTTCCTCTTCGCGTTGCTGTTCCTGGTCGAGGACCGCTCGAAGTGGACGGTGTCACTGGGCCTGTCCCAGCTGGCCGGGGGCCTCGAGGTGCCGAAAACGGTGTTGATGGCCGGCTCGGTGGTGCTCACGATCCCGATCGTGATCCTGTTCTTCGCGGCGGAGCGGTTGCTCGCCGAAGGTCTCACCAGCGGCGCGGAAAAGGGGTAGAAGATCATTACAGTCGCACCGGTGACGATGTCTTCCGGCTACCTGCTCTGGTTGGTCCGCACGGGCAAGGCACGTACTCGCGCCGACCTGCAACAGCAGACGGGCTTGTCGCGCTCGACCGTGCAGCAGCGCCTGAAGCCGTTGTTCGACCGCGGTTACCTGCGTTCCCACGGCACCGAGGACTCCACCGGCGGCCGGCCGTCGGTCCTGCTTGAGTTCACCGACGACGGGGTCGTGCTGGTCGCCGACCTGGACACCGCGGACGCCCGCCTCGCCGTCGTCGACCTCGACGGCCGCCGGCTTGCGCAGGAGCGGATCGACCTGGAGGTGGCGACCGGCCCGGTTCCCGTTCTCGACACGCTCGACGTCCGGTTCCGCGCGCTGCTCGAACAGGCGGGCCGACCGCAGGGACATGTGCGGGGGATCGGCGTCGGCGTACCCGGGCCGGTGGAGTTCGAGACCGGCACCGTGCGCCAGCCCCCGATCATGCCGGGCTGGGACGGCTACTCCATCGCCGACCACCTCGCCGGCCGCTGGGACGTCCCGGTCCTGGTGGACAACGACGCGAACATCATGGCTCTGGGGGAGCACACCCAGCACTACCCGAACTCGTCGCCCCTGGTCCTGGTCAAGATTTCGGCCGGCATCGGGTCGGGGCTCGTCTTCAACGGCGGTCTGCTGCGCGGGGTCGACGGCGGGGCCGGTGACATCGGGCACATCCGGCTGCCCGGGCACGACGACGCCGTGTGCATGTGCGGTTCCCGCGGCTGCCTCGCGGCAGTGGCGAGTGGGGGAGCGCTGGCGCGCCGGCTCACCGAACGCGGCGTGCCGACGCGGTCGAGCCGCGAGCTGGCCGCGCACCTCGCCGCCGGACGGCCGGAGGCCGTCGAGCTCGCCCGCGAGGCCGGCCGACTCGTCGGCGAGGTGCTGACCACGGTCGTGTGCATGGTGAACCCGGAGGTGCTGGTCATCGCGGGCGACCTCGCCGACACGCACTTCGTCACCGGCGTCCGCGAGGTCATCTACCAGAAGGCGCTGCCCCGGGCGACGCGGCACCTTCAGGTGACCAGCACGGGCCTCGGGGACCTGGCCGGCCTGCACGGCGCGCAGGCGATGGTGCTCGACGCCGCGTATGCCCCGGCCGTGGTCGACGAGCGGCTGGACAGGGAAGGCGCGTCGTGATCGGCGAACCTGTCCGCGTCGGACTGGTCGGAGCGGGACCGTGGGCACACACCATGCACGCCCCGACGTTCGCGGCCGGACCCGAAACCACGCTCACCGCGGTGTATGCGCGCCGGGCAGAAGCAGCGGCCGAACTCGCCCGGAAACACGGTGCCACCGCGACGACCGATTTCGACGAACTCCTGGGGATGTGCGAGGCGGTCGCGTTCGCCGTGCGCCCCGACATCCAGGCCGACCTGGCTCGCCGGGCGGCCCGTGCCGGGAAGGCTGTGCTGCTGGAGAAGCCCGTCGCGCTGACCCTGCCGGCCGCGCGGGAACTCGCAGAAACCATCGAGGACGCCGGCGTGGTGAGCCAGCTGGTGCTCACCAAGCGGTACCTCCCCGAAACCCGCCAGTTCCTCCACCGGGCCAAGGCGTTCGACGCCGTCGGCGCCCGCTCGTGTTACCTGCACGGCGCGTTCCTGGGTGGGGACCTGGCGACGGGCTGGCGCCTGGAGTTCGGTGCGTTGCCCGACCTCGGCCCGCACCTGCTCGACCTGCTCGAAACCACGCTTGGCACCATTCGCGGGATCCGGGCGGCCGGGGACTCGACCCGGTGGATCGAGCTGACCTGCGAGCACGAGAGCGGCGCGGTCAGCCAGGCCTCCCTCTCCGGAGCGATCGGGCTCGACCGCGTCCGGACGACCGTCGAGCTGTTCGGCCCCAACGGGGCTTTGGGCTACGACACTTCAGCGATCGATCACACCCAGGCGTGGCCGATCCTGCGGGCCGAGTTCGCGGCCGCCGTGCGGATGGGACGCGCCCACGAGCTGGACGTGTGGCGGGGGGTCCGGCTCCAGGAACTGATCACTCGGGCCACCGAATCACTGCGCGTCGGCTTCTGACCGCCGGCGTCACGGATTCACCAACTGAGGAGGCTTATCGTTGCGGCGAGCATCCTCGATGTTCGTCGACGGGTGTGGTGAAGGAGAGCGCAACGCCGACGACCGCGGCCAGGGCCGCTGGCACCGTGGCGCCACGCCGACAGGCGTTCGGTGATTCCGGTGTGCAATGCGCGGCTGCCTCGGTCGTCAGCGCCGCCGGACGAGCTGGCACGGGTCGTCCACTTCGGACAGCGCAGTGAATTCGACGGGGATCTGCCGGAGTTCATCGGCTGCGAGCTCGCGGCGTTCATCGTGTGGGGATGGATTGCCTACAAAAGCGGCGGCTGGTGGGACGCCGTCGGACAATGGCTCGGTGCGGTCGGATCTCCCGCCGCCGACGCCGCGGCCGTGGCCGGTAGTAGGCATTTCTGCGCGCAGACCGATCACGGCTGCGCCTCGGCGCAGTGCCGAAAAGCCTCCCGGAGGCCGGGGTCATCACCGCCGGGGCAGGTAGACCGACGCGCGACTCACCCGTTCGACGGCGCCAGGGTTGGCGGAACGGGCCCGATGACCCGTAGTTTTGGGGACCGCGGGCCCGCACTGCGGCGATGCCACGCGGGTTCGGTGCGCGGGCGTAGTTGTAGGTGGCTTGCAGCAGCTCGGTATCGGCGCTGTTCTGCCCGTCAGGCTGGTCTGGTGGCTGGAGTTGTCGTAGCCATCGGTTTGGCTGCCGGTTCCGGCCAGGTGGTGTTGGTACGGCGGTCGGCGTTGTCATAGCCGGCGAGACCGTCTAGCGCGGGCAGAGTGGGTGGGCTGGTAGAAGTCTTCGGCGCCGGTGGTGGTCTCGCCCGGACGGCCCGCGGCTCAGCCGCCAGGTGTGTGGTACGCCGGGCTCGGCGGTGACTGTGGGCTGCACGGGGTCAGCTCGTGTCGAGACTCTCGGGCAGTGTCAGGTACCAGGTCATGGTCACGGTGGTGCCCACGTCGGTGGGAGCGAGGATGGTGTGGTCGGCGAGAGCGCGCATGATGCTGAGGCCCCGTCCGTACAGCTGGCCGGGGTCTGTGGAGGGTGGTTGCCAGCGGCCGTCGTCGGTGACGGTGATCCGGATCAGGTCATCCTGGTGGTGGGCGTGCAACTCGACGGCGCCGGCGATGCCGGAGGGGTAGGCGTGGCTTGCCGTGTTGATCAGCGCCTCGTAAGTGGCGAGTTCGACGTCGTGGGCGAGATCTCCCGTGAGGTCGTGGGCGCTGAGCCATTCTGCCAGGGCGTACCGCATGAGCGTCGCGTCGTCGGCGTGGGCGGGTCGGCGCATCGACAACTCGGAGTTCGCTGCAGCGGCGCGGTTGCCGGTCGGAGACATGGGCACCACCTCACGCGGTCGTGATGGAGCTGCTGGGGCCGTGCCTGCGGCATACCCGCACCCGGCCCAGGTATACACCCCGCCCTGGGTGGCGCCGAGCGGGTCAGATGTCGTCTGCGGCTAGAGCCTCGGCCACTGACGAGTACAGGGCGAACCCCTGGTCGAGGCCGACCAACCGCAAGGTGCGGTCCAGATAGCGCTTGACCGCCAGGCACAGCCTGGTGCGCTCGCCGGCGGCTTGGCGTCCCTCGCACAGGGCTGCGAGCGCCATCGAGGCGAAGAAGTCGACCGAGGTCAGGTCGACCACCAGAACGTCGGGTGTGGTTTTCAGGGCCTCGCGGATTGCTCCCTCAAGCAGGGGCGTGGTGAGCGCGTCGAATTCGCCGCGTGCGGTGACCACAACAGCGGAACTCTCGTGATGCAGGCTGACGCACGTCTCGCCGGCGCCTGGGGCGGGGTGGCGATCGGATGCCTGCATTGCCCGATCGTCTCGCACTCAACGCTACGGTGCACCATCTGAGGGGAGACGAATGTTCACTCTCGTTTTCCGCTGTCACAACCGTTTCCTCTGGAAGCGATCCCGGTATCCACGCAGAAGCCCTCGCGCGGGATGTTAAACGTCGACGGTGACTTGATCGGCGAAGGCACTGGCTGTCGCGAAACGCGCGGTCGATCATCGAACAAGACTTGCGTGACGGCAGTGGAGGCCACCAACGGACCTTCGCCGCGCGTGGGCCCGCCGGTTCGAGGTGTCGAGTGACGGGATCCGGGTAGCCGAAATTTGAGGCTATCGGAAGCGAATCTCGAGGAGGAATCGTGGCCAGCAGCGAAACCGATCAGGTCACAGGTACACAGGACAAGGACTACAACATCATCTGGTTCGTGGAGGCGTGTCTGAGCAATGCGCTGCGAATGGAGTCCTACATCGCCGACGCCGACCGCGCGGGCGACCGCGAGCTGGCCGCCTTCTTCCGCCGGGCGCAGGAGGAAAGCCGGAAGGGTGCGGAGCAGGGCAAGAAGCTGCTCGCCCAGCGGCTCGGTGCCGCGGGCTGACTTCCGTGACTCCGCGCGTCCTGCACGGGGCCGGTCACCCAGCTGACCGCTCGATCACAGCCGCGACGGGCGAAGTGGTGATCATGATTGTTCTCCTCGCTGCCCTGCAGCGGTCACCTCGCGAAGAGTCGAGCGCGAGTCCGTCGCCGCGGAGGCGACAGCCACCGCAGCCAAGTCGGTGCGGGCCGCGCAGATCACGTCGTTCGCCTCGGGGAAAGGTGCGTCCGCGGCAACCACTCTCCCGCGCAGCGCGGCTCCGCTCTGTTCCAAACACCAGAGCGTGAAACTGCAGTCGGGCGCACGAATCCGGGCGTGCACTGGCACGGCCCCAGGCGTAGTCCGCTCGCTCAGGGCCGGCCACCGCGGCGTCACGTCTCGTCTCTCACACGGCGAAGGTGCGCCCGCCGCCTCCGAGGTGCCGGTCGAACCAGCCGACGGCCGCGTCGGCAACCTGTTCCAGCGCGCCGGCTTCCTCGAAGAGGTGCCCGGCTCCAGGAACCACCACCAGCTCGCGGTCACCGGACAACCGGGCTGCTGCGGCTTTGTTGAGTCTGCGCACGGTGCCGTCGTTTTCACCGACGATGAGCAGCACCGGGCAGCGCACGTCGTCCAGCGCGTCACCCGCCAGGTCCGGTCGGCCGCCCCGGCAGACCACCGCCCGCACCAGATCCGGCCGGGCGGCCGCCGCGCCCAGCGCCGCGGCCGCTCCCGTGCTGGCGCCGAACAGACCCACCGGGCAGGCGCGACCGCAGGGGTGCCGGCCAGTTTGTCCAGCGCCTGCAGTAACCGGTCACGCAGCATCCCGATGTCGAACCGGCGGCGGCCGCCGGCCGCCTCGGCGCGGTCCTCCTCCTGGCTCAGCAAGTCGAACAACAGCGTCCCGAAGCGGTTGTCCTGCAACGTCCGGGCGACCGCCTGGTTGCGTGAGCTATGCCGCGAGCTTCCCGAGCCGTGCGCGAACACAACCACTCCGGTGGCATCGGCGGGGACTGTCAGATCGCCTTCGACCACGGATGTTTCGGTGTCTACTGTGAACGGTTCCGTCATGACCTTTTCCTGCTGTCGAACACCGGTCTTCCCGTGGCGCTCGGAAACGAAACCCGGGCGCGAGACCTTCTGCGCCGCGGCTGGGCTTGGCGACCGAAGCACATGTGGTCGGCGACAACGGTCCGCGGCAAGCCGAGGGGAGCATCCAGCCGGTGGGGTTCTCCAGCATGATCAGCCGCGCATGCCGGGCCTGACGCAGTGCTTGAAGGCGCGTGCCGCAGATCGGTTCCTATCGATACTACGTCGGCGGTTTCGATTGCCGCATCGCTGCCCGTGGCTCCCATCGCGATAGTTATCTCGGCCGTCACGGGCGCTGGTG
The DNA here is from genome assembly GCF_040704195.1 of Amycolatopsis sp. NPDC047767. Taxonomy (NCBI): domain Bacteria; kingdom Bacillati; phylum Actinomycetota; class Actinomycetes; order Pseudonocardiales; family Pseudonocardiaceae; genus Amycolatopsis; species Amycolatopsis sp. NPDC047767. The sequence continues at coordinate 98,009 of NZ_JBEYSJ010000027.1, forward strand.
TGCCGCCGTCGCCCATCCTCGCGAACGAGCCTCGTCGCCCGCGTAAGTTGTCCACGGTGGCCAGACGGCCGGTCCTGTTCCAGGTTTTCGGCTGAGTCCGCGCCGACTCAACCCTGGCCAATGACCTCGAACGGGGGACCTCGTCCCCGAAGGCCACGTGCTAGGAGATGGGCCCGCCGGCAAGGCAGAGGCCGCAGCTCGATGCTCTCACCGGTGGTCTCGCGCGCCTCGACAAGCACCCCGAGTGCGGCTGAGGAGAAGAACTCGGTCAAGTCGGTCACCAGCACCGGCGGGGCCCCGACGGGGGCCTCGCGTCTCGCGAGCCGCAGCCGGGCGTGGTGTGCACGTCGAACTCGCCGCGCGCGCTCAGTACCAGCGCCGGTCCCTCGCGGCGCTGGCTGACGCTCGCCTGTACTCCGGGTGCGGGTGCGTCCCCTCCGAGGTTCGGGTGGAACTCTGGCATGATCCCGATTTTGGCGCAGCGGTCGCCGTGCTGCGCGGCAACAGCTCGCGGTCAGGACGTGCACCATGCCACGCTGCGCCAGCGAATTGCCCCACCCGCAGGAAGCTGACAACTACCCCGGGCAGATGGGCTTGGTGACCCGGGGTCTGGGAACCCCCGAGCCTGTAGCGCACGACCCTATGCGGGTGCGGTGCCGCGGGTAGCGCCCAAAGGCGTCTTCCGGATCGAGGATCTTGCCGTTTGCCGTGTTTCCTGTGGGGACGTGCTGGTAGGCCCTGGGTGGTGCGCTGGTGACAGGCCATTGTGTGGCCGGAAACTGACGTGTCCGCAGGTGGCCTCGCGGTCAAGGAGGGGCCGCGGGGCCACCGTGCGATTGTGTGGGCACGGTGGTGAGAAATTCGTCCAGCAACGCTTGTGCGACGTCGCGGAGCTTGACGTTGGTGTTCTGCGACAGCGTCACGAGCACGGCGAACGCCTCCTGCGGGTCGCAGCGGCGCTGGGCCATCAGCACGCCCTTGGCCTGCTCGATCACCCCTCGGGACTGCAGCGCCTCCCGAAGGTGCCGGTTCTCTTCCGCGATCACCGCCGCGGCGTCAACGCCGTCTGGCGCGTGCTGAGGAGCCGGTGCCGGCCAGCTGGTCCGCTCAGTCTGCGCGTCCACCAACGACATGGTTGCTCCCCTCGCTCCGCGGGCCTCCGATCTCTCTCGACATTCGAATGTACCCCTTGGGTGATCGGGTGAAACCGACGTTCCTGCTGGTGGAGGCCCGGGCATTCAGCATGAAAGTGGCGCGGCAAGTGCGTTCCGCGGACGGCGAGGATGGCTCGTGACGGGTGACGTCGAGAGCTCCTACGAGGCCGGCCAGTGGAAGACAAAGGTCGAGGGCAACCAGCAGGCTTCGCGCACCCTCGACTCGAAAGCCGAGGCGGTGGCCAATGGGCGCGAGATGGCGATCGAGCGCGGCGTGGAGCACTTCATCCGCAACATGGACGGCACGATCGCCGACCACCACACCTATCCGCGCAGCCGCGATCCCCGCAGCGTCCCCGGCTGACCGGCCACTGCCGCCGGTACCCGGTCGAGGCGGGTCAGCGGCCGGGCACCGCCATGCGCGTGCCGTGCAGACCAGCGAGCAGGTCACCGTGCTCGTCGACGCGGTGCGGCAGGTCGTTGGAGGTCAGCTCGGCCGATGTGCGGCAGGTGCGGGGGCTCGCAGACGAAGTCACTTCCGACTTTGGCTACGCTTCCGCGTCGCGCACTTGTGCGCGACGTCACCTCGATCTCGTCGGCCTACCCGACGACATCGATTTTCGTCACCGATGCGTGTACGCATCGGCCGAGACCGCTCAGCCCTGCCGGTTCCTTCGCTTTCCCGGCAAGGCTGAGCGGTCTCTGCGGTTTACAACGACCGGAACAGGTGGCTGGCGTTGTTGTTCAGCAGCTCGGGCACGAAGTTGCCCCAAGTGCCGGGGTAGTAGGTCATTTCGGCGCCGCCGTACCCGCTGTTGTAATACACCGTGACCTTGTACTTCGTGCGGTTCCACGCGGAGATGGCGTTGTTCTTGACGCAGGTGTTGATTCCCCGCCCGCTTCCCTTGAACTCGTAGCAGGTCGGCTGCGAGTCGCCGTAGTTCGAGATCGAGCCGGTGAAGTCCGACAACGACTCCGTCCGCTCGTTCCCCCAATAGAGGCAGAATTCCCCCACGTCACAGTGCCCGTCACGAGCCGCCGCATGAGCAGTGCTGACTGCTGTGGCCGCGAGAACGACGCTGGCCCCGACGGCCACCGAGGTCCGAGCAAGGACCTTTCCGATGTTCCTCAACAGAACCCTCCCCTGTTCGCTGAAATGTCCCCTGACGCTGGGGGACATACCTGCATTTTTGCGCAGTAAAGGCTGATTCGGGGAGGATCCGTCTAAAACAACCTGATCGGCCGTACTCCGGTACATCCTCGGTCTCACCTCAGAACCGGAAGGAGCACGATCCCGAGTGGGCGTGCGTCTGGGCCAACGACACGGCCAAGGCCGGCGGCGATCACGACGACATGCTGCCCCCAAGGTTCCGGTGCGACTGACCCATCACTTCGGCAGGGACCGGCCCGGACACCGGCCAGCTCATGGGCGCGATGACCGACATCCCGGCCCAGTAGGCACGCCGCCTGCTGGAGACCGCCGCCAACCCGTCACCTACACACCGCTGGACGTCCGGCATGGCATGCACGGGCCCCAGCCACAGCGATCTGGATCCGGACTGCGGTGCATGGCGGACGTAGACGCTGAAGTTCGCCACGCATCAGGAGGTAGGGCTCATCCGGCCTGGTCGCGGCCCGGTTTGGTCGTGGGACGCCGGACGATTTGTTCGCCGCGGTTCATCGCTTCCCGGCCTTCGGGGATGTTCTGCATGATCCAGTTGTGGAACATGCCGGGGTACTCGGCGTAGTCCACGCCGATCTCTGTGTCGCGGGCGTGTGTGGTGAAGCGGCGGGCGTCGGCAGGAGGACGTCGCGGGTGCCGATGAACAAGCTGAACGGCCCGAGACCGGCCAGGTCTGCGTGCAGTGGGCTGATGGGGGTCGTGGGCGTCGGTGCCTTCGGCGTACATGCGGCCGGCTTCCCGGAGTCCCGTGATGCCGAGCATGGGGGTCGTGCTCGTCGAGCACGACGGAGATCGGGTCCTCCCGTGCGATGACGAGCCAGGGGGAGTAGAGCAGCACGCGCGCGGGCTGGGGGCGGTTTTCATCACGCAGTTTCTGAGCGATGGCGAGTGCCAGTGCTCCGCCGGCCGAATCGCCGGAAATCACCGTGTCTTCGGCTGCGTGGTGATCGGCGACGCGGGGTAGGTGGCGTAGACCATCGGCAGAGCCGCAGTGTGGTCGTGCCGGGGGACGAGGGCGTAGATCGGCAGGGTCACGGCACAGCCGAGGCGATCGACAAGGTCGGCAGCGTAGCGCCAGTGGTGCGTTTCGATCTCCTCGACGTATCCGCCGCCGTGCAGATGGACCACGTGCAGCAAGAAGCCGTTCCTTCCTGTGGTCGCAACGTCCAGCAGGCGAAACCTTCCGCCTCCCACCGTTGCACCGAACACGCGCGCCGGACCCGCCGGGGCGGCCGGGCCATTGACGGCCGCTGGTGTCGGTGCAGCCGGCGGTCCAGGGTGCGGGCGTCGTCGTAGAACCGTTTCTGCCCGGTGGCACGGAGGTAAGCCATGTACAGCTGTGCCTTGGCGCTGACCATGTCCCATGATTACGCCGGACGGGCGGTCGACCAACCGTCCGCGTCGGCACCGAGGCTGCTGGCCGCAGACAACGTCCGGTCCACGATGGCGCGGCCGCCTCCGTTCGACGACGGCGTTTGCGATGTCGCCGGCTCAGGCTTATCGAGTGGCGTGAAGGACACCGAGCTTCGGATCAGCTCGGGGTCAGCGACCCAATGCGTTCTCCAGCTCCTTCTTTGTCATGCTCGACCGGCCCTTGATGTTGCGTTTCTTCGCCTCGTTGTAGAGCTGGTCCTTGGTGGGCCCGCCCGGCCCCTGCCGGTTCCCGGAGCGATGTCCGCCTCGCTTCTGCGGGCTCTTGTCTCGGGTCGAGCTCTTGCTGGCTGACTCCGATTCGCCGGACTGGGCGCGGTTCTTGTTCACGGTCCTCGCTGCGATCTCCTCGGCGCGCTCGTTGCTGGCACCCCGGTTCTTCTGTGAGGACTTGATGTGCTTGTACTGGCGTTCGCGCTTCCCGCTCCAGCTCTGCTCCGGCATGACTCCTCCTTCTTTCTGGCCAGCAGATACCCGGGCTGACCAGGGCCGAAACAGCGTCCGAGGGCGACCCCGGTTGCGAGCAGTGTGGTCATTTGTCTTCCGCAGCTATTGTCAGCGCGGACGCGGCATCGGCGAAGCGAGCCGGCGCCCAGACCGCCGCGGCCCGAGCGTCTTGGTCGAGCTGATCGAGCACTTGCCGTCGTTCTCCGTCCGCGCGGTCCACGACTTGGCGGCCCTTGGCCGTCGGGGCCAGCAGGGTCTCGCGTTTGTTCAGCGGGTTCTGTGCCTTAGCCGCTGCAGCAGGTAGTCGCCGACGGGCTGAGCCGTGCCGGCTGATCGTCGTCGCGTCGCGTCGCATCGCCTCTGCTCGATGCGCTCGTTGTCCCGCGATGAGCGGGGCGTGTGGACCGCCCGCACCGGCGACTTGCGTGTCCGCTGGACGCGGCCCCGGCGACGCCACTCCCGCCCGGCCTGCATCGCAGTTCTGCGCGCCCTCGCAGCGCAACGCTGGGCGTGCCAGGTTGCCCAGTGTCCGGTCTTGCCAACCGGCTGGTCGGTGGAACGACCCACCGCTGCATCGACCCGTGGTGCCTCGAAGCGCACACCGGGCGCGCCGCTACCGGCTCTCGCGCCCGCCACGCTCGAAGCCATCCGGACCGACCAGTGCGAAGACGGCTACGTCTACCGCTTCGCGCCCGACGATCGCCCGCTGGGGGAGGCCGAGGGGGCGTTCCTGCTGCGCGAGTCTTCATGGCGCTGGCTTCCCCAAGGTTCGTCCACGCCCTCCTCCTCGAAATCGCCCCCGGCCGGCGGGTGACCGACCGGCGTGACTGGGCTGCGAGAGCGCCGGCAGTTGTGGAAGGATTTCCCGGTGAACCCTGATTCAGAGAGTGTGGACCAGGCAACCAAGGTTGAACAGCTGGAACAGGCCCTCGCCACGCGGCCGGTGATCGAGCAGGCCAAGGGCATGCTCATGGTGCTGCGGAGCTGGCCTGAGGACGCGGCATTCGCTGCGTTGCGTGAGGCGTCGCAGCACACGAACGTGAAGCTCCACGACGTCGCCGAAGTGGTGGTCGCAGCCGGAGCCGGCGGCAAGGCAGCGGTGCCAGAGGAGACGACCGCCGCGGTGCTCGCCGAGCTCAAGGCCGCCGGTATCTGGGGTGCTGAGCACGCCGAGCGGGAGTGAACCCGGACATGTGAGGGGCGAGTCCGTCGCTGGCTCAGCCTGACTCGTCGGTCACGTGGTGTTCAGCGCCGACGGGTTTGGATTCGGGCGAGCCGCGCTGGCGGAGATAAACGCTGAAGATCGCCATGCAGCCGATGGCCAGGAACTCCGACTGCCAGTTCTGCAGGGTGCGGTTCCAGAAGTCGGCCGAGAGCACGTACTCGCCCCAGCTGACCGAGTCGCCGAAGTTGCTCAGCTGTTCCGCGTTGTAGGCGCTGACCCCGGCGATCGACTGGGCCAGCCACGAGAGCAGGAAGATCGAGCCCATGACCAGGCCGAGTGAGCGGGAGAACACCGCCGTGCGCCAGCCGCCCGCCCTCGCCCACCGAGGAGACCCGTCTTGGACGTGCCGGCCGAGCAGCTGGTCCCGGTCACTCTCGGGCCCGGCTTTGCGCAGAGCCTTCGACTCGGGGGAACCTCGCTGTACGAGCCACACGGTCGCGAAGACGTAGAGGAAGAACTGCAGGTACTCCGACTGCCAGTTCTCGGCGACGTCGACGGCGAACGACGAGGACGTGAGGTAGTCCACCAAGCCGACAGTTTGGGCCCCGTGGGCGAGCTGCTGGTCGTTGAAGTCGGCGAGGCCCGACCACGCCTGGCCGGCCAGGCTGAGCAGGAACAGCACTCCGAAAGCGAGCGAGAGGCCGTTGTTCCGGACGAAGGAACGGATCGTGGTCATCGGCCCAGCGCTCCGATCGCGATGAAATAGGCCAACCCGGCGACGACGAGCACCAGGTAGACGGCAAACACCGCGCGGGCCTTCATCGCCCGCCGACCGTGCAGTCGTAGACCTGCTCGTTGCGCGGATGGCAGCCGGCGCCGGTGACGCGCCAGCCGTCCGGGAACTCGTGCAGGAACAGGGTGTCCGCAGCTGAGCGCGCCTGAGCTTCGTCCCCCACACAGACGCCGACACGACGGGTGCATGCGGCACCGCGGCCAGCACCGGCTGACACCCGGCTGACCCGAGCGCGTCCCGTGCTCGCGGCGCGAGCAACGCGCAGGCCTCGACGGCCGCGCCCGTGGCGGCTGCGGTGATGAACGCCTGTGCCGCGGCCTGGGCATCCGGGCTGCCGGCCGCACCACAGCCGACAGCCGAAACCAAGACCGCCGCGGTGGTCACACCGCCGATGACCTTGCGCACGCGTCGATATACCCCGCTCACGGCTGCGTTACACCTCTGCGATGCGGCGGTCGCCAGTTCTCGGATTTCACGCGAGCAACAGTTGCGCCACGCAAGCAAACCGTTTGCCTCCGTGCTCCGCGCGTATTCTCTGATCGCCGGATGAGTCAGTTCACCGGTTGATCGGAGTGGCGGCAAGCTCCGGCTGTCGCCACGAGTGGGCCCCCTCTTTCAAAGGCTTCGGCGACACTGTCGCGGCTGCCTCTGCCCGTGTTCGCAGCTCGTTGTGGAGGCGGTGCGCGACTCGGACCGGGGGCGGGCGGACTGGGTCCGGCCACGCGGCGACGACCACAGGCGGTTCGTCGCGACACGGCCAAGGCCGCGACATCGGCGATCCGGAAAAGATTCCACGGTGTTTCCCGGTCGAGCCCCTACCTGAGGCGGCTTGTAAGTTCTCCCGCCGAGCGGAACATGCGCATGGTTGGATCGCGCACTGCCCAGGGGTTCACCGGGCGGGCTGGCGCCGGTCGGTGAAGCGGCGGTTCTTCTCCCGCATTTCATCGTCATCCACCTCCCGGGCGCCGCTCATGCGCTGCCGTTCACCTTCCGAGCACGGCGCGGATGGCGTCACGTGCTCGGTCGATGATCGCGGCGGGTGGTCCCAGCAGGAGGTTGGCTTTCGCGCTCTCTGCGCCGGGGTGCGCCCGGGTCGGCGCCACGGCCTCGGCGAGCCGCACGGTCGCCGCCAACGCCCGCAGCCGCTCCGGCGGCCGGTGGGCTCGCAGCATCGGGAACTCCTCGCGTTCTTCGTGTTCGGCGTGCGCCAACACGTCGTCTCGGAGCTGGACCAGCAGGGTGTCGAATCCGTCGGCGTCTGGCCCCATCTTTTCGAGGGTGGTCAGCAGTTCCTTGGCGCGGCGCTCCTCGCCCAGCCGTGCCTCGACTACGGACTCGGCCGCTGGTTCGAGGTCGCGGATCTCCGGGTGCACCACTTCTTCCTCCGCTGTCTCGTGCACGGCCAGGAGCCGAACGAGGCTGTGGAACACTTTCCGCCGCTGGTCGTCGTCCTCCGCCGTGTCCAGCTGCGTGAACAGCTCGCGGATCTCCCGGTGCTGCCGCTGCAGCAGCTCGATGACGTCCTCGTTGTTCTCCACCATGAATCTCCTTCTTGTCGACTCCGGGCTTTCGTCAGCCGACGCGGGGTCCGTCAGTGCCGCGCGGTGCGGCGACACCGTGTGTTTCGGGGCCGGTGAGCAGGCCGAGGGCGATCATGCCGATGCCGAGACCCAGGTGCAGCCAGTTGTCCGCGTTGTTGAACGGAACGAAGTTGGCGTCACTGCCGTGGTCGATGAGCAGGCCGTAGAGCCACAGCACGAGGTACACGACTCCTCCGATGAGGAGGTATAGCCGGGCCGCGCGTGAGGTGCGGGCGCACGCCAGGCCGACGACGCCGAAGAGCAAATGCACGATGTTGTGCAGGGTGGAGACCATGAACACGCCGAAGAGCATGGCCATCGAGCCGTGCCCGGCGAAGCCCATCTGGTCGTAGTCGGTCGTGACGCCCGGGATGAACCCGAGCACGCCGATCAGCAGGAATACGCCCCCGACGATGCCGGCGGCCAGCTGGGCGGACGAGCGTCCGGTGGAAGTGGGTGAAGGTGTACGTGTCGACATGACTTTCTCCTCCATGTCAGGAATGTGTTCGAACGGGGCCGGCGGCGCGGGTGTACTGCTGGAAGTCGATGCGGTCGATCTTGCGGTGGTAGCGCATCCCGGCCAGACCACCGAGGATGGCTCCGATGAGCGCGGCGGCCAGGGCGACGAGCACGGTGATGCTGCCGACGACGGTCAGGGTGCCTTCGTTGATCGGGAGCCGGGGCAGCCCGTTGAGGCGGGCCAGGATGTCGAACTGGCTGCCGCCGACGGCGGCCAGGATCGCGACGACGGCCGCGATGACGATCGACCACACCCATACGGCGAGGCCTTGCTTGACCCCGTTGAAGCGCGCCATTCTTCCGGCAACATAGCCGCCGCAGTAGTAGCCGATCAGGAGGACGACCAGCACGACGATCGCGGAGACGACGGTGGCGGTTTGCACGGCGGCGGGATTCTGCGCCGCTTGGCTGACCTGGTCGGCCGCTTGCCCCGCGTCACCGGGATTGGTGGCCAGGCCGAACGCGGTCCCGGCCGCGGCGGCGACTGCGGTCAGGATCAGCGCGGTGCCGGTGGCGGTGAGCCATCCGAAGAACGCGGCGCCCCACTTGATCCCACCGAAGCGCTCCCGCTGCCGCTCCACCACTTCACCGCGACCCGGGCCTTCCTCCTGCCGTGCCACGGGCGGCGGCGCGTCTGCGACGGACGGCGTGTTCTGCGGGGGTGACGTGACCTGCGTGGTGTTGACGGGTGGCGCAGCGCCGGGGTCGAGGCGGCCGTGGCGGGCGCCCTCGGGGTTCGTACTCATGGTGATCTCCTTCGGTTCGTTGTCGTCTCGCAAAGAGGGGACCTCGCGGTGGAGCCATGGCCGCGGCGATGCTCGCTTTGCGGATGCGGTGCTGTGGATCAGCGGACGGGACACTCCGGTCGCGTCTCAGTGGCGCCGACCACGAGGTGCCACGGCCGGTTACGCGCGCCCGGTGGCGGGCGTTGGCGGTGACTGCGCGGGAGGTGTGCTCGGCTCCTGGCTGCCCATCTTCTGGCCGGCCTTGCGCAAGGTGTCGGCGGCGTCCTCGGCGGCGCGCTGTTTGCCGATCGCGAGGTCGGACTTGACGGTGTCGTTCTGTTCCTTGGCCTTGTCGTATCCGGAGTTGACGAGCTTCGCGGCGGCGTCGCGGCCGCCGATGCCGAAGGCCAGTGCCGTGGCCAGTGCTGCGGAGCTGACCAGGGCGACGTAGGTGATCGTCACGATCACCGGCGAGATTCTCGACGGAGTGAGGATCATGATCACGGCGATGCCCATGATCATGGCCGGAACGAGGGTGCGGACGATCTTGCCGGTCGGAGTGTCGCCCATGGTGCGGTGCACCAGCCCGCCGACCGCGCCGGCGACCGCGGCCGCGACGATGAAGATCAGCAGTGCGGCGATGACGTTGGGCAGGTAGCTCAGCACTTGGTTCATGAACCCGGTCAACGCCGGGATTCCGAGCGTGCCGATGGCCGAGGAGATCACGAAGAGCATGATCAGCCAGAACACGACGAGGCCGACGAACTTGGAGGGGCTGCCCCGGGGGGAGAGCTTCTCCACGTAGTTCGCGCCGCCGCCGGTCTTCAGCTTGTCGTCGACCTTGGCCTTCTGCAGGCCCTTGGTGATGACCTTGTCCAGCAGTTTGGCGATGATGAAACCAATCAGCAGTACGAGCAGTGCGCCGATCAGCTGGGGCAGGTAGCCCACGAATGTCGTGAACGCACTCTGCAGACTTTGCAGAATGTTGAAGCCAGTGTTCACGGATCTGTCCCTTCGGGTAGGTGCAAATTTGCCTGGGGTTGCCAGGTCGACCATGATCGTGTTTGTGACTTCCGCGCACCGGTAGATTTGCCGGGTTCGTGCATTGGATTGGCGGGCGCCGCGTGGCTCTGGCTGGTCAGGGAGATACGTCGTCGTTCGTTGTCCGCGTGTCCGAAAATCTTGGTGAGATGTCACAGGCTGGATGGCTTGTGCTGCGCGTGGTAGGAACTGCGCATACCCGGATTATTGGGCACCAAACTCGCAGGACCACAACGAACGGAGGACTGCGGTTGACCGGATACCAACGTCATCGGCGAACTTATTTCGTTAACCGGTTCCAACCAGGCTGCGGTGGCGGCGGTCAGAAATTACGCCGACAACGTTTCTCGTCTACGCCGTGGGATAATCGGTGGCGAAGCCAGGCTCAACTCTACGAGGACGTAGCCGTCGACATACTGTCCGGGTTTCGCTTCCTCCCCGGGGATCTGCACCCCCGGGCGTCGACGACCTCCAGAGATCCGATGACAGCGACCTCGTTAAGCGCATCTCAAGTCGACCCGGCCACAACCACTCCTGCTGAGGCGAGGTTCGATCGGGGGCGCGGTGCTAGGGGTGGACGTGGCCCTTGCTCTTGTCCTTGGGCTTCCCCTTGGCTTTATCGGCCGGATTGGCAGCCTTGTTCTCGTGGTTGGCTGTGAGGGCGCCAGATCCGTGCAGTGAGGTCGGGTCTGGCGCGGCCGGTGGCGGTCCGGCGATCAACGTTGCAGATGGCTTTGCGGGCGTCGTCGACGAGAGCGTGGGGATGATCTGCACAGGTGTCGCGGAGGGGGTGGGGAAGGTCGTCGTGGGTGGTTCGGCGGCGGTAGTTGAAGCGGGGCTTGGCGCGTCGGGACTCGTGAGCGCTACGACGACCACGGCCGCAGCGACCGCGGCTGCGAGGCCGCTCGAGGCGATCAGGGTTCGTCGACGCGCGGAACCCGATATCCGGGATCGGCCGGTGACCGCGGTGCCTGCGTACGCGGCCATGGGCCTGCTCAACATCTGCAGCGCGTCCTGTGCGGTGGGGCGGTGTTCTGGTTCGCGGGCGGTCATGCGTGCGAGGGTCTGTGCGAGGGGCTCGGGCAGTCCGTCGGGGATGCGCGGAGACCGGTGCAGCCGCGCGAGTGCCGATTCGGCCATCGTGCCGGGGTACTCCCGCTCCCCGGTCAAGCACTCGAGCAGGATGAGGCCGAGCGCGTACACGTCGGCGGCCGGTTCGGCCGGTTCACCGGTGATCTGCTCGGGTGCGAGGTAAGCGGCCGTGCCGGTCACGAAACCGGTGCCGGTGATGTGGGTCGAGTCGAGTTCGTGGGCAATGCCGAAATCGCCGATCAGCGGGCCGTCGGGGCCGAGCAGGATGTTGGCGGGCTTGAGGTCCCGGTGCACGACGCGCCGGCTGTGCAGGTGTGCCAACGCCTCGGCGAGCCGGACTCCCAGTTCGGACACCTCCGCGGCCGGCAAGGGGCCGGCGAGCAGGCGCTCGGCGAGGTTCCCCCCGTCCACCAGCTGCATCACCAGAAACGGCCTGTCGTGATCGGTCCCGCTGTCCAGCACGGCCACCACCCCGGGGTGGTCGATGCCGGCCTGGATGGTCTTCTCCCGTATCCGCCGTATCTGGTCCGCCTCGACGACGTCCCGGTCGTACACCTTGAGCGCGACCGGGCGGCCGAGTCTTCGATCGAACGCCCGGTAGACCCGCGCAGTACCGCCGCTGCCGATCAGGTGCTCGACCTCGTAGCGTCCGACGGTCAAGGACAGCGGCTTGTCTGAGTCATCCCGGGGGACCACGTCGCCACCGAGGGAGTATCGGGGAGCCGTGACGCCGTCGGTCGGTCGCTCGTCCGTCATCGGCAGTCCCCATGTTGTCGGTGACCCACCAGTTATCCGGCGGTACAGTCCGTTAAACCCGGCGGAGCTGATCAGCCGGTTGAGGGAGAATCCGGCCGGGGCGTCGCCACCGCTGGCTCACGCGAGTACCGGCCTGTGGTCGCGGGTGCGCGCCGGGGCGCCGTCCGCGCGCGGTGCACGTGGCGAGCTGGCGCAGGGGGAGGCCGTGGCGAGGCGCGGACGACGACGTCGAGGAAGTGCCGCAGACGTTGAGCGAGCATCGGGTCCGGCTGCCGGTGATCTACGGCCGCGATCTTGTCGGCGTGGTGGTGCGGGCCGATGTCACGCGAGCGATGCCGAATCCGGGCGCGGGTGCGCTGAGGCTCTCTCGTACGACTGGCCGTCCAGACTGCTCGTACAGTGTGCGCAGGGGGCGAAAGGGGTATCCGCCGGTCATGACATCGATCGGCTACTTCCTTTCCTGCGAGCAGTACGGCCCGCGAGAACTCGTGGCCCAGGCACGCGCGGCCGAACGCGCGGGGTTCGAGCGGTTGTGGATCTCGGATCACTTTCACCCGTGGCACGACCAGCAGGGCCAGAGCCCGTTCGTGTGGTCGGTGATCGGGGCCTTGTCGGAGGCGGTGTCGCTACCGGTGACGACCGCTGTGACATGTCCGACCGTGCGCATCCACCCCGCGGTGATCGCGCAGGCCGCCGCGACCGCCGCGGTTCAGCTGGACGGCGGCTTCGTGCTCGGCGTCGGGTCCGGGGAAGCCCTGAACGAACACATCCTCGGCGACCCGTGGCCGTCGGCGGGGCAGCGGCTGGCGATGCTCGAAGAGGCGGTTGAGATCATCAGGCTGCTGCACTCTGCGGGTGCACGCGGCGAGCAGGTGAGCTTTCAGGGGACCTACTACGAGGTGCAGGAGGCGAGGATCTACACGGTGCCGGACGAGCCCGTGCCGATCTACGTGTCCGGGTTCGGGCCACAGGCCACCGAGCTCGCCGGGCGGATCGGGGACGGCTATTGCACGGTGCTCCCGGACGCGGACCTGATTCGCACCTTCCGAGAGTCCGGTGGTGGCGACAAGCCGGTCCAGGCCGGGATGAAGGTTGCGTGGGGCCCGGACGTCGACGCGGCCCTCGACGAAGCGCATCGCTTGTGGGCCAATGACGTCTTGCCCGGTCAGCTGGGTCAGGTTTTGCCGCGGCCACAGGACTTCGAGGCTGCTACGAAGCTAGTGTCGCGTGAGGACGTCAGTGACGCGATCGTATGCGGGGACGATCCGAAGGCGCACCTCGATCGGGTACGCCAGTATGTCGAGGCGGGGGCGGACGAGATCTACGTCCAGCAAATCGGACCTGATCACGACGCATTCTTCCGGGGATGGGGGCAGCACGTGCTGCCGGAGTTCCGTTGACCTGGCGAGCTGTGGTCTCACCGGCGCCAAGGGCGGCGTCTCACTACGCCATCCCGCGGCCAGGCAGCCGCGACGCGAGAAGACTGACGCGCCGCGAGGTGTCATCTTGCGGTGAGCGCGGGCTTCGACGCGGTCCTGAAGTCCTTTGTGGACTTCCCTGGTGGCGTGTCGGGCCTCTTGTCGGTCGTACCGGCACGGGTTATGGTGAAGGCAGCGGTCCAACAGCGGGCCGTGCCCTTGATCTCCTCTTGCGCACCGGGCACGAGCTGACGCGTGGGCGGCATCTCGTCTCAGCGATGAATCCCGGTGGGCGAAGAAGGCAGGCCATCTTGACCACCATCCTCAATGGTTCCGCCAGACTCTTGCCGACTCAGCCCCTCGGCGTGGAACCGCTCCGGCTTTCCGTCGAACGTCCGGATCGCGATCTTGTCATGGTCCGCGTGGCCGGGGATCTGGACGCGGCCTCGGCGCCACGGCTCCGGGAGCTGCTCGACGCGCGTCTGCGTAGCACCGTGCGCGCGGTGCTACTCGACATTTCCGGGGTGACGTTCCTCGGCGCAGCCGGGTTGCGCGCGTTGGAACGCGCTCACCTGTTGGCGAGCGAACTCGGTGTGCGCTTCGCCGTGCACGTCGGTGAAGCTCGCCAGGTCCGGAGGGCGATGGGACTGCTCCCGCTCGCGACGCTGTGGGCGGTCGACGAGATCTGACCACCGAGCTGTCAGGAAACGGTCGTGACGCGTTCGATGGACGCTCTGGCGACGTCGCGGACGCCATGGTGTTCGGGATCTGTGGCTCCGTGACGGGTTGGCTGTGTCGGGCCGGCTCGCCGCGAGAGGTGCCTCTCGGTCTGGCAGAAAAGGCAATCTGACAGACCAAGTCCAGATGGGACTACTGCACCGTGCCGACTTACGACCGTGCCCGGGCGGGCAACCGGGCGGCATGACTACTCAGCGGATCGTCGTCACCGGTTCGACCGCTGACGGCGGGGCCAGAGTGTCGCGCCCGGCCGACCCAAGCGCCAACTGTTTTCGCCGGGCCACCGCGACGTTTGTCCGGTCGGTCGCCGGGTAATCGGCGGTAACCCTGACGCCGAGGAGGCCGAGATGACGACCGTGCCCGCGGAAGAAGCGGATCAGACCGCCGCCGGCGCTACGGCTCTGCGGGAGGTGCTGCCCGCGTTTCCTGCGGGGTCTGCGCTTCCCGCGCGTGGCCTGCTCCGACTGCCAGGCGTGTACCGCCCGCAAGCCGATACGTGCTTGCTGGCGTCTGCTGTGCGCCGGGCCCGGGTGCCCGTCGGCGCCCGCGCGCTCGACCTGTGCACCGGAACGGGCGCGCTCGCCATCGCACTCGCCCGCGCGGGAGCGGAATCCGTGCTGGCCGTGGACCTTTCGCGGCGGGCGCTGGTGTCGGCCTGGGTGAACGCGGCCCTGCGCGGGCTGCCGGTGCGCGTGCGCCAGGGTGGCCTGCTCGCCGCTGCGGGCGGGGGACCCTATGACGTCGTCGTGACCAATCCGCCGTACGTGCCGGTGCCGGCAGAGCGGCCCCGGCCGGACCGCCGATGCGACGCTGGGACCGACGGGCGCGCGGTGCTGGATCCCTTGTGCGAGGGCGCCCCGGCACTCGTTGCGCCAGGAGGATTCCTGTTGCTGGTGCAGTCCGTGATGTCCGGCGTGGACCGCTCGGTCCGCCTGCTCACCGCCGCGGGCCTGCGGCCGCGGATCGTCGCACGGGCGATGGTCCCGTTCGGACCGGTCCTGTCTGGACGGACGGACTTCCTCGAACAGTCGGGCTTGGTAGCCCCGCAGGTGCGGAAAGAGGAACTGGTGGTGCTCCGTGCCGACCGGTGAGAGCCGGGGGTACCGGCGGGTGCGGGTGGTCCCGGGTGGGCCGCTGCTGATCGAAGGCCCGGTGGAGCTGCAGACGCCCGAGGGCAACACGGTGCGCTCTGACCGGTTCCTGGTGGCGGTGTGCACCTGCCGGCGCAGCAAGTGCTTCCCGCTGTGCGACACCAGCCACCGCAAGCGGGTCCGCGCTCAAGACAACGGTTGACGCAATGAGGACCGCCCGGCGCGCCAGCACCCCAGCAGGTGCTCGCCGAGGCGGTCCTCGAGGTGGTTCGTTGCCTGCACACCGAACACCACGTCCGCCGCGAGCGCCGGATCCTGTTCGAGCAGGTCACCGACCACGTCGTGGCGCATCACTTGTTCGTGCACCGCGTCGGCTTCGATGTGCTCGGTGTAGAAGAATTTGCACGCCTCGGGCGCGCCGAGCCGAGTCAGCGCTTGCACGATGCGCTGCGCCGAGGGTGCCGTGGTGATCTCCGCGGCGGCGAAGTGGCCGACGAGGGCGCCCCGCAGCGCGCGGTGGAGCCCGAACAGTGACATCGCGTTGACGATGGCCAGCATCGGCGCGGGCACGTAGTCCAGCAGGGCCAGGTAGCCGTCGGGGAGTTCGGCGCCGCGCAGCAGGTCGGCGAACAGGCGCGAGTGGACGTACTCCGGGCGGCCGCCGCCGAACTCGTCGAACTCCACGGCCACGAGCGCCGCCTTGGCCCGGCCTCGCAGCCGCGGGATGACCCACGCGTGCGGATCGGCTTCCTTGAGGTGGTAGATCGAGCGGTGGGCGAACAGTTCCCGCACCTGCCACCACTGGCCCTCGTCCCGCAGGTAGTGGGAAACACCGGCTGCGTCGATCGGCTCGACCAGCAGTGCGGTGAACTCGCCGTCGACGTCGTCGCCACCGGGCACCGCGGCGCGCAATGCACTTAGGAAGCGTTCTTCCATCGCACCTCGCAGCCGCAGCAGCTCGGGGTCCCACTCCCAACCGGCGTCGACGCCCGGCAGGCCTTGGTAGTGCAGTTCGTAACACAGGTGCAGGCCCAGGTGCAGGTCGTCGCCGAACGGGTCGGCGTCCGCGATCGCGTCGAGGGGCAGAGTCCGCCCGGGCGGGGGAGTGGACAGGGTCTCGGAGACGGCGGCCGACAGCGGCCCACGGGCGGTGGGCAGTACGGCGGACTGCAGACTCGTCATGGCCGGAGGGTTACCCCGCGGCGGCCGGTTCATGCCCCGAGACGGGCACGGTGCGCTCCTCGAGCATCCGCACCACGGCGCGCAGGCCGCCGGCCGCCGCGGAGCGCTGCGCAGCCGATCCCGTGCCGTCGGCGAGCAGTCGGCCCGCGAGTGATTCGGCAAGGGCGCGGTCGCCGGCTTCCTCGAGTGCGCTGGCGGTGTGCCTGAGCAGGTCGTCGACTAGATCGACGGCCGGACGCTGTCGTTCGAGCCGGGGATCGACCAGGAGCCCGGTGAGGCCGTGGCGCGCGGCGGCCCAGACGGCTGCGGCACATACTTGCGGCGAGAGGCGCGGTCCTTCGCTCCCGCGCTCCAGGGCGGCCAGCGCGGTCCGCACGAGGGCGCGGGACAGCACGGCTTGCAGTATCGCGCCGTCGACGGTCGCGGCGGTGTCGGCCACGCGCAGTTCCACCGTCGGCAGCCGGGGTGACGGCCGGGCGAGCCAGAAGCTCTGGTTGCGGTCGACGAGCGCCCCGCACGTCACGAGCGCGTCCACCGTGCTCTGGTACTCGGCGTGGCTGCGGAAGTACGGTGCGACACCGGAACCGGGGAAGCGGGCCTGCAGCACCATGCGCCAGCTGTGGTAACCGGTGTCGCGGCCGTCGGCGAACGGCGAGTTGGCCGACAGTGCCAGCAGCACCGGCAGCCAGGGGCCGAGGTGGTTCACCACCGCGACGGCCGTGTCCGGGTCCTCGACGCCGACGTGCACGTGGCAGCCGCAAGCTTCGTACTCGGCGGCGAGAGGGCCGTAGGCCTCGTGGATCTGCGCGTACCGACCCTGCGGCTCGGGCTGCGCCCCACGGCCCGGCAGCGACACGGGTGTGCCGGACGCGACGAGCGCGCAGTCCTCGGCGGCCGCAGCCTCGGTGAGCAACCGGCGTCCGGCGGTCAACTGAGCCCGTAGCTCGTCGGCACTCGTGCAGACGCCGGTGGCCAGCTCCACCTGCGTGGGGCGCAACTCCCGTTGCACGATCGCGCCTTCCGGCAACCGGTGGTCGTGCCCGCAGCGCGCCAGTACGCGATCCGCGCTCGGTGTCGTCCGACCCGTGCGCGGGTTGACGAGAAGGAACTCCTCCTCGACCCCGATCGTCGTCCCCGCCCCGTCCATGAGGACTCGGCTACCCGTTTGGGCGGCGGTGGAACCGGGATCGTGCGCCGGAGGCCGGCCGCGGGCAACGTGACGTCGAGCCCCGGCGAGATCGGCGCAACCCAGTCGGGTACCGGTGTCGCTCGTCGTGCAGCCGCCGCGCGACGAGAGTCATGAGCGCAGCACCGGGCGGCACGGCTGGTTCTTCGGCGAACCCGTGCAACCACGCGACTCGCAAGTACCACATCCGCGCATCTCTCCCACCGGTGCCGACCCTGCTCTTCGCTACCGCGCAGAGTATTCGGGCTATACCAGTGAATCGACGGACGGAGGTTCTTGAGCGCAGTGGGTGACAACAAGCATTCACGCTAGGTGCCAGAAGGCCTTGCTCGTTCGCGTGCAACGCTCGCTTACCGCTGCTCGCGGTGACAGCTACCGCTCACGGTCACAGTCACGTTGCTCTCAACGGGTGACACAACGACGTGCCCAGGCGGCGCCGGATGCTGTGACGCCGCACCGCCCGAGGGTATGTCGGGCACGGTGCCACAGCGCGCGGCTTACGTTTGTCACGACGAGGCGAACACGGACAGGGGCGCGGACGTGGCCGGGGGCGAGCAGGCCGTCGAACGAGTTTTCGGATGCCGAAGTCCCAGCCCGGTATAGGTGGCGTGTTTGTCGGGATTAAAAAACGTCGTCCTTGACCAAGGAATGAGGCTCAAAACCGCGGGCCGACGTGGTGCCCAGTTAGGTGTGAGTGGGGATGGGAAGTTCGCCGGTGGCGGCGAAGCCCAGTCGGTTGGCGATGGCGACGGCGTGGTCGCCGAACCGTTCGTAGAACCGGGCGAGCAGGGCGAGGTTGATGGCCGTCTGGACGCCGTGAAGCCACTGGTCGCTGGTGATCAGTGTGAGGACGTGGGCATGGATGGTGTCGATGGTCTGGTCGGTGTCGGCGAGGTCGGCGAATCCGCACGGGCACTGGCGCTCGATCAGCTCGGCAAGCCGGTCCGCCATGCCGGCGGCGGCGTCGGCCATCTCGGCGAAGTCGTATTCGAGCTGGGCGGGCACGGCGTGGTGGGGATGGGCGAAGCGGGCGGTGTCGGCGACGTGCGCGGCCAGGTCGCCCATCCGCTCGAGCCGTTCGGCGCAGTAGATCGTGGCCAGGATAATCCGCAGGTCGTGTGCCTTGGGTGCTTGGAGGGCCAGCAGGGCCTGGGCGTGCGACTCGCAATCCGCACGGGCCCAGTCGATCTCGGCGTCGGCGGCGATCACCTGCTCGGCGAGGTCCAGGTCTGCGATTAACAGCGATCTGCTTGCCCGGCGGATCGCTTCGGCCGCAAGCGTGCACATCTGCCTCAGCTGTGCACTGAGACGGTTCAGCTCTTCGTGAAAGCTCTCGCGCATGTCCGCACCGTGTCCCTCGTCCGGCCAGCCGTAAGCCGGCCCCGCGGCGTCTCGGCGGCACTCGCGTAAAGCCCGCCGGCAGGTGAGGGTGGAGAAGTTCCTGCCGGTGGGCCCGCTGCGCGCCATGCCGCCGCGCCGCGTGTCCACGATTGTCGTCGCGGTGCGAGGTACCGGCGCCGCGGTGTTACAAGATCTTTTGTGGGTGGGTTCGTCTCCACCGAGAGGGACGCCTTCGGCGACGAGACAGAGCAGAACGGCCGCATGTTCGCCATCCGCGCCGCGGTCGCGCTCGTCGCTGCCCAAACCGACGCTCGCCTGCACACTGCGTTGGCAGGCCGGGGCGTGATCGGCATGGTCACGGGCATCGGCATGCAACGCCGCCTTGCCATGGTCCGGCAAGCACGTGGGCGCGCTCGCGATCTGCGGCGAGAACAACCGTCTTACGGGCATGGTGACTGAGCGCGACATCGTGGTGAAGGTGCCGGCCGAAGACAAGGACCCGCGCGCGGTGCACGTGGGCGAGCTGGCGCAGGGGAGGCCGTGAAGTTTGGCGCGGACGACGGCGTCGAGGGAGTGCTGTCGGCAGCGGTGAAGGCGAGCCGGTCCTCCCGCGACGCGACACGAAGGTGATGGGCCCAGACGAAGGGGCGCCGTGGTCGAAGCGGCCGCACGTGAACGAGTGCGGCCCTCGATCACTCACGTCGGCGTTCGCGTTGCTCGCCGATTATGCGCTGCCCGGTGTCCTCGGCGTCGTCGACATCTTTGGGCGGGCGGCCCTCGCCGGGGTCGTACAGGCTGTCATCGGTGGTGCGGCCAGGGTCAGGCGTGGTGGGCCGGGCGATGTCGTGGTGTTCGGTGCCATCGCGCATGTCCTTGCCGTGCCCGGTCTGTGATCCGGCGAACCTCGTGTTTGGGGTGGCCGCAGGCGGATAACGAGCGTTCAAGACTGATTGCGCCCACACCGGCACGCAGTCGGTCCCACGGGAATCCCGTTGCCGAGGGCTGTCGGCCAAACCGCTGCGGATTGAGGCGTGGTGCTGCGATGCCCCGGCGGAGGGTGGCGGGGGCCCCGCACCTGGTCTCGTGCGCGCCGGCCTCACCGACGTAGCCGGCGTGCCCGGCACGAGGTGGCACCGGGTAGCGGTTCCAGCTCGGGATTCTCGCGCCGTTCAACACATCTCCAGCCGAATTTCGCCAATAGCCTTGCGCTGGCAGTCGAGACCGCCCAGCGATCAGCGGTTCGTTGCCGGGTCCGCGGGCGATCTCCAGGCCACGCAACACCCAGGGCCGAACGCCGGGACCGCGCAGGTGCTCGTAGTCGTAGAGCCGGCGTGCCAGCCACAATCGCACCGAGCAGATGATAAGCGTGGAGGCACTACGTCGCCGTCTGGGTGCTGCCCGGGCTCACCGACCGCGACCCGCCACACGAGACGTTCGACACGAAGGTCACCGTGCTCGGGTGCGCTGCGTGTTGGGATGCAAACGTCTGCAGAGACCATGGCAGAGCATGCACGTCCCGCTGCGCCATGTGCCCTTCTGAAAAGGCACAACGCGACAGCTTCAGCAGTTCACATGGACCATTTCCAGACAGGTGAATCGCGTTTGCCCGGCCGGTCGTCAGGAAATCCCGGAACCAGTTGGCTTTCTCCACGGTGAAAGGGAGATCGATGAAGGCAGTGACCTGGCACGGCAAGCGCGACGTCCGCGTGGACACCGTGCCCGACCCGAAGCTTCAGGAGCCGACGGACGCGATCGTGCGGATCACGTCCACCGGGATCTGTGGGTCGGATTTGCACCTGTACGAGGTCCTTGGCGCGTTCATGACCGAGGGCGATATCCTCGGGCACGAGCCGATGGGCGTGGTAGAGGAAGTCGGTGCGGCCGTGACCGGGATCAAGCCCGGCGACCGTGTCGTGGTCCCCTTCAACATCTCGTGCGGTCATTGCTGGATGTGCGAACGTGGCCTTCAGTCGCAGTGCGAGACGACGCAGGTAACGAGTCAGGGCAAGGGCGCGTCGCTGCTCGGGTACACCAAGCTCTACGGCCAGGTGCCCGGAGGGCAGGCAGAGTACCTGCGGGTGCCGCAAGCCCAGTACGGGCCGATCAAGGTCCCGGACGGCCCGCCAGACGAGCGGTTCGTCTACCTGTCCGACGTGGTCCCGACTGCATGGCAGGCCGTCGAGTACGCGAGCGTGCCCGACGGCGGTTCGGTCGCGGTGTTCGGGCTCGGGCCGATCGGGCAGATGGCCTGCCGCATCGCGCGGCACCGCGGGGCCGACGAGGTGATCGGCGTCGACCTCGTACCGGACAGGCTCGCGCGGGCGCGTTCCCACGGCGCCACCAGCCTCGACATCCGTGACCACAAGGACATCGCCGAGTCGATCCGGCAACTCACGGATGGTCGGGGCGCGGACGCGGTGATCGACGCCGTCGGCATGGAGGCCCACGGTGCGCCGATCGGCCGATTAGCACACAATCTCGTCGCCCTTTTGCCGCAGCAGGTCGGCGCAAAGATCACCGAGAAAGCGGGGATCGACCGCCTGAGCGTGCTGTACGCCGCGATCGACAGCGTGCGTCGCGGCGGCACGATCTCGCTGTCCGGCGTGTATGGCGGCATGGTCGACCCGCTGCCGATGATGGAACTGTTCGACAAGCAGATCCAGCTGCGCATGGGCCAAGCCAATGTGCGGCATTGGATCGACGACATCATGCCGGTCCTCACCGCCGACGACGACCCGCTCGGCGTCGAGGGATTCGCCACGCACAAGCTGCCGCTGGCCGACGCGCCGCGCGCGTACGACATCTTCCAGAAGAAGCGCGAGGGCGCCCAGAAGATCCTTCTGCAGCCCGTCGCCTGAGGACCGCACGGAGTGGCACACACCGTCGACCCGCATCCGAGAAGAACCTATCGCCAAAGCTAGCTGTATGAGGCCTTGACGTTGGTGACGCCTGTGTGGAGCCGGGTGACCGGTGGCTGGTTTCCGGCGGCAGTGTGTGGTCGATGCTCGTTGTAGTGGACGCTCCAGACGGTCAAGGCTGATGTGCGGTGCTGTTCGCTGGTCCAGAGGCGGGCGTAGAGGAATTCTTCGACCAGGATCCGGTTGTAGCGTTCGATTTTCCCGTTGTGGCGTGGGGTGTAGGGGGTGATCCGCTGGTGGCGGGCGCCGCGTAGAACGGTGGCGAAGTCGCGGGCTCGATAGCAGGCGCCGTTGTCGGTGACCAGGCGGTGGATGTGGGTGATGCCGTGGCGGGCGAAGAACGCCCGCGCGCGGTGGACGAACCGGATCGCGGTCCGAGCCTTCTCATCGGGCAGGGCTTCGGTGTAGGCCAGGCGGGAGTAGCCGTCGATGGCGGAGTGCAGGTAGGTGTAGCGGGCCCGGCCGCCGCGGGTCTTGCCGCGGGCAATCGCCCTGTCCTGGTCGCTGCCTTTGCCGTGGACGCGCGAGCCGCCGCCGTCGGGGATCTGACCGGTCTTCTTCACGTCCAGGTGGACCATGTGCCCGGGCCAGCGGGCGATGATCCGGCGTGGTTCTCGGTTGGCGCCGGTGGGATCAAGGAGCCGACGCCGGTTGAGGCCCAGCGCAAGCAGGTGCCGCCCGACGGTGCGGACCGAGATCGTGATGCCCTCGGCGCTCAGTTCAGTGGCGATCCGGCGGGCGGAGTGCTTGCGTTGCCGGCGCAGCTGCTCGATCCGGGCCACCACCTCGGCGGGGGTGGAGCTCGGCTGGTGGTGCGGGACGCTGGGCCGGTCGAGCAGGCCGGTCTCGCCGTGGCGGCGATAGCGGTTGACCCATTTGCTGGCGCATTGGCGGGAGATGCCCATCTCGTCCGCGACATGCGCGATCGGACGATGCCGGCAGCGCGCGACCAGCCGGCGGCGGCCGTCGATCGACAGCGGGGCATTACGGTGGGACACGGACGGGTCTTTCTGCTCGACGGACGAGTTGGTCGCACTTCTCATCCTGCCGCCGAAAGACCTGTCCCCATCCTCAGGCCCCGTCAGCCGACACTAACGTCATGTCCCGCAACAGGTAGTCGGCGTAGCGGCGCGGCATCCCTTCGGCGCCCAGCCAGTGCTGTGCCAGGAACGTCAGGTGGAACCCGATGAACGTCAACCAGAACTGCCAATTTCCGAGCCGCTCGTCGAGCATCCGGCCCGTCATCTTCGGGAACCAGAAGTAGATCCCGGCGAAGGTCGCGAACACGATCGTGCCGAACAGCACGTAGTGGAAATGCGCGACGACGAAGTACGTGTCGTGCACGTGGAAGTCGAGCGGCGGCGAGGCGAGGATCACGCCGGTCAGCCCGCCGAGCAGGAAGGTCACCATGAACCCGGCCGACCACAGCATCGGCGTTTCGAAACTCAGCGTGCCTTTCCACATCGTCCCGATCCAGTTGAAGAACTTGATCCCGGTCGGCACGGCGATGAGGAACGTAAGGATCGAGAAGAACGGCAGCAGCACCGCTCCGGTCGCGAGCGTGTGGTGAGCCCACATCGTCGCCGAGAGCGCGATGATGCCGATGGTCGCGAATACCATCAGCCGGTAGCCGTAGAGGGGCTTGCGGCTGAACACCGGGACGATCTCCGTCACGATCCCGAAGAAGGGCAGTGCGACGATGCAGCCCCGGGCGCCCGAAGAACCAGAACAGGTGCTGCCGCAGGATGGCGCCGACATTGGCCGGGTCGAACACGTGGGCGCCGAGCTGTCGACAGGCCTCGAGCTCGAACAGCGCGACCGTAAGGATCGGGAATGCCAGTGATGGGGATCGCGGTGTGTTCCAAGCGAACAGGGGCATCCGCCACATCGTGATGTCCGGCGCGCGCACGCAAAGGATCGTGGTGGTCATGTTGACCGCGCCCAGGATCGTGCCGAGCCCGGACACGATCAACCCCATGATCCACAGGTCGACGCCGATTCCGGGCGAGTGGACGGCGTTCGACAGCGGGGTGTAAGCGGTCCAGCCGAAGTCCGGGGCGCCGCCGGGCGTGAGGAAGGCGCTGAGCACGATCAGGCCGCCGAAGAGGTAGAGCCACTCGCAGACGAGCTCACAGTGCGGGGAGACCTCGAATCGGCTGTCCACGCCGTGACGCTTTCGAGCTGAGCCCTTCCCAGCGGGTTTCTGTACCGCCGACGGGGGTACTCCGGCGTGAACCGGCGGGTGGCCGCCGGGTGGGAGCCTGATTGAGGAGGGGCCTGTGTCCACGGACGCGATCGTGCTGTTGAAGAAGGACCACAAGACGGTGGAAGGCTTGTTCAAGCAGTTCGAGAAGGCGGGGGAGAACGCGTACAACGAAAAGCGCGGGATCGCCGACTCGATCATCGAGGAACTGACCATTCACGCGTACATCGAGGAAGAGATCTTCTACCCCGCAGCGCGTTCGGCTGTGCCCGAGACGAAGGACCACGTGTTGGAAAGCGTGGAGGAGCATCACGTCGTCGTGTGGATGCTTTCGGAGCTCGCCGGCTTGGCCGCCACGGACGAGACGTTCGACGCGAAGGTCTCGGTGCTCACCGAGAACGTGCGCCACCATGTGGCAGAAGAAGAGGACGAGTGGTTCCCGCAGGTGCGGTCCGCGCTGGGGCGCAAGCGACTGCAGGAGCTGGGCCGCCAGATGCTCGACGCCCGGGCGCGCGCGCCGAAGGACCCGTTGAAACTGAGCAGCTCGACTGCCTGATCGACTGCGCGGTCGGTGCTCGGATTTCGCTCGAGGTGGCTGGTGGGCGTAGCGGTGAAGGCACTTGTCTGGGCGCACTTTTTGCGATGGCAGCCGGCTGACTGCTCAACCGGGCGCCACCTGGGCGACGGGTTGCTGCACCAACTGATGCCGGTCATGGACGGAATGATGCCGATGGGATCGACCGGCGACGCAGTTTCGGTGCTGCTCAATGTGTCGTCGTGATCAGAAAGGTGTAGTGGCCGTCGATGTCTTTGCGGACGTCAAGGGTTTTGTCGGCGAGCCGGACCCGGGTTTCGCGGGCGAGGAACACATGGGCGTCGGCGGTCGTGACGACATCGTCCCCAGCCACAGGGTGCGCGGTCACGTCGACAGTGAGCGCGGCGCCGTCCTGTGGCGGGCCATCGAGCGTGAGGCGGAGGCCGCCGTCGGCGCGGACGTTCTGGGCCGCGGTGAGCTGCTTGATCGCCTCGGCGGCGGATTCGGTCACGGTGAACATCGATGGTTTCACTTTCTCTGCGTCGGCGAATCGGCGGTTTTCGCCCGCGGGTGTTCAGCCTCGCGCGCTGGCGATCTCCGGTGGTTCTCTGGTTACTTGATCGGCGCGAGATCATCAGTGGAGTGTCCGGGCAGCGGCAAGTACCCGGTTCGGCCGGCGCTCAACCGCCGCGGCGGGTCGATGGTGGCCTGCGTCGGCGGGGAGGTTGATGACGGACGGACGCGGGAGCGACGGCAACCGTGCTGTGGACCGGAGGCTCGGCCGCGAGGTCGAGGTCAAACTTCGGCTCGGCAGCCTCTGACGGTTGCCGGACCGCTTCTCTTCGGCGTCCTCCGAACTGGGCAGGGTTCTTGTTGGCCACTTCAGCCCCCTCGGCCCAAAGGTGTCGGAGCAGCACACCGGCGCGGCTGTGAATGAAGACGTTTCGCCAGCTTGGGTCCGGATAATCGGGAAGGTCGATGGGGGCTCCGGCGACCCGGCCGACCTGCCCGGTCGTAGCCGTCCGGCGGGTCGTCGAGTCTGCTGACGCGGTGGTTGGAGCCGCGCGAGAGGGTTGTGGTCGGTCCGCGAAAGACGTTCCGTCAGGAGCTGGCTCGGCTCGGTACCGAGATGACCGAAATGTGCGTCGTCTGCGCGCAGGCGATGCGCCAGGCCACGACGGACCTTTTTCGGCCGACCGGCCCTGGGAACAGTGCCGGCCCGGAGGGTATTAAAGTCGCTTCAGGTCCTCGGGTATTAATCGGGCGAACTGCCATAGGGGCGTTGCGAGACGCCCTTGTGGCCCTCGGCGGCCTCGCCGGGCTCCGGGCCGATTTCCTCGCCGCGGCGCGTTGTGCTTTCTCCCGCGCCGAACGGTGAGCCGGGTTCGATGTCCGTGTCGGAGAGTGTGCCGCCCGGGGAGTAGTCGCGGTGGGGGTCGGGTTCGTGCTCCGGCTTCTCCCGCGCTTTTCTCCCGGCTTCGGCGGCGGTGTTGCCCTCGGTGCCGATGTCCTCGGACCAGCCGTGCTGGTCGTCGTGGCCGGCCATGATGCGCTCCTTTCGGCCGGGCTGTAAACCCAAGCGGGTTTGTATCTCCGCTGCGTACCCGGTTGAATGCCGGTCAAACGCGCCGTTACCACCCCACGGCATACATCGTTTCCCGGTCCTTTGTCGACGGAAGGGGTTCCGGAGAACAAGTAGGGAAAGCTATTCGTCAGCAGTTCGATGATCTACCACAACACCACCAACCTGCCGTTGCAGTACGAGGTGAGTGGGACAAAGGTTGCCCACGCCGGTGGTGTTTCGGGGCGCTGGTCGATGGTGCAGGCGTAGTGGCGTTGCCAGGTTCGGTCGCCTGCGCGCTCGTGGCAGATCAACTCGAGGTCGATGGTCGTGCCGACGTAGCCGTCTTTGGTGCTGACGAAGAACCGCAGCTCGCGTCCGTGCCGGACGTCGTCGAAGGTGAGCTCGATGCCGGCGGCGACGCCGCCGACGGTTAACTGGCGCAGGCCGCTGTTTTCGACGGAGTCACCCGAGGGGGTCACGGTCAGCGAACGCAGCGGCTGACCTCGCTCCATGCGCAGCACGAGCTTGGCCGCGAAGTACTCCGTGTCCACAGTGAAGGCGTCGACCGCCGACACGGAGAACTCCGGCGCGTCACGCTCGTCGCGTTCCTCACGCATCAGCGCCACCTGAAGCAGATGGGCGACGCCAGCCACGACGTGGCCGAGCAGGTCGAGCGGATGCAGCGGCAGATCACCGAGCTGCGTGCCACCATTCCCGAGGCCGGAACGGAGAACCGTCGTGGCTGACGTCGGTGACGGGTGAACTCGTTCAGGTCAACGTCAGTAATTCAGCGAAATGTTGGTAACCGAAGGTGGAACATTTATCCGCAATGGCCCGACCCTGACCTCACCTTCGTCAGGCCGACTGGCACCGCCGCTCCCACTCCCGGCGTGTGGAGGTAGATGGTGGCGCCGTGACCCTTTTCGAATCCGCCATGGGAGTACGGATTGCGCCATCGCTCGACGACGTCGGAGAGGCGCTGCCGATAGCGGCCGGCATCACCTTCCTTGCCAAGTAAGCGATCGAATTTGTCGCCCCACCGTGATCCGATCATGGCCGTGAGGTCGTCGTTGGACGGGTCAAAACCACTGAACGCCAGCGCCAGCACGAGGTCATGCTCCAGCAGGCTGATGTACGCCGAGATCGCCGCCACCATGTCGTGGAAAGCGTTCAACTGCATCTGGATCTTGCCGCTCGTGAACGACGTGGCGGACCCGGTGCTCAACTCTCCGACAGTCGTCACGTCTCCGATGACCGTCGGATCGACGGCACGTCCGCGGAAGTACTCGTAGGCGCGACGCAGCGATACGTGTTGGTTGATGACGGTGGCGTTCCCGTTGCCCAGAAGCTCTGGCGCCGCGGCCAGGACCAGCTTCTCAACGGTGCGAGTCGAGGACTGGAGCTTCTTGGCGATCTGGGCCTGCGTCTTCTGCGCTTCCTCCTCGGATGCTTCAGTCCACAGGTAGAGCCGCAGGCCAAACTTCTGATGTGCCAGCCGGCACCTCTCGCCGCAGTACGTGAAGTTGACCCACCACGCGACCTTCTCGGCAGGTCCGTACGCCATCAGCCCGATGAGAGTGAGCGCGTACTTGAGCAGCGCCGGGACCGGCGCCTCGTCAGGGCTTATCCCCGCCCGGTAGGCCATCCCTACCTGCTCCTCTTCGCCTTCGGGCCAAGGCCCGAAGTCACGCAACGCCGTTCGCTTCAGGCGCTCGCCTGCTTCGGCTTCTCCGGGGAGAGAGTTCATCACGACGAAATCGTTCGAACCGCTCTGCGCGCTACAGCTCAGGGATGCTGCTGACGTCGAGGGCGGTCCGCGAGGGGCGGCATCGTGGTGGTCGCGCGGCAGCCGCTCCTGGTTGGTCGTCGAACTGGCGCTGGTCAGGCCGACGTTGCCGTCGCAGGCACGGTGTCGAGGGCCTTACCCAGGTGCCGGTAGATGGTGGGACGGGTGACGCCGAACTCGGCGGCGATCTGGGCGACGGTGTAGCGGCGCTTGCCATCGTCGCCACGCTCCTCGTACATCTGTCGAGCGAGCTGCACCTGACGGGCGCCGAGTTTCGGTTTCTGCCCGCCGGTGCGGCCGCGCGCGCGAGCCGCGGCCAGGCCGTCCATGGTGCGTTCGGACATCAGGGCGTGCTCGAACTCGGCGATCGAGCCGAGGATCTGGAAGAACATCCGCCCGACTGCGGTGGACGTGTCGATGCCCTGGTCGAGCACCACCAGGTCCACACCCTTCGCCTGCAACTGCTTGGACAGCTCGATCAGATGCTCCAGTGACCGGCCGAGCCGGTCGAGCTTGGTCACCACGAGCTGGTCACCGGCCCGGTTGGCCGACAGCAGCGCCTTATCCAGCTCCGGCCGGCGCGCGAGCTTGCCCGAGGCCTTGTCGAAAAAGATCTCGTCGCACCCGGCCGCCGCGAGCGCGTCGCGCTGAGCCTCCGGGTGCTGGCCGCGGATGGACACCCGCCCGTATCCGATCCGCATGGTCCAGACCGTATCGCAAACCCCCGAGAACGTGACATTGGCGCGGACACGGCATGCTTTACAGATCTCTCCTGCGAAAACGCCGATCAACCACGAGCGTCTCGCGAACGATCGTTTCTGAGACACGCCTTGCCGTCGGACGGTCATGGTCTGGCTATGGGGCCGAGCGAATGTCGCGCCTAGGCGATCACGTTCGGTCGGGGTGGCGTTGGACGGGGCCGGCGCGCATGTCTGGCGCTGGCGGTGTGGTGTGGGGGTGCACGCGGACAGGAATGTCGCGGCTGTGTGTGGAGCGTCGGTGCGCTTGAGTGGGCTGCTGGGCGTGGTTGCGGAGCTGGCGGTAGGCGGCGATCACGGCCGCGAGCCGGTCGCGGTCGGGGTGTGGTGCGTCGGGGTGGCAGTCGCGGATCGCGTGCCGGTAGGCGGCGGTGATCTCGGCGCCGGTGGCGCCGGGGGACAGTCCGAGCACCGTGTGCGGGTCGGGCAGTGCCGGTGGGTGAGAGGTGTTCATGGCGCGGGCCGAGGCGGACCGGGCGCAGCGGTGGTGAGCTGGCTGAGTTCGGTGTAGTAGGCGCGCGCGGCGGTGTGGGCGGTGTCGAGGGCGTGGCGCAGGGTGGCCAGTTCCCGGCAGGCGGAGGCCAGGGGGGCGGTGGCCGGTGCGCCGTCGACCTGGCGGAGCTGCTCGGGGCGTTGGATGTGGTGACCGGTGTATTCGGTCAGCAGGGTGACTAGATCGGTCAGCTCGCCGGTGAGCTGGGTGAGCTGCCAGCCGGCGTCGCGCAGCTGACCCGGGCCCGGCGTCTGGGCCAGGTCGGCCGCGCGGACCGCGCGCCGCAGATCGCGTGCCGTCGTGGCCAGCGTGGTGGTGATGGTGGCCGGTTGGCGTCCGGTGGTGCTCATCGTTTCCGCTCTCCTCGTTTTGTGGTCCAGCCGGCCCGGGTCAGGGCCAGGGCTCGCGCTCCTCGAGTACCGGTGCGTCGCGGTGCTGGTCGGCAACGTCGGCCGGATCGGCGTCGAGCGAGTCCCCGATGCCCGACAGCGCCGGTTCGTTCTCGTCGGGCTCGGGGCGGGCGAGACGCTGCTGGTCGGCGACATCGTGGGTGGGGGCTTCGTCGAGCATGACCGGTTCTCCTTTCGGATTGATGAGGCTGGTCAGGCCGCCGCGGGGCCGGAGTGGCCGGCGGTTTGGTGCAGGCGGTCCCGAGCGCACCGCGGCAGCCGGTTCGGGTGCCGGTGGCGAAGACGACGCCGGCCCCGCCCGCGGCGGTCGAAGCCGCGCGAGGCGGGGCCGCGAAGGGGCCGAGCCGGGGTTCGGGCCGCTCAGGCGTTGATCTGCTTGGCCTCGCTCCCGCCGCTGATGGCGATCTTGCGCGGCTTGGCCTGCTCGGCGATCGGTACCCGCAGGGTCAGCACACCCGCGTCGTAGCGCGCGTCGATGTTGTCTGCGTCGAGGGTGTCGCCTAGGAACAGCTGGCGGGAGAACACCCCGCGAGGCCGTTCGGACACCTGCACCTCGGCGCCTTGGTCGTAGTCCGGGCTGCGTTCGGCCTTGACGGTGAGCACGTTGCGCTCCACGTCCAGGTCGATGGACTCCGGTGCGACACCCGGCAGGTCGAACTGCACCACGTATTCATTGCCGGACCGGTAGGCGTCCATCGGCATGACCGCCGGCCGCGACGTGGTGCCGTTGGCGCCGAAGAACTGCTGGGTCAGCCGGTCCAGCTCCCGGAACGGGTCAGTCCGCATCAACATGACCATCCGCCTCCTTTACTCCTTCCCTGGGCGTCACCGCTGGCGTGCGGGTGGCCGGCGGCGGTTTGTGTGCCTATACGGCTGGGTTGGTGTGCTCGTCGAACTCCGGCCGCCGCCACCGCCGGTGGCGGCGGCCGGAACCAGTTCGGTGGGTTGCATGTGCGATCGCTACGTCGTTTACCCCGGTGCCCGCCCTGGCTGCAGTCGCGCCGGCTCGGATGTCGCGAAAGTGCGCCGCTAGACGCGGGGCCGGGACCGCTGTCAGGGTCTCCTCGGCCGTCTGGCGAAGCAGGCATCCTCGCCGGCGAACGAACTGCGCGGTGGCGGGCTCCAGCGAGTGTGCGGGCATCACCTACCTTTCGAGATCACTCGCTGATTGCTGAGCGCACTGGTCAACGGAGGGGAACGCTGCCGATGACCGCCTCGCATCGCCGACACCACCCCGGCGACCGGCCGGTCGCCGGTGGCGGCCGCCCGGGGCGTGCGGCCGGGTTGCCGCGGGCCCGCGGATCCAGGCCGCGGCCGTGCCAGAGGTGGCGGAAAAACTCCGAAGTTGGCGGTGATGATCGCGTCGAACTCCGCGCGCAGCCAGGCCTCGTCGGCGCAGACCAGCTCAGCGAACCCGCTGGTCACCGCCCCGTGACGTGTGGTGTCCGGCATCGTCGATCACTCCCCGGCAACATCATCGTGTTCGACACCAGGTCATGTACCGCCTATCCATTTCTATAGCGCGCACTGCAAGTTGTGTCAAGCATTTGAACTAGATAATCTGGAGCGGCTGACGCGCTCCTGACAATCGGCGAAGGAGGTGTGCGTGGCTGGTCTGGGGAACCTCGACGACCAGGACTACCCGGCCTTCACCACCGGGCAGGCCGCGAAGATGCTGGGCGTGCAGGAAGCGTTTCTGCGCAGCCTGGACACTGCGGATCTGGTGCGGCCCCAGCGTTCGGACGGCGGACATCGTCGCTACTCCCGCCGCCAGCTCGTTCTCGTGGTCCGGCTGCGCGAGCAACTCGATGACGGCCACAACCTCGCCGCCGCTGCCCGCATTATCGGCCTGCAAGACCAGCTCGCGGACGCCGAAACCACGATCCACGACCTGCGCGCCCAGCTCGACGAGCGCTGACTCGACTCATCGCCGGTTATGCAGCAGCAGCCACGGGCAACGCGGTCCTTTCGTTCAAAACGGACTCGGCGTCGGCGAGCACCTCGTCGATCGCGCGGAGCTGGACCTGGGTCCGGCGGACGGCGTCCTCGGCCTCCGCACGCAGGGCCGCCGCCCGCTGGTGCGCCGTCATGACGAGGTCGTCGGCTTCCGTAGCCGTGAGTAGCGCCAACCAGGCGGGCAGTCCGCGGACGTGACACCCGTGGATGCCGGTCCAGACCTGGCCAGACCGTCGCTCAGCGACATGTCGTCCGAGCAGCGCACCGGCACGGCGTCGCCGAAGTACTCGTGCGTGAGCTCGTGCGTCATGGTCGACGCTGTCTGGGGTACGCGAGGGCCGCGGCACTGTAGGTCGGGATGGCCGCGGTGTCCGGGCGAGGCCGGCGCCGTATGCGAGGCTTGCGCGCCAGCGCTATACCGGACGGATCCGCATGGTGGGCGACGAGCCACACGCTCCGTATAATAGTCCCCCGCTTTCCAGGGAACTCCTATTGGGCAAGGCGACCTCCGCTGACGTGATGCTCAAAGGCGTCGAAGCGATTGAGGCGACTTGGCACTTAGTACTGCAACGACACTTCGTGATGGCCGCGTCGTCGGTAGTGGCTAGTACGTGCTCGGGCTTGGCTGGAGCGTCGCCATCGTGACCAGTGCATCGCATGCTGGATTGTGTGGCGGATCGGTGCGGTGACGCGGTTGAGCAGTTTGCGGATTTCGTTGGACGCGAGCGGTATCAGACCGGGTGCGGATCCCCTTTTTTCGCGGCGTCTCGGGTGATGACGAGGAATGCCGCCGCCGCCATGGAGAGGGTGATGTGCCGATACCATGCTTGGCATCGGCGGACCTGGTAGTGGTCGAGCCCTGTTTCGTTCTTCGCGGTTTGAAAACTTTCTTCGATTGCCCAGCGGGTTCCGGCGACGCGCACCAGTTCTTGGAGGTCGGTTGCGGCGGGGCC
Organism: Amycolatopsis sp. NPDC047767; assembly: GCF_040704195.1. Taxonomy (NCBI): domain Bacteria; kingdom Bacillati; phylum Actinomycetota; class Actinomycetes; order Pseudonocardiales; family Pseudonocardiaceae; genus Amycolatopsis; species Amycolatopsis sp. NPDC047767. The sequence goes on from NZ_JBEYSJ010000027.1 coordinate 130,427, forward strand.
GAAGCAAATGTAGTAGGCGATCTCGGTGGGGTCGCTGACTGAGCGGCGGGCCAGCAGCCAGTGGCCGACTTCTGGTCGGCGCAGGGGGCGGATGTCGACGGCGGCCCAATCGTAGATCCGTTGCCCGTGGGCGCCATCGCCGCAGGACAGACGTTGCCAGGTGGCCGGGTCGACGTCCGCGATGACGGCGTGGACACGCCGCTGCCGCAGATCCATGGAAATCACCATCTGGGACTTGGGCACTGCGAGCACATGCGCGATGTCGTGTTCTTCCAGCCAGAGCCGTAGCCGCCCGACCTGCCCATAGGCTTCATCGGCGGTGAACCATGCAAACGGGATTCTCGCGGCGAGCGCGCGTTCCACCATCAGTTGTGCCAGTTCGGGCTTGGTCGCGAATCCGACGTCGTCTGGAATACCGGCTGCAGCGCACCTTCCCCGATCCGCGATCCACTCTTTCGGCAGGTACAACTCGCGATCGATCAAAGCCCGCCCCCGATCCGAGGCGTACGCCAAGAACACGCCGATCTGCGAATTCTCGATCCGCCCAGCCGTGCCCGAATACTGGCGCGCCACGCCGGCGGATTTCGTGCCCTTCTTCACGAATCCGGTCTCGTCGGCGATCAACACGCCACGTTCGGCGTCCCCGAGCACGTCGACCACCGCAGTGCGCACATCATCACGCATGCCCTCGGCGTCCCAGGCGTAGAAGTTCAGCAGCCGCTGCATGCCCTGCGGACCCGTCTCACCGGCCATCTCTGCCAGGGTCCAGCCGTTCTTGCGCTCGGCTTCCGCCAGCAGCCCCCGCAGGTAGGAAACCATTTGCCGCCGCGGCTCCACCCGCGAAAACCGCTCCGCGAACCGCCCCGCGAACGCAGCGAAACGCGCCGACCAGTCCGTCACCATCTCCAGCACACAAGATCAACTACACGACCGTCGAACCCGAGCCTAACCGACACGCCGGTCGATTCATAACGAAGTGTCGTTGCAGTATTAGACAATGTCTCAGTAGGTGAGTTTCTTGTAGCAGGTGAGGGTGGCAGTGAGGGTGAGGAAGGCGCAGAAGTGGTTGGCGTGGCGGTCGTATCGGGTGGTGAGGCGGTGGTAGTCGAACAGCCAGGCGATGGATCGTTCGATGACCCAGCGATGTTTGCCGAGCTTCTTGCTCGACTCGATGCCCTTGCGGGCGATGCGGACCTCGATGCCGCGGTCGCGAACCCACTTCCGCAAGTCAGCCTGGTCGTAGGCCTTGTCGGCGTGTAGTTTCCCCGGTTTGCGCCGGCGGGGGCCACGTCGGGATTTGATCGCGGGAATGGCCATGAGCAGCGGTTTGAGGGCATAGGAGTCGTTGGTATTGGCCGCGGACACCGCTACCGACAGGGGCAGCCCGGCACAGTCGGACAGGACATGGATCTTCGAGCCGCTCTTGCCACGATCGACCGGGTTGGGGCCGGTCATGGGTCCCCTTTTTTGGCTCGAACGGAGGCTCCGTCGCAGACCGCCCGAGACCAGTCGATCATGCCCTGACCGCCGAGTTCGTCGAGGACCGCGCGATGCAGCCGAGGCCACAGACCGGCCTTGGTCCATTCGGTGAACCGACGATGCGCGGTCGGCACGGTGATCCCGAACGACGGCGGCAGATACCGCCACGCGCACCCGCTGGTCAACACGAACACGATCGCCGTGAACACGGCCCGGTCATCCACCCGCACTGGTCCACCACCCTGCGGACGAACCCCGTGCTCCGGAATCAGCGGCTCCGCCAGCGCCCACAACTCATCCGGCACCAGCCGCCGAGACAGATCATCCACAACCCAAGATCATCCACCACGACCAGCCAAACCCCTACTGAGACACGCTCTTAGTGTCGTTGATTGTTTCACGCTTGGGTTGAATTTTCCCCAAGGTGCGGCACTGGGATTTCATGTCGCCGGGTGTTGTCTTCACGTTAGTTGACACGTGTTTCGTGCGACTCGGATAGTCGAGTGTTCACTGGAGACGGTGGTGGTTGCTGAGTGGGTGAGCACTGCTTGTCGGGTCACGTTGTGGACGGCCCATGGTTGTGCCGATCTCGGTTTGAGAGTAGCGAGGATTGACTCGGCGACTGCGTTGTCGAAACGCGGCTCGGCGCAGAGATGGCTGGTCGCTCTCGGGATCGGAAGACGGAAGTGCCGCGTTCGTGCCCTTTGGGCCCTGTTCCGTCAGGGTCAACTGATTGTACACAATTAAGTTGTACCATTCAGAAGTAAGTAAGAAGTCCGAATTCCGAGGAGTCAGAGATGCGCACACGTACCCGCCTCACGAAGATCGTCGCCGCGACGATGGCGCTGGCCGCGGCCGCGGTGTTCGCCGCCGTGCCGTCGTCGGCGGCGTCGCAGGGGCAGGGGACGCCGCAGCACGGAAGCCACAAGGTGAAGCCGACGATCGTGCTGGTGCACGGGGCGTTCGCCGACGCGTCGAGCTGGAACGGTGCGGTCGAGCGGCTCGAGCGGCTCGGTTACCCCGTGATCGCGGCCGCCAACCCGCTGCGCGGTGTCGCGTCCGACGGGGCCTACATCAAGGCGCTGGTGGACAGCGTCGACGGCCCGGTCGTGCTGGTCGGGCACTCCTACGGCGGCTCGGTGATCAGTGCCGCTGCGCTGAACGACCCCAAGGTGCAGGCGCTCGTCTACATCGCGGCCTTCCTTCCCGACCAGGGCGAGTCCGCGGCTGAGCTGTCCGCGAAGTTCCCGGGCAGCACGCTGGGTGACACACTCCAGCAGGTCGCCCTTCCTGGTGGCGAGACCGACCTCTACGTGAAGCAGGACCTGTTCCCGAAGCAGTTCGCAGCCGACGTCCCGTCGGCGCAGGCGCGCCTGATGGCCGTCGAGCAGCGGCCGATCGCCGCGGCGGGCCTGAACGACGCCTCGGGCCCGGGCGCGTGGAAGAACATCCCCTCGTGGAGCCTGATTCCGACCGGTGATAAGAACATCCCGCCGGCGGCGCAGGAGTGGATGGCCAAGCGCGCCCACGCGCACACGGTCGTCGTCCCGGAAGCCTCGCACGCCGTGTTGGTCTCGCGGCCCGACAAGGTCACCGACATCATCCTCAGCGCGGTCGACGCAACCACCAAGTAACGCACTCAACGAGTGGAAAGCCCCGGCACCGGCCGGGGCTTTTGGGGTGTGTCAAGTGGGGTGTACCAAGGATCTTGGACAGGGCCTCCTGTCTGAGAGGATGGGTGTATGCCCGAGCAGCGTCGGAGATTCAGCGCTCAGTTCAAGGCCGAGGCTGTGCAGATGGTGATCGAGACCGG
>NZ_JBEYSJ010000028.1:0-116916 GCF_040704195.1 Amycolatopsis sp. NPDC047767
AGACCCCATTAGAGGTCCACAACGAGTACCTGAACCGACAGCTCGCAGCATGAATTAGCCATACGAAAGCTGTCCGGAAATTTCGGGGCGTCTCATGTCACCCTTCACACCTGGCGCGAGGCCGACAACCTCCGCGTCGGCGACGAAGTCGACACTCCGGACAACGGCCACGTCACCGTCGCCGCCACCCGCGTCTACACCGCGGCGATCATCACCTACAACCTCACCGTCGACGACGTCCACACGTACTATGTACTCGCAGGAACCACGCCGATACTCGTCCATAACTGCAACGAGGCGTCCGACGAACTACTCGATATTGCTGACGCGAATATCGGCAGGACCAATACAGCCAGTGAAATCACTTCGGCGGACGGGAGGGTTGGGTACGGGGTCAGCGGGGCACGAGCGCCTACTGCACTAACGCCCCAGGTGCGCACTGCGGCAGAAGCCACGGGGCACCACATGGGGTGCTCTGAAATTGGCGCACTGTGCGAATTGGAGCTGCAGGGTGCGGATCTAGTTGGAACCAAGGCGACGACCGTCAAGGTCATGGGAGGAAGTCAAGAGTACGGGCCCGAACAGCATGGCGAGCTCTATCCGAAGTGTCCTTCGTGCAGAGCTCTCTTCGATTTCCTTGACGGAAAGAAGTGAATTGAGAAAGTGGTATATAGATTGACGCCCAAGGCGCGCGATTTCCTGAATTTCTGGGGGAAGAGGATTTTGCGGCCCGTGCCTGTAATTTCATTCGACGCTCCTGACTATGTGCGAGATGCCGTGCTCTCCCAAGAGCAGGAGTTTGGAGGGATTTCGTTTCCCGTGCAGGGGGGTGAGTTGCAGGGCTGGATTCGACTCGGTGTCAAGTCTGGGAAGCCTTGGCGAACAAGTGCTGACGAATGGATTTTCAACTTCGCGGAGCCGCAGTTCGTTCAATGTGGACTTGTTTGCAGGGTGGATGGATACTTCGGCGTGTCATGGTCGGGGGAATTCCTGCCGTGGCACGCCGATGTTTGCCGCCTAATCGAATCAAGCGCCATCTGGGCCGATCTCATCGGATGGCGAAAGTCGGCTCTGTGTGATGGTATTCCGCGAGATGTGCTAAATACTCTGAGTGATCTCAACGGACTCTCGGAAGCGGAGTCTGCTTCATCGCGAGAAGCATCCTGGTGGCTGGGGGATGATACCGCGGTCTACATTGAGCCGCATCTCACCTATTTTCCGGGTGGCTCTTCTCGTATCCATGTGATGACGTCCGATGCGGAAGTCGATCAGCGGGTGAAGCGGGAACTTGAAGCGGCGGGGAAGGCGGGGACCGACCTGCTGGTAAGGTTGCAAGAGGGTCTTGTGGCAACTCCCGAAGAATGCCCCTTCAGCTGACGGACGGCCGTTATTCGAACCAATGAATAGGGCCCCGAGTGGAAGTCCTTACGCCCGGGGCCATGTGAAGCTTCTCCATCACCGAAACAAATACTCAGCCTTCAGCAGCCAACTGGCCACACCCGGCCGCAATGTCCTGCCTCCGCGTGTCTCGCGCCGTGCACGCCACACCAGGCCGGAGCCTTGGCCGCGGCCGGTGGTGCCACAGCCGGTGCCGGAGTCGCCGGCGAGATGCTCGGCGACGGTGCCGGTGGAGCAACTGGTGGCGAAGCCGGGCCGAAGAGTCTGGCGGGGAGGTGGGCGCTGCACCTACACCCTCAGACCCGCCGCCGCCTCCTGCAGCTGCGAAGAGTGCTCTGGCGGCGGAGGAGGCCCCCGGCTGCCAGCCCGGCCAGGGCTTCGTCTGGGTGTAACAGCTTTGCTGGTGCCACGGCCGTCCTGATGGCTGATGGCTCGAGCAAACCGATCGATCAGATCCATGTCGGCGACACGATCACCAACGCCGAGCCCGACAGCCACAACGCCGAACAGCACGTGGTGACGGCGGTGCATGTCACCACCACTGACAAGTCGTTCGACGGTCTCACCTTCAGCACGCCGGACGGGCCGGCGACCATCACCAGCACCGCCCAGCACCTGTTCTGGGACGCCACCCTCCACACCTGGCGCGAAGCCGACAACCTCCGCGTCGGCGACGAAGTCGACAGCCCAGACCACGGCCACGTCACCGTCGCCGCCACCCGCCTCTACACCGCCGCGATCATCACCTACAACCTCACAGTCGACGACGTCCACACGTACTATGTGCTGGCGGGGACCACGCCGGTCCTAGTCCATAATTGCAACAAGAATCAAGGGAGATACGAGTTCGAAGATCAGCAGAACCCCGGAAAGACGTATGTCGGCAAGACTAAGAACTTCAATAACCGCTTGCAGGATCACATCGACAGTGGGCGCCTGAAGAGTCGTGGAGATGCGACCTGCGCGCATGTTTGCAGAACGAATGATGACCTGTTCGTTGCCGAACATCTTCGAATGGAAGAACTGCGTGGCCAGGGAGTTGATCTGTCAAATGACATTGCGTCGCCAGGTAAGAAGATCTTGGAGAAAAGGCAAGATGCCGAACAATTCGAACAACTTAGACTTTGGTAGGAGCAGCTCGAAGTGACTGATTTCTGGGAGGTCATCGGCTCAAGCTCCGTCGAGGATGATAGCGAGATTGAGTCTGCCCTGGAGCGGATCTCTGGGCAGCTCAGCGCGATGACACCCGATGCCTTGACTCGATTTGTTGAACGACTTCGGGAGTCGCTCTATCGGATCGATAGGAGGGGTCTAGCGGAGGTGCCCGTGGCGCTTGCCAATGGTTTGAAACTCCCGCAGACGAGCGACCACTTCCTGTATGCGCGATGCGCGTGCATCTTGGCGGGCGAAAGAGTGTACGGCGATGTCCTGATTTCTGGCTTCGGATTCGAACGTTTCGTTGCGCCGTTCGCTCAGGAGGCTGAGGGGATGCTCTACCTCGCGTCGGAGGAATACGAAAGAAAGACCGCCTCCAGGATGAATGTCGAGAGCTATTTCTCGATTGAGTCGAGGTCGAACACTCAGGGATGGGGCGACTGATCTCGCCAGGGCGTATGGCTGCTACTCAGCTGACGGCCAATGCTGGAGCAGCGATGCCCTGAGCGCCAGATTCCCGCGCCCCACTGTCCGACGATGGCCGGCGCGAGGCTTCGACAGCGAGAAAGTCGTCGCCTGGTGACCGCGGAGGGCTGGTGGCGCTTGCCTGGGAGCGGTGCGCGGGCCGGCGGCCTGGCAGGTTAGCTTGCTCGGGTGAGTCTTCTCGATGATGTGGCCGAGCGCGACGGCTGGCGGTGCTGGGTGTGTGACGAAACGGTCGACCCTGACATGTCGGTTAACGACCCGCGGGGGCCGAGCGTTGACAGCCGGACCGCTGATCGGAAGGCCAAGGTCGCCGAGCGGCTCGCGCACCGCGGATGCAACACCCGCAAGGGCGCGGTCAAGGTGGTCATTGCCTGGCCGGAACGCCTGCACGTGGTCGAACCAGCGCCGCTGATCACTGTTGCCGGAAGACTCGAGCGCAAGGGGGGCCGCGAGATGGTGGCCCGTTGTCCGACCAAACAGGACGCTCAACAGGCGGCGGATTGGCTGGTGGACCGGTTCTCGCGGCTGGTGCCAGGGCTGCCGGTGACCGCTGGCATCGAGGCGGGCGGCGGTCAGTTCCTCGTGATCCTGGCCACCGGCCGCCGCTGACCGGGGGATCACCAAGCGTACACTCGCCTCGGCACGGTGAGGACCACCGGCCCTGGTCACATCACCCCGCTCGCAGCACCGCGTTGCGCTACTTCGCCCTTGACGGCAGTGACTACCCCTCCCACGCCGTCCGAGAGGCCGCGATCGCTGGCTATCTCCGCTGGCGCAACCGGCATTGCCATCCCAAACGCCACTTCGCGGTCAACTCGAAAATCCGCCGCCCGGATTACCTACCCAACGTTGCGTGACGCGGCATTAGCGCAGGTCGGCGCGGCCGTCTACGAATACTCCGGAGCGAAAGACGTCGTCGCCAACTGCATCAGCGACTTCGAGCTCCTCGGTTGCGCCAAGGGCGCCGTCGAAGTCGGCTCGTGGTTCGTGTCCGTCGGCGCCGCCGCCGACGGGGCCGAAATCGCCGCCGACGCCGGTGCCCACTTCCTCGAGGGCGCAGCGACTAGCGCGGAAGGCCGAAGCCTCGTTGCCGAGGGCGCCTAAGAGGCTGCGACGGCTTGTACCCGCAACAGCTTTGCTGGGGACACCGCCGTGCTTATGGCCGACGGATCGAAGAAACCGATCGAGGACGTCAAGGTCGGCGACCTGGTCCGCAACGCCCAACCCGACAACAGCAACACCGAGATCAACACCGTCACCGCGCTGCATATCACCGATACCGACCGCGACTTCGTCGACGTCACCATCACCACCCCAGCCGGCCCGAAGAAGATCACGTCCACTGCACGGTACCTGTGGTACGACGTCACCACCCACAACTGGACCGACGCCACCAGTCTCAGGCCCGGCGATCTGCTCGACACGCCTCGCGAAGGCCATGCTGCCATCCAAACCCTCCACCGCTACAGCAGCAGCTTCCGCACCTACAATCTCACCATCGACACCACCCACACGTACTATGTGCTCGCGGGCACTACTGCGGTCCTCGTTCACAACGCCACCTGTAAAATCGATGCACCCGCCGAAGACTGGGCGCAAAAGGGGTTCCACGTGAAGGTTCCGGGCAAGGGGTAGTGACGGTGAAGTCTCGGTCTCGGCTGATGCGGACGGAAATCTTCTCTTCAGGTCGATGTTCAGTGGAAAAGCTGATATGGCTGCCATTGCCAAGGCGACGAAGGACTTCCAAGCAAGCAAGGGACTTGAATATCTGGAGCATAATCATTCCTGGTTCAGCAGTTCCTGAACCCCCAGTGAACCGTTGTTCTCGTAGGCCTCTTTCACCAACGCGTCCAGCGCGTCCGGCGGCAGCGCGCCGGCGAGGACCTCGTTCGCCGACGAGTCGCCAGCCCATCGAGATGTGTTCTCAGTCATAGATGAAGCCTTTCCGGATCGCAGAGCGCGACCCGATCTTGGTCCATCCGTGGCTTACACGGTTGTCATGACACGGCCGCCTTGGGACTACGAGGGGTGCAGCCGATCCGGATACCGAGCTGGAATTCTGTCAGCGCAACGAGCAGGATCACAGCGTCGGCCACGAGGGATGACCGGTGCGCACGACCTTGCTCATCCCGATCGGCCGAGCTGACGGCTCCTGCGGTCTCGACCTGACCCTCGTTTAGCGATCGCCCGGCACCCGCGGACGGGTCGGGCACCGCTTGGGCCGAAGTGGCCAGGGCAAGCCGCTCAGGCTGCGATGCAGCAAACACCCGCACTGCGACAACGTGATCAGCCGTCGGCGACATCGAGAGTCGGCGTGCTGAGGGGAGTGCGCACATCACATGGGTGTCAGTTTCGGACACTCCTTTACCCCACGAATCTTCAGATCCGTGGGGCACTTCTATATCGGTCCACGGCTACCGCCGGCTGATGATATCGGTCGCTCGCCGGTTGCAGGGAACCGCCCACCGTCTGTGGTATGACGTCACCACCCATGCCTGGACCGACGCCACCAACCTCACGCCCGGCGACCTGCTCGACAGGCCTATGTGGTCAAGCCGGTGGTGCACGCGGTGCAGGCGGTGGTGCACAAGGTTGCCGACGTCTACCACGCCGCTGTGCGCACCGTGAAAACGGTCTATCACGCGGCGGTGCGTGTGGTGAAAAAGGTGTACCACGCAGCCGTGCACGTGGTGAAAACCGCCTATCACGCGGTCGCGAAAGTCGTGAAATCCGCGGCTCACGCGGTCGTGCACGCCGCAGCGGCGGTGAATCACGCCGTCGTGTCGGCCGCGAAGAGCGTCGCCCATACCGTGGCCAAAGCGGCGGTGTCGACGGTGCACGCGCTCGCTTCAGCCGTATCGCACGTCGGGTCCTTCGTGAAGGACCATGCTTCGACGATCGCCGGTGTCGTTGCCGGCGTCGTCGTGGGAGCGGCCTGTACGGCGGCCACGCTCGGCATCGGCGCGGTCGGTTGCGCGGCCCTCGGTGGAGCGGTCGGCGGCGCGGTGTCCTACGGCCTGGACTGCCACAGTCAAGGCAACTGCTCCGTCCTGGGCGCGGTTGAGGCCGTCGGCCTCGGTGCCATCGGTGGTGCGCTCGGCGCAGGTATCGCCGGGTCGTTGGGTGGCCGCCTCATCGCGGACGCGCTGGACGGTGTGCTGCCGGAGGCAGCGACGCAAGGCTTGGTCGGGGGCCTCTCGGGTGCGGGTTCGGGTGGTGTCACCGGCGGGCTCGACTACGCCCTGCACTGCTCGGGCAGCTGTTCGGTGGGTGGCGGGCTCCGGGCGGCCGGCGCCGGTGCTTTGGCCGGCGGCGCGGGTGGTGCGGCGTTCGGCGCGTTGGGTGGTCTGCGCAGTGCCCGTGGCCGTGCGCCGGCCGGAGACTGCACGCACAGTTTTGTCGGCGACACCAAGGTGTTGATGGCCGACGGTTCACGTAAGCCGATCGCGTCGGTGAAGGTCGGGGAAAGGGTCGAGAATTCGCAGCCCGGCAAACCGGGGCTGGAGACCTACCAGGTCGACCGGGTGATCGTGACGCAGACTGACCACGACTTCGTGAATCTGAAGGTCAAGCCCGGCCGCGTGCGTGCGGTAGTGGGTCGCGCCGCGACCGCCGTGGCGGTGGCGGTCGGTGTGGCTGCGGGCGGGAGCGTTCCCGCTGTTGCCGCACCGGTCGCCGGCACACCGGCGACGGTCACGACGACCTATCACCACCCGTTCTACAACGTCACACGCGCCGCCTTCGTCGAAGCCGTCGACCTGCACGTCGGCGACGAGCTCCAGACCGCCGACGGCAGCAGCGCGGTGGTCACCGAGGTCACGCTCTACCACACGACCGAGGTCACCTACGACCTCACCATAAACAACCTCCACACCTACTACATCCTTGCTGGCCAGGTATCCGTACTTGTCCACAACTGCGGCGGCAGTGAGCCGGGAACGCCGGACAACTACACTGCCGGTGGACATGCAGTCAGATACAGCCTCACGGCGACAGTCGTGGGCAGCGACGCGAAAACGATCCGCAACTTCAACAACGTCCTCAACGACGGAATGCATGACGTGATCGCTCATGGCAAGCGGAACGGCTTGATCGAGATCGATGGCGAGGAGGTCAACGGCGGGCAGTTGGTGGATGCGATTCGCGCGAACCCTGGCTACGTGGAAGGCCAACCGTGCCGGCTGATTGTATGTCACTCCGGTGTCTCCGGTGTCGGCCAGCAACTGTCGGACGAACTCGGAGTTCCGGTTCTCGGACCGAACGCTCGGGTCGGCACCGATAGAGATCTGGGCCCTGGACAGGTGCCGACGGTTTACGGTGACGCTGGCTGGACCCAGTTCTACTCGAGAGGATGAAGGCGTGAGCCTGAAACGAGTGGGCTTCTATGCGGAGCTCGAGGAGAGGCGCCCGGATGTGTTCCAGGGAAGCATTTTCGATGCAATCTCCAGGGATAGAAGTCCCAATGAGGCTAATCTGGTGGCGTATCTTGACAGTGGTCACGATCTGATTGACATTATGGAGGGTACAGAAGACGTCGTTGCCGGCAAAGGTTCTAGTGTTTCCGGTGGCTCGTCTCTGATGACCGACGGAGTTTGGGTGTGGCGGCTAGATCTTCCTTTCTTTGTCAAGAAGTACCATCTGGAACTCGACCCGGAGTTTGTCTGGCACGCGGCTAGCAACAGATATGTCGTGCCTGATATTCCACGCCAGGAATTGCGCCGGCTTACTTCTGGGGCGGCCTGGGAGATTTACGGAATGCGACGGATGTATTTTGAATCCGGCGAGGCTCGCTTTGTCGAGGAGTAAAAATTGTAAAACTTCGTTGACGAAATCGAGAGGTGTTGGGCTTGGCTTCCTTGCAGGAAGCTGCGAATCGGAGGGCGGTAACTGCGGCGCACGCGACGGCTGGTGATTCAGTGAACTGGCAAGGCGGAGGTGCTGCCCTCCCGGTGAAGTGTTCGGCCTCGGTTGCTTTCGACATCGCGACCATCGACCTGCCCCGGCTCCGCGTACTCTTCCGCCAATTCAGCGAGGTGGCGTTCGCCGAGGCGCCTGGAGCCGATAGAACCTGGTTTCGGCACGTCTTGCAAGAATGTGGGGTGCCTCGGGCCTCCGAGCCTGCGGCTCGTGGTTCGACCGCGTTGCCGCAGTCGTCCAGTCCGAACGGGCTGGCCGATGCTGATTCGGTGCGTCAGCGTTGGGAACGTTGTGGCTTGTCACGCTCCGCTGGGACCACCGGGCCGCGTCGTGGCCGTCAGCGAGCTTTTCGGCGGCGCACGCTACGCGGCTATTGTCGCGCGGACTCACTACGAGGCTTCCCGGACCTGCAGGCCGATCCGGTCGAAACCATCGCCGTAGCCAACAATGCCGTGATTGTCGAGCGGTGCGCTGGAATGGGCTCGCCGGCACCGCGCTACGGATCCCCGGAGGCGAGCTTGACTTCGACGCGTCGAAGTCGGGTGCTGGGGGAGTGCGCACACCGCGTGCGCGTCAGTTACTCTGGTGACATGACCTCCCGAAACCTGGGAGATCTCCCATGCGAAGGGGTTCGGACACTCAATTACCCCATAGATCTGCGCGTCGAAGCCAGGTCAGAGTAACGGCAGCTCCCTCCGGCGGTCTCGGCTATCGTGGCAAGCCCGCATTGTGGGCTGCATGCCTTGACTTCTCGTGTCGGGCCGCCATATATGATCGTTAGGTCGTTCGATCTCAGGTAGTCGGCGATCGCGGCCGCATCGTCACCTGCAGTCTCGGCGAATCGCGCGCTAAGGTCGTTGAGTAGGTGGTCTTCGCGGACGTAGACGTTTTTGGCGAGTTCTGGTGGGCGGTTGCGGGCGCTGGTGTGACCGTGCCGGCAGCGGTAGCCGGGTCGGCCGTTGACCCAGTGCGAGTCCAGCCGGCGCCCGCACAGCTGGCATTGCACGAGTCCTGCCAGCACGTACGTCCTGGTGCCGCCGTACTTGGTGGGTCGGGTCGCGCGCATGCCCTGAATCGCCAGGAAGGTCGCTTCGTCCACGAGCGCTGGGTGTGTCAGCTTTTCCGACTCGGCCCGACCTCGTGCCGCCGGTCGGACTGGCGCACGCTGGTGGGTAGGAGCGACCGTTCTGGCGCCGTGCCGGTTCCACACCTGGCGCCCTGTGTATCGAGGGTTCTCGAGGATCCCGACCACCGTCCGGACGATCCACTCGTGCCTCGTTCGGTGGCGGTTCCGGTCCTGGTCGGCGCTCGAGGGGCATGGGATGCCGCGTTCGTTCAGCTCCCGGGCGATGCCGGCCACGCTACGTCCGGTAGCTCGTTCTTCGAAGATCCACCGCACCCACCGTGCGGTGGCCGGATCGGGTTCCAGGCGGTGCATGCGGCGGCCCCAGTTTGCGTGGGCGCGGTTCGGGTGTGGGCCGGCGTCGGCGAGGCGGTAGCCGTAGGGTGGTCGGCCGCCGAGGAACCTGCCTTGAACACGGGTCTGGATGTGCATCGCAGCCAGCACTCGGTGCCGGGTCCGTAGCACCTCGCGACGTGACTGGGACCCGAGCAGAAGCATCAACGCTTGGTGCACGGGGTCGTCGAGGTTCACCGGACAGCCCGCCTCGGGGAGCCACAGCTGGATACCTTGCGCCCGGAGCGCGGTCAGCACGGCGTCGAACTGGTCTCCGTAGAACGCTCGCTCGTACTCTCCGATCACGACGGCGTCGAAAGAACAGTTCGGTTGCTCCGCGGCTGCCATCAACTGTGCCGCGGCCGGCCGTTCGCGCCAGGGCAGCCGACGTGAGTATCCTTCGTCGAAGTACTCCGCGACGATCACGCCGTGCCCTCGGATCGTCTCCTCGGCGGCCTCTCGCTGCCACCCCAGCGACGTTTCCCGTTCCTGGAACTCGACCGTGGACATCCGCCCGTAGAACGCGAACCTCAGCCCGCGGCCTCCGACGGATTGAAGGCGACGCCGGGCGCCAGCCCGACGCGGAGACACCGCGCCTGCCGGAGTAGCTGGTCGAGCAGGACGGGACATCGTGCACCTCGATGCTTGAGACGGATCCGGGTCGAGGGCGGAACGCGGCTACCCAGCACCGATGACGAACCGAGCGCTGGTCTGCACCCGAATGGCCGCATTGTCACTCACCTCCAAACGCTGTGGGCAGCACTCGTCGCCAGGCGAGGAGCAGGTCTTTACGGCTCGCGATGATGAACTGATCGCCGTAGAACGCTCGCTCGTACTCGCCGACGGCGATCGCATCGAACCTGCGATCCGGGCGGCGGCGTCAGCCAGCAACCCGCGCCGCCGCGGGTCGCTCCTACCACGGAAGCCGAGGCGAACAGCCTTCGTTGACGTACCACGCCATGCTGCGGATCGTCTCCTCGGACACTTCACGCTGCCATCGCGCGAGGTGTCGATCTTGGAATTCGGTGGGCGACATCCGGCCGTAGAAGGCGATGCGCAGCCCACTCACGTCGGCGGCTCGCGTTCGGCGCCTGGAGCCCGCATGGCGTAGAGCGGCGTACCGATGTTCGCAATCGAGTTGGCATCGCCAGCCATGCCGCTCCTCGCCGTCAATCGTTACCAGGCAGGCTGGAACGCGAGGGTCTGGCACCTGATGATGCGGGAGCAGCCGATCTGCGCTCGAACGGCCGCACCCGCGGGGGAGTGCGGAGCCTTCTCAACCGGGGCCGACGTCTTGCTGCTCGGCCTCTCAGTTTTGCCGGAGGTTGCCGATCACGTATTCGGCCATCTTCGCGAGTCCGCCGCAGCGGTCGTTGCTCCAGTAGCTGCCGGGCAGGTCTTTGCCTTGGATGTCGAAGGTGAGCATCTGCTCGTCGGTGACTTGGACGGAGACGGAGCACTCGTCCATGTTCCGGAACACGTGGTAGATGACTGCGGGGAGGCCGGCGATCGACGTTTCGGTCCACGGGTCCAGTTGGCCGTTCTTCTTGAGGCCGTCCACCGATAGTTCGGTGAGGGTCTTCGGGCCGTCGAAGGGCTTCAGGGCTGAGATGAGCGCACCGCCCTGGTTGGTCCAGGCGCAGCCGAAATCAGGTGGGCCGTTCCGTACGTTCGCGCGGATGTCGTTGGGTGGGTCGGCCACGACGGCGGCGGCCTGGTCCTTGGTGAGCAGGCTGCACGGGTCTGCGTCGAACTTGGCCAGGTCGACGGGCCGGTCGACCTGGTTGAACGGAAGCGGCGCACCGGTCTGCGCCGGAGCCGGAGGCTGCGAGAGCACGCGGTGCGGCTTCGCCGGCCCGCACCCGCTGAGCAGACCGGCTGCGACGACCACGAGCCCGGCCAGTGCCCATGCCCTCATGCCGGGGCCGCCGACGGCTCCACGTGCCACTGCTTCTCGTCGTCCATTCCGGAGTTGCCGGGCAGCTCAGGGATATCCGGGAAATCAGTGTCGCTCCGCACCAACGTGATCGCTTGCTTGCTGAAGTCACCCAAGGTGGTTCGGGCCTGCGCGAACAACCCCATGACCGAGGTGACGAGGTTAGCGAACGCGTCCACCGCAGCGTCGAGCACGTCCTTCGCCGTGAAGATGTCCACAATGGGAATCTCTGAAGTCACGATTGCGATGATCGTCTTGTAGCCGAGCTTTCCCAGCTCGACAGCGCATGCACCGATGAACTCGATGGCTTTGCTGTAGGTCTCGATCACACAGCCGGCGATGTCGGTGAGGATGCCGGACATGCCGGCGACGACGTTCTGCTGACCTTCGAGAGCTTTTCCGACCCTGCCCGCGTAGGTGGCGAACTGGTCAGCGGCGCGGCCGCTCCAGGTACCGCTCACCGACTGCACGGCTTCGTCTATGTTGTCGCCGGCGTCCGCGAGGGTGTGGTTCTTCGCGAACTCCATGGCCAAGTTCTGGACGTGGACGGCGTTGCCCAGCAGGTTGTTGCGGACGTCTTCCAGCAGCTGCAGGATGTCGCCTCGGCCGAGGAGTTCGGCGATCTTGCGAATTTTCCCGTCAGCTTCTTCCGGATAGGGTTTCGGTGGTGCCGTCGGGCCTGAAGGGACGGCTGGCGATGTGGTCATGGTCAGTTCATCCCCTCTTCCTTCGCGCGCAGCTGCTTGAAGTCCTCGTCATCGAGGGTTTCGTAGTAGTCGGCGGCTTTGTCCATTGCTTCGGCGAAACGCTCCAGCTGTACCGCGCCCTTACCGGTCTTGTCACGGATCCCTTCGATGGCGTTGTTGAAGGTTGTGACGACGCCTGCCTGGACACCGAGCAGCCCGACATCGTCGTCGCGCAGGACCATCGGCGACAGGTCGTCGATGCCGAACTTCACGAGCTTTTCCCGCGCGGCGAAGACGTCGTCGGTCGCCGCCCGCAAGGCCTCGGGGTAGACCTCGAAACGCGAGCCGGCCGCCGCGTTGCCCAGCGGATTGAAGTTGCTGTTGTTCAACGGGCCTCCCGTGCCGCGTCCTCGACCATGGTTTTGCGCCGGGTCGACGCCGCCGATTCGGCGTTGTTGATCGCCCTCAGGACGTGGCCGGCGAGACTGGCGCCGGTCTGCCCGGCAACTGCGTCACGAATGAGGTCAACCGAGACCAGGCCGCCCGAGCCGTCCACCGTCACGGTGCCGAGACCCGCGCCGATGTCGTGCACCAGCGGCAGGCTCTCCCCGGTCTTCGCGGCCTGCTCGACCGCGGCCACGCGCGCGTCGATTTCCTTCGCGAGGTTGTAGAGCTGCTCTTCGCTGATCACCAGTGTCCACCTCCCGGCTCCGGCTCGTCGGTCAGGAAGTCGAGCTCC
Source organism: Amycolatopsis sp. NPDC047767 (assembly GCF_040704195.1). Classification (NCBI taxonomy): domain Bacteria; kingdom Bacillati; phylum Actinomycetota; class Actinomycetes; order Pseudonocardiales; family Pseudonocardiaceae; genus Amycolatopsis; species Amycolatopsis sp. NPDC047767. Next base: position 12,774 of record NZ_JBEYSJ010000028.1, read on the forward strand.
TCGAAGCTCTGGTCGTCGTCCAGTTCGGGCGGGTAGTGGGCAGGTTCCGGCGCGGCCGCCTGCCGCTGCGGTGCGGGGCCCGTGGCCGGCGGAGGCGGCGGTTGTTTGCCGAACAGTGCGTTCAGCTGCGGCAACGACGACGCCAGCGCCTCGTTGCGCGCGTTCCGGATGGCGTCGACGATGCCGACCCCCAGCTTCTGCGCGTGCGCGCCACGGAGCGCCCGGTCGTCGATCCGCAGGTCGACGAGCTTTCCCTGGCCCGTCACTATCGCGCTGACCAGCGGATCGGCCGACCTTGCGGTGTGTCTCGCAGCCGCGAGCTGCGCGTCCAGCTCGCCGGCCTGCTGCTGCATCAGCCGCAGATCGCGGCCCGGCGCGGTCATGACCGCAGCACGGTGTCGAGCATCCAACTCCCCCTACTCTAGGTTCAATCAAGTGACGGAACGTGCCCAGTGGATCTTACTGCGACTCACCGACAAGGCAGAACCGGAAGGGGAACAGCCGGGGCTGAGTGCTGGATGCCGCCCAACCGCCACCGGGCCGGACATGTGTCGAACGGCGGAAGCGAGAGCTGATCATCGCCGTTGGCGACTTCGACCAACTATCGGTGGCCCCGCATGTCGGCGTCGTCCTGCCACCGACTTCCCCTTAGAAACGTTCGGTCCGCGACCTGAGCGACAGGCGTGTGGTTAGTGCGCAAGACGCCCCTCGGACACATATTCATGGGAGATCTCCCAAACCACAGAGTAACAGGCCCGCTACGGCGGGTCTTTCTCGCGTTCAGCCCCGCCAGGCCTCGACTAGGCTGGTCGTGATCGCACCCTCCCCTCGCGCGCGACGCAGGGGAGGTGCCGCATGACTGGCCTCGTCTCGCCCCTTGCGCTGCCGGGCCGGCTCACCGTGCCAGCCCGAGCAGAGACGTCACGTCCCGTTCCGATGGGCCTCCCGCTCCTGCGCGATCTCAGTGCTGTGGACGGTCCACGGCTGTCGATCGCGCTGATGGACGGCGGCGGCCGGCTGCAGGACCGCGGCGCCGTCGCGGCCCTCGGTTGGAGCCCGGGGGACCGGTTGCTGATCACGCTGGTCGAGACCTCCGTCGTGATCCGCTGGCGCGCGGACGGAGTGTTCGTGATGCCCCGCAAGCCCTACGTCGTGCTCCCGGCCGCAGTCCGTCGCGGGTGCGGAGCGCTGGCGGGCAGTCGCCTGTTGTTGGTCGCCGACCCCGTCCAGGACGTTGTCGTCGTCCACCCGGAAGCCGCCCTCCAGATGATGCTCCGTACCTTCCACGCCGCGCTGGCCACCGCTGAGGAGCTGTCATGACCAACCCCGCAACACGACAGGACCTGGAGGCGGCCCGGCTGTTGCTGTCGCGCCTTGGCGTCGACCCGGCCGATCTCGTCACCGCTGGCTGGGAAGAGCCCGTAGCGGCGGACACGGAGGGGGATGAGCGGCCGATGCCGACGATCCGTGAGTGGATCCCGGTGGTGGCCGGCCTGGTTTCCCGGAGCACGGCGGCCTCCTACGGGTCGTACTGGAACAAGGCGGAGGCGGAGTGGGGTGATCGGGCCATGGACACGATCACCGCCAGCGAGATCAAGGCCTTGTCGGAGGTGGTGCGCAGCACCGCTCTGGTTCGCCGGAACTCCCGCGGCGGGCGCAACGCGGCGGAGAACTTCGTCGCCGCCGTGCGTTGCCTGTACAGGCACTTGGAGAACGACGGGCGCCTCGATCGGCACCGCAACCCGGCGCGCCGGGTCACCAAGCCGCGCCGCAATGCCTCCACCCGCCGCGCACTGTCGAACAAGCAGTTGGCTGAGCTCAACGACGTCGTCGCCAGCACGGGCGATGACCCGGAGCTGGACTCGCTGATCTGCCGCCTGCACGAGGAGACCGCCTGCCGCCGCGGTGGCGCCCTGGGGTTGCGCCCGCGCGACCTCGACCGCGAGCAATGCGCGGTCCTGCTGCGGGAGAAGGGCGAAACCGAACGCCGTCAGCCAGTCTCGCCGACGCTGATGCGCCACCTGATCACCCACCACGAGGAACGGGGTACCAGCGACCCGGATGAACGATTGTTCCGCTACGCCAACGGAAATCGGATCACGTATCGTCGGTACGACTACATTTTCGGCCGTGTGCAGAAGGAGCTGAGCTGGGCACGGGCTCTGCAGGTCAGGGCCCACTGGCTCCGCCACACCACGCTGACCTGGGTAGAACGCAACTTCGGCATCGGTGTCGCCCGCGCCTACGCCGGCCACGCCGAGACCAACAGCGACCTCACCACCACCAGCTACGTCAAAGCCGACATCACCGAAGTCGCCGCAGCACTGGTCTTGACCGGGTGCAGCGGCGAGAAGTCGGGAAACGCCACGACGCCGACGCCCTCGTCGGCTGGCCCTTCAGGAAGTAATCTTCCGGCGAACGGAGCGCCGAACGTCGCCAATCCGATCGCCGATACCTCCAAGGTCGAGTCGGATCCGTGCGGTGCTGCCACTCAGGCGGACGTCGAATATCTGGGTGGCAAAGTGGCGAGCAGCCGAGTGGATGACCTCGACGGTCTCGGCAAAGAATGCGTCTGGGTGTACGCGAACCAGTACGGCAACATCGCCGCCGGTCTCGCTACCGGAAACACCAACGGTCTCAGTGGAATCTACTACCAGCAAGGCCACGGTGGTCTCACCACCTTCGAGCCCCAGCCGAGCGTCGAAGGCTACCCGGCGGTCGTTTACACGAACGGCGGCGAGACTTCGGGCAAGTGCACGCTCGCCGTGGGCGTGCGGAACGACCTTGTCTACACGATCATCGCCCGCTTGGACACGGGAAACCCGCAGATCGACAACCCGTGTGCAACGGCGACGAAGTTCGCCGGCATCCTCATCGGACATCTGAAGGGGATGTAGGCCATGACTTACAGCGGCTTCGACATCTTCACGCTGATTCACAACCCCGGGAACACTGACACTCTCGACCGCGCTCAAGGCGATTCCTCGAAGTTGAAGACTATTCACGAGAAAATCGGCCAAACAATGGTCCGAGGTCAGACCGCACTGAGTTCGTTCTGGCAAGGGCAAGCCGCCGACAGCGGGACCGCGGGTTTGTCCCCATTGATCCAGTCGTCACAGATCACTGCTGAGAACCTCGATCGAGCTCAACGCTCGATGCAAGAGCTGGTCGACTTGGCGCGCGAGTGGGGCTGGGCGACACCGAGCTGCGCGAGGAGCTGGCGGCCGAAATCGAGCGCCTCTGCGAGGAGAGTCCCGCGCTGCCCTCGCCCGAGGACGCGGCGGGACGCCGTGGCGCGGCTGCGCGCGGGCTCGGCTCTACGCAGCATTACCTCGCCGGGTCCGAGGGTGCAGGGGCCGTGGAGCAGGTCGCGCCGGCCACCGCGGGCACCGTGCTGCTGCTCGCCGGCATCGCTGCGGCCGGTGGTGCGGGGATCGTGCTGCTGACCTGGGCCCACCAGCTGCTGGCCGGGTTGGTGTGCGTGGCGATCGCGGCGGCACTGATCGGGGTCGCCGACCGGCGGCTGCGACGCCACGGCGCGGCCCGCCGCACGGACCTGAGCCGCGACAGTACGGGGCGGCCACAGTGAGCACCGACATCGAGCCGCGCCGGGACACCGGGCTACAGCCCACACGACCGGGGGAGGTGACCCTGGCCGGCGCGGTCCGCCTGGTGCTGCCGCCGGCGGCGCCGGGGGAGCGCTACCACCTGCGCGGCCTGACCGAGCTGTGGGCGGACATGATCGGCCGCGACTCCGCGCATACTCGCCGCTCTTACGAGACCGGGCTGGCGCAGTGGCTGGATTACTACCTGCGCAGCCGTGTCGACCCGCTGCAGGCCCGCCGTGCCGACGTCGACGACTGGCTGGCCGCCCACTTGAACAGCCACAATGCCGAGACGGTCATCACTCGCCTGGCTGCGGTCGGCTCCTGGTACGGGTACCTGGTCGACAACGACATCGACGTCCGCGACCCCACCGCACGGGTCAAGCGGCCGAAGCGGCAGCGCACCAAGTCCAAGACCCCGTACCTGGACGAGGACGAGCTCAACGCGCTGTTGGCCGAGGCCGACCGGCGTCTGCAGGAGGCCCAGCAGTTCGGCGGGCTCGCGCTGGAGATCGCCGCCCGCGACGTCGCGGTGCTGCGCACCCTCTACACCACCGCCGTGCGCTCTGGAGCCGTTCAGCACGCCGCCGTCGCCGACGTCCGCCTCGTCGAAGACGGCCACCGCGTGCTGCGATTCCACGGCAAGGGCGACGGCCGGGAAACCACCGAGCGACTCAAACCGCTCGTCCCCTACGCCGCGGCCGCCGTCGACTTCTACCTCGCGCTGGTCGCCGACCGCCTCGGCGTGCCCGTCGGCCAGCTCGACGGGCACGCGTTCCGAACTACCCCGTACCAGGGCCGGCGCAGGGGCCGCGAGCTGCGGTCCGACGCGCTGATCGACATGATGCGCACGATTGCCATCACCGCCGACATCGCCCCCGACAAGATCGTCAAGCTCAGCCCGCATTCGCTGCGGCACACCGCGGCCACGCTGCTGGGCAAGACAAAGACCCTGGCCGAGGTGCAGGATTTCCTGACCACGCCGACCCCCGCACAACCCGTACATACCTGCACACCGACCAGTCGCTCAACTCCTCGCTGGCCTACAGCACCATGGCGTTCATCCAGGTGCCGGCCCGGAGCGCGCCGTCCTCGTCGAGATCCTCGCCGGTACGTGCCGTTTAGATTCGCGTGCGGGTGGTGGGGAAGTCCAGACGGGCACCCTTGGCTGCGGCGAGGGCGCTCTGCAGCTGGCGGGTGTGGCCGGCGCGGGCGTTGCGCAGCGCTCCGCCGTGGTGGGGCTGCCGGACGCCGGGCTGCGTGCGTGCAGGCGGCAAGCCAGGCAGACGACTTCGGCGGCGACGGCGGGAACCGGGGTGTGTTGGCCTCACGTGGAGCGCGGGCAGAGGTGGGTGGCGTCCTGGGGTTGCAGCTCGGCGACGGTGACGGTGTGCCGGTGCCCGCATGCCCCGCAGCGCAAGTCGAGCGGCGCCCGCAGATCCGGGGCGCTGCTGTCGGTCACCGCGTACTCCGCGCTCTGCGGCGGCATGACGAGCGTGCAGACCGGGCAGCGCGCGTACCAGGTGTCCATCTCATCCCCGGCCAGCGGCAGCGGCCGGTGCACCTCCCTCTGCACCGGGTCGCCGGGCGCCGGCTCGTGGTCGGCGTCGTCGCGTAGGCCCCAGGCGGTCTGGATGTGCGCGGGCGGGACCTGGTACAGCTGCGCAAGGGCGTCCAGCACTGGGCCCGGCTGGACCTGCCACACCACGGGCGCGGCGCCGTTTTCCAACGCCGTCAACCGGCGCACTCCGCCTGGGATTCCGTCCCGGGCCAGCAACACGTCCAGACCGTGGACCGCGACCTGGCGAGTCAGGCCGGCCCGCCGGCGCAGCGTCAGCAGGTCGCCGGCGTGGTCGTCGAGACCCATCAGGTGCGCTGGATCCACGGCCACTGCCTCGGCCAGAGCACGCAGCCGTGCGGCCTCCGGAGGGGCACGCGCGGCTTCGTAGCCGATGATCTTCTGCCGGGTGCAGCCGATCAGCGACGCCAGCATCTCCTGCGACAGCCCCGCCGCATGCCGCGCGTTAAGCCCGAAGCTCGCCGGCACCTCAAGTACCCGACCCCGGCCTCAGCGAACGCCGCGGCGAGCGCGAGGCCGAGGCTGACGCACCGAACATTGCGGGCGAGCTCAGGTTATTGCTCCGTCGTTGCTTCGTCGTCGCGCTGAGGATCGGGCTCGCCCTCGCCGAAGGTAGTCCAGTCTTCGGGACGCGGAGGCTCGTAGCCGTGTTCGCGCAGCGCGTCGAGGATCGCGTCGACCTTCTGGTGCTGCCGCTCGAGGATCGCATCCTCATCGTCGTATTGAACGCGTGCCTCGATGACGGCCTTCTCGCCGGGCATGTCGAGCCAGTCGGTCCATCGGCCGTCGACCTCAAGACCGGCGTCGCGAGCCAGGCGCACGGTCAGCGACAGCTCGATCTGCGCGCGGTGGTACGCGGTGGCCGCAACCTTCAGCGCCTCGTACGCCTGGTACGCGTTTCGGTTGACCGCCTCGAGGTCCGCGTGATGGCGGCTGATCTCCGGTCGTTCCGTGAGGTAGGTCCAGCTGCGCAGTTCGAGTGCGTCGTCGGGGGCGATGGTGTAGGTCGGCTTGGGGGGCTGGAGGTTGTACAGCTTGCCGCTCAGCCTGTGGGTGATCCCGGTGAGACGGCTCCAGGTCTCGGTGTCGACCAGCAACGGGTGCAGTGCCCCGTCGGTGTCGCCGAGCGTGGTGAGCTCATCGAGGCCGTTCTCGGCGCCGGTGAGGTCCGAGGTTGTCGACGACGTCATTCACGTTGGCCCGGAAGGGGACTTCACCACTGCTGGCGGCCGACCCGCGGTTGCTCATCAGAAGCTTGTCGGTGACCAGCGCGATGCCGCCGGCCACCTGCAGCGTTGCCCGCGAGTTGAGATCACCTTCCAACGCCTTGGGCACCAGCGTCGTGAAGTCAGGCGTCGGCGTCGAGTCCCACCGCACGCCGAGGAGGTCGTGGAGCACCGGGCCTCGGTTGCCCCACGCCCGCAACGACTGCAGCCGGGTACTGGCCTTGGCCGAGCGCCAGGGCAGGTCGACCAGCGTCATCACGTGCGAGGCGTAGGCCGACTTGTGAACCTGCGCCACGCCGAGCAGGTCGCGCAGGTGCCGTTCGGAAGGCCAGTCAACTCGGGTTCTCGGGCGACAGACAGGGCCTCGCGGGTCCCGGACGAAACCGCAGGTGGAGCCGCGTGCGGCTACCCGGCCAAGCGCCGGATGCTGGGCCGTGCGGTGATCACGACCGAGCCGCCGCAACTCCAGCACTCGACCGCCGCCCCCGGCGGAGTCCGCCCGGCGACCTCGCAGCTGGCGCATTCCCACGCGGTGAGGACGACGAACTCCATCGAGCCGTCGTCGTCGGACTTCGCTTCCACGACGCTCCATCGTTTTCTTGATCAGCATTGGTTCGACGCCCGTAACGGGCAGCCGGTGCAAGACGAGGCAAGATAACGAAACGATATACCTTAAGTCAAGCCGGAGCGTGGTTTTTCGTTGCCCTTGACATCCCTGCGCGACGTGCGAATACGCTGCGCACAGCGCGATCCCGTTCGAGATGCGGCGTCGGGCCAGTGCCGTCCTGGTCTCGGGAGTGGCCGAACGTCCTCGTGAGTCCGCCCGGGCCGTCACGGAAAGTAGCCCGCAAGCAGTCGGTGTGGCGACCGCAACCGCAACGGCGATCAGCGCCGGCCGGAGTCGTCGATGCTTGCCTCAGGGCGTGGGTACGGATCGCCGAACAGCGAAGGTCTTTTTGCAGAATTTCATATCGTCGGCGAAATCAGGTTTTTCGTAAATCCAGGCGTCGGTTTTTCTGCCGAACGTCGCCGAATATGACCGGGAGGTTCACAGGTACTGACCCGAGAACGGCGGGCGAATCGTCAAGGGCCCGCAAACAGAGGAGAATTCGCATGCCAGAAGTAGTGTTCAGCGTCGACCAGACAAAATCCATGCGCGATCAGGCGGTGCCGGGCCACAACCGGTGGCATCCGGACGTACCGGTCGCCGCGATGGTCCGTCCCGGGCAGGAGTTCCGCGTGGAGTGCCGGGAATGGACCGACGCCCAGCTCGGCAACAACGACTCGGCCAACGACGTGCGGGACGTCGACCTGTCACGCTGCCACATGCTCAGCGGTCCCATCGGCGTCGAGGGTGCCCAACCCGGAGACCTGCTCGTCGTCGACATCCTCGACCTCGGCCCGGTTCCGCAGGAGACCGGCGACGCGCCGGGGCAGGGCTGGGGCTACACCGGGGTGTTCGCCAAGGCCAACGGCGGCGGGTTCCTGACCGACTACTTCCCCGACGCCTACAAGGCGATCTGGGACTTCCACGGTCAGCAGGCCACCTCGCGCCACCTGCCGGGCATCCGGTACACCGGAATCACCCACCCCGGCCTCTTCGGCACCGCGCCTTCGGCCGAGCTGCTCCAGCGGTGGAACCGCAGGGAGCGGGCGCTGGTCGACCGCGAGCCCGACCGCGTACCGCCGCTGGGCCTGCCGCCGTTGCTCGACGGGACCCTCGCCGGAACGGCCGACGGGTCGACCGCGGACCACATCGCCCGCGAGGGCGCCCGCACGGTGCCGGCCCGGGAGAACGGCGGGAACCACGACATCAAGAACTTCACCCGGGGATCGCGCGTCTTCTACCCGGTCTACGTCGACGACGCCAAGTTCTCCGGCGGAGATCTGCACTTCAGCCAGGGCGACGGCGAGATCACCTTCTGTGGCGCCATCGAGATGGGCGGGTACATCGACTTCCACGTCGACCTCATCAAAGGCGGCATGGAGAAGTACGGCATCACCACGAATCCGGTGTTCATGCCGGGAAACGTCGAACCCCGTTATTCCGAGTTCCTCTCGTTCGTGGGCGTCTCAGTGGACCGGGAGACCGACGAGAACCTCTACCTCGACGCGACCATGGCCTACCGCAATGCCGCCCTGAACGCGGTGGAGTACTTCAAGAAGTGGGGCTTCACCGGTGAACAGGCCTACCTGCTGCTCGGTTCGGCGCCCATCGAAGGCCGGATCAGCGGCATCGTCGACATCCCCAACGCGTGTTGCACGCTCTACGTGCCCACCGAAATCTTCGATTTCGACGTGCGCCCGACGAGCGAAGGCCCGGTGAGGGCCGATCGCGGACAGTGCGCGGTCACGTCCTGACCTGCGGAGGGGTTTCAGCGAGGCCGGACTTCGTTCGGTGTCGACCGACAGTGGCGAAACGCTCGGCTGGGACTCCCAGCCGAGCGTTTCCGTGCGGCTGTGCTGCGGAGCCAGGTCCGTTGCGGTGGACCGCCGTCCGAACCGGTTCCGCGCGACCGATCACGGGCGACCGGTGGCGTTCGTCGAGCACGGCTCGCTCAGGCCGGTCGTCGTGGCGCCGAATGCGGCCGGTGGGTCGTTAGCTCACTAAGGGATGTCTCGTAACCGGGTCTCGGTCTCGCTGGGCCGGTCGGTGATCATGTTGTCGTGGTGCAGGTGATCACAGCGTCGCGGCCGGAGTGGATTGTCCCGTTTACCGGGTTGGAGCCGGGGCAGTTCCGGAAGCTGGTGCGGTTGGTCGCGAAGCAGGGCGGGGACGAGATCGCGGACGGTCGCCCTGGCCGGCAGTGGGCATTGCCGCGGGCAGACCGGGTTCTGCTGGTCGCGACCTACTGGCGGACGAACCTGACGATGCGTCAGATCGGGCCGCTGTTCGGGGTATCGCCTTCCGCAGCGCACCGGGGGAAGCGACACGATCGGCCCGTTGCTGGCACTGGCGCCGGTCCGTAAACGCCGGATCGACGCGGTGGCGATCGTGGACGGCACCCTGGTCCCGACCCGGGATCACCGGCTGGCCACCCCGTCGAAGAACTACCGCTGCTCCACCAACGTGCAAGTCGCGATCGATGCCGACACCCGGCTGGTGATCGCCACCGGCGCCCCACAGCCGGGCGGCCGCAACGACTGCACCGTCTACCGCGACTCCGGCATCGCCGAACAACTCGCCGACCGGCCGGTCATGGCTGACGGCGGTTACCAAGGCACCCCCGACGTGGTCATGCCTTATCGCAAACCCCGTGACGGGGGCGAGTTGCCGGGCTGGAAGCAAGACCTCAACGCCACCCACCGCAAGGTCCGAGCCCGCGTCGAGCACGTTCTGTCCCGGATGAAGAACTTCAAGATCCTTCGCGACTACCGCCGCGCCGCGAGCACACTCGCCGACACGGTGTCCGCAATCGCGCACCTGCACAACATCATCCTCGCCGGCTGACCGCACCACCAGCCCCACCAACCACAACACCAGTTACGAGACAGCCCTTAGCCACGCTCACCGTCCAGGTGGGGCCAGTGTCCGTACCCAGGGCCGACGGGTTCCGGGTGGCGTTCGCCGTCGCGGCTGCCGCCGGCGCGCTTTCCGCGCTGACCATCCCCCGGGGAATTCCGGACGACCACGATGCGCCGCTGCCAGGGGGAATGAGTCAGCGCGACAAAGTTTGAGCCAGTTGTGCCGCTTCCTGGTAGCTGGTATCGCGCAGCCCCGGCGAGCAGCTACGCCAAGATGGTTGCCTGCTGTGACGACATACCCGGGTTGGTGAGCGAGGCTTGACCTCAGACAGCGACCAATGGCGTGCGTGGCTCAGGAGCGAGGTCCTGACCGGCCTTGTTCTCGCAGGAAAGGGCGATGCTGTTCCAGCAGACCTTCGTTCCGGCGACCACGCCGACCGGCGGCGAGACCCGGCCCTCTGTCCACCGGCGGGCCGACGCTGTCGTGTCCCTGATAGCCCAGCATCGCGCGGCCGCGTCCGCCAGCCGCCGCTATGCGGACCTGGCCGACCGCAGCCTGGCCGCGAAGCTGGCCGCCGAAGACGCCGCCGTCGAGACCGGCCTGTCCCCGTTCGAGCGGCTGACCTGCCCCGCCCACCGCCGGTGGATCCATCAGTGCATCGCCTCCCCCGAGCACGCCAGCCCAGTCACGGGTCATCGCTGGTGCCGTGACTGTCAGTGCGCAGTCACGGTGGCTATCGACGAGCTCACTGGCGACGTGACAATGGCTTGCCCGCGCTGCCGCCGGCCGCCGCACCCCCAAGGGCATTGCCACTCGCCAGATTGTGAGCGCCTGCCGGGCCAGCCTGGCCACTGTCCACGACCACCGCGCTCAGCCGGCACCCAGTATGCTGCATTTCGGCGAGCGGCGGCCGGCCTGATGATTCTGCGTGGCTAGAGCGGGGTGAGTTCCGCGTCGAACTCGATTGCGACCTCGTTTGCCAGCTTCAGCGCCCCGAAAAACGCCGAATAGGGTTTGATGCCCCATTGTGTCTGGACTATGGTTGCGCCGCCACGGATCCTGCGGTCGTCGCTGACCGTGGCCAGCACGGTGATCGGGTGTGACTGGTCCATGATGGTCAGATTGCCGTCGACGGTGAGCGATTCGCCATCTTGGATGACTCGCGTCGAGTGGAACGTGATTGCGTGATATCGGTCGGTGTGCAGAATCTTCGTCCGAATGTTTTTCTCGATCTCGGCGCGGTCGGAGTCGGTGAGCGGTTTGATTCCGCCGCTTCCGGACCGCACCCGCAGCGAGCCGGCGGCGACGTCGACCGAGACCGAGGACAAGGCGGGGTCCGCCGTGTTCACCGACACGGCGGCAACCCACTCTGACGCCTCGATCGTGAGATCGTGCCCGACGCGCGAGCCGAGTCCAGTGCGCCGCGTCTTCACCAATAGCTCGGCCGACTGCGGACCGGACCGGTACTGGCCGTCCCGAAACGACATAAACTCGACGTTACACCGGCACGCTCAGCCGTCCATGTCGACGTCGCCGTCCGGGTCGGGCGCGGGCGCTTCCTGGCCGGCGCTGGGTCCGCTACGTCCTCCCGGACATGGTCGAGTTCGACTGCGACAACGTCACGATCGACCGGATCGCCACCCCGCCCTGCCGGGCGAGGTGGCGACTTGTCAGCGGGCGAACTTCTCGATAGCGGCCAGCGTTGTAGTTATCGTGTCGGAAACTCAATTACCCATGGGGCGTGGGGTGGCTTCGGGGTCGACAAGTGAGAACCTGCACGTCAGCCGGGGATCCGGAGCGTTGTGGTTAGCGTGCAAGATCGTCTCGGACACTCCTTTACCCCACGAATCTTCAGATCCGTGGGGGACTTCTATATCGGTCCACGGCTGCCACCGCCTGATGATATCGGTCGCTCGCCGGTTGCAGGGAATGTGCGGTGATGCTCGTCGACGGCCGCTGTCCGGTGCTCCGGTGCCGTGCCCGCGTGGTGACTGCAGTCCAATTCGAGGGTGAGCTGATTCGGTGGTCGTGGCGGGCAGGCGACGTGTTGCGCGACGGCCGGCCGAAGTTCGCGAGTCTCGCGACCGCATAAGATCGCCAATCCGCGGTTTCGAAGGTCCTCAGGTATCTCGCGCGGGCTGCGGTCGTGGGCCTGTCCGTCTTCGTGAAGCAAGCCCGTCAACGTCACCAGAAGGTGTTCCTCCCGAACATAGACGTTGCGCGGCCGATGAGGCGGTCGAGGTGCGGCCGTACGGCAGCGATATCCCGGGCGGGGCCCTGTCACGATTTCCGTGTAAGCCACTCGGCCGTGATCCGCGTCGATTCTGAGCCGCGACACCAGCTGCCGCATCACGCGGATGAGCAACGCCCGTGCCCGGTGACGCACCAGGACGGCGCCGAGCGCGGGCAGCGAGATCATCGCGACTGGTGCTCGACGTCGATTCCCGCGACGACGGGTTTCGTCCCTGCGCGCCGGGGCAGATCGGTGATCAGGACCAGCAGGTCCCAGCGCTGGTCTTGCCGGTGCCGCTGTGACAAGGTGCGCATCGGGAGGTCATCGTTTTCGTCCAGCGGCAACTGCTCCACCTGGTCCGCCACCCGCCATCGCGTCTTCTCGCTCACCTGGGCGGCGAATATCCCGGGCAGGTCGTCGGCGATCGTCGTGATCACCTGCTCCGGTAGCCCTTCGTCGGCCAGCACTCCGACGGCCACCTGGCGTGGTGCGTTCATCCGTTTCACCTCGCTCATCGGCACCCGCCGGTTTCCCCGGGATGCATCGGCCAAATCACCCGGCCCGGCAGCGAGCTCGGCTATTGGCTCGGACAGCGGGTCAGAACGGAAGAGCCGGATGCCGGGACGTCGCCACGCGGTAGGTCAGTGCCGGTCGCGTGCCCTGCCGCTCCGGGCGTGCCCGCACGACCAGCACCAGCAGCCACACCACCCCGGTCGCCGCGATCAGGCCCTGGCCCACCCAGGTCAGCGTCGTGTACAACCCGACCTGGGTGCCCGTCGGAGCGGCCGGCAGGCCGCGCGCCAGCAGGTCGTACTGCCACGGCTGACCGGTCAGCAGCAGCGTGATGTACAGGGAAATCACGGACATCGAGTCCCACAGCGCGTGCAGCAGCGAAACGCCCAGGTAGGCCAGTGCGAGCCGGGCGGTGAGGACGAAATGGTCGCGGGTGCTCCACGCGAACAGGAGCCCGCCGAGAACCGCGGTCCACAGCCCGTGGCCGACCGGGGCGAGGAGCCCGCGCAACAGTTCGGTGGTCACCAAGTTCGCCAGAGACAGTCCCTGAGAGGTGAACAGCGCGGTCAGCGCGAACCCGGCCGACTCCAAGGCGGCGAACCCGAACCCGGCCGCGGCACCCAGGATCAACCCATCGCGCACGGACTTCACGGCCAAGCGCCTCGTCAGCAGGGCGAGCGCGGCCAGCTTGACCGCTTCCTCGATGAGTCCGACGCCGACGTACAGCCACGGCGACGGGTACAGCAGGTATGTTTCCAGCACCGACGCGCCGAGCACGCCGAGAACACCGCCGACTGTGAACATGCGGAACACGAGTTCGGCGGTGATCTCGCCGGAGTCCCGGTGCTCGAACGCCCACGCCACGAAGGTCACCGGCACCAGGAAGCTGCCGAGCAGCACCAGGGTGGGGATGAGGTTGGGGTTTCCGGTCAGGTAGGTGACGACCGCGGACATTGTCCACAGGAGCAGGCCGACTCTGAGCATCCGAAGCCACGTACTCGTTTCGGTCGTTCGGCAGCAGCTCTCACCTGCGCTTCCCCCATCGCTCGCCGCGGCCGTGGGCGGCCGTGTCGATGAAAGTCCGGTGCCGGTCCGCGGATCCGGGCTCCGCGACGTTCTCGAGCCCTTGCGGGCAGCGCAATGCCGACCACAGTGCGGCACGCGGTCTCGGGTCCTCGATGACGGCGCGGTGCCAGGAAAAGACCCCGGCCAGCAGGGCGTCGTCCATTGCGTACAGCACGGGCGGCGCGAGCCCGGTCAGCTCGAACAGGCCGTTGAGCGCCGTTAGCCTGTCCTCCACCTTGTGCATGAGTCCGAACAGGCTGTCGTCCACCTCCTTGACCTGGGACAGATCGACCACCAGGTGCCGGGTACCGGCGTGGAGCAGTCCGGCGAAGTGAGCGGACAGTAGGCGCAGCGCCCGCGCGTCGATCGAACCACCGATCGTGACGACTGTGTAGCGCTCGCCCCGCATCGTCGAGGTGACCGTTAGATCCCCCGTGGTGTGGGCGGCCTCGGCCGGTGCGCCACGCGCCTGTCCGGTGAGGCGTTGCAGCTCGGCGAACGCGGCCACGTACGCCGGCTGATCGAGGTTGCGTGAGAGTCCGTTGACCATGCCTGACGCCCTTTCAGAGGAGCAGTTCGAACATCCGGAAGACTTGTTCCCACTCGGCGGAGCCGGGGTTCTTGACCCGCGGGGCGATGATCTTGAACGCCTGCGCGAGAGCCACGCTGAGGCCGCCGGCGATGGCCGGGAGCCGTGCCTCGGTGTCTTCGGCGATCGCGATCTCGAGCGGGGGACGCCTCAGGAGCTGCTCGATCAGCGGCACCACTTCCAGGTCGTCTTCCATGTTGAGGAACTCGTGCATGCACTCCTGCAGCCCCTTGGTGATCGGCAGGTCCCTCGGTTCGATGACGTCCCGCCCGTTGGCCTTGGCCGTGGCCTTGGCGACTACGAAGAGGTCGTAGATCTTGCGGTCCAAGAACTCGTCGTACCGTTTCAGATCGCTCTTGTCGACATTCAGGCTCGCGGCCACCCGGAAGAACCGTTCGAACCTTGCCGCGCCCATGACCGGCATCAGGCCTCCATCGAGAGATGTTCGTGTACGAACCGGACGGCCATGGCGCCTTCCCCGACCGCCGAGGCCACTCGTTTGACCGAGCCGTGGCGCACGTCGCCCACAGCGAACACGCCCGGCCTGCTCGTCTCCAGCACCAGCGGCGGGCGCTGAACCCCGCGCCACACGTCGGGGTCCCGGTGCCCCTCGGCGTCCGCACCGGTGAGCACGAACCCGTCCTCGTCCAGGGCGACCATCCCCGAAAGCCAGGCGGTGTGCGGGGAAGCCCCGATGAAGACGAAGAGCGCACGGGCGTCGAGGACGCGGCGCTCGCGGGTGCGGTTGTCCTCGACGACCAGGGATTCGAGGCTGTCGCCGCCGACGAGCTCGCGGACTTCGGTGTGCTTGAGCACGGTGATCCGCGGATGCTGTTCGACCTGGTCGACGAGATAGCGGGACATGTTCACAGCGAGATCGCCGCCGCGCACGACCAGGTGGACCACCGGCGAACCCTCCGCGAGGAAGACCGCCGCCTGGCCGGCCGAGTTGCCGCCACCGACCACTGCGACGGGGGTGGCGAGGCATCGACGCGCTTCGTGCAGAGTCGCGGCGTAGTAGACGCTGGTCGCTTCGAATGTCTCGATGCCAGGTATGACGAGCCTGCGGTAGCGAGCACCGGTGGCGATCACGACGGCACGGGAAACGATCTCGATGCCGTCGTCGAATCCGACGACGTAGCGGCCGGCGCGTGGTTCGAGGGTGCGCGCTTCGGCCGGGACGGCGACTCGAGCCCCGAACTTGGCCGCCTGGATCACCGATCGCTCGGCCAGCTCCGCGCCGGAGATCCCCGGCGGGAAGCCGAGGTAGTTCTCGATGCGGGACGTCGTTCCGGCCTGGCCGCCCGGCGCCAGGGCGTCGAACGCCGACAGCCGCAACCCGTCGGAAGCGCCGTAGACCACCGCGGCCAGCCCGCCGGGCCCGGCACCGACCACGAGCAAGTCCCGCACACCGCGTTCCGGTTCCGGCGGCCGCAGCCCCATTCTCCGGGCCAGCTCGGCGGTGCTCGGGTTCCGCAGCACTTCGGTGCCGTTCAGCACGACCACCGGGGTGTCCTCGACGGCAACGCCGAAGCGCTCCAGGAGCGCTTCGGCTTGCTGGTCCTTGTCGACGTCGACCAGCCGGTACGGGAGCCGGTTGCGCGCCACGAACTCCAGCAGCCGCTTGGTGTCCGGGGTATAGCAGGAGCCGACGATCCGCAGCCCGGTGCCGGATCCGATGAGGAGCGTCCGCCGCACGAGGTAGGCACGCAGGATCAGGTCGCCGAGCACCGGATCGCCGAGCACCAGGCGCCGCAACGCGCTTGCCGGGATGGCGAGCACCTCGCCGGCCTCGACGGCCACGGCGCCGACGAACGCGGGCTGCCCTTCGAGCAGCCCGAGTTCACCCAGGAACCGGCGAGGTCCGTGGACGCGGACGACCTTCGCGTCGCGCCCGGTTCCTTCCACCACAGCGACCTTGCCGGTCAGGATCACGAAAAACTCGGATGTCGGCTCGCCCTGTGCGTACAACACCTCGCCCGCCCGGACCGGACGGCGTTTGCCGCCTTTGCCGAGGGTGCGGATCTGCTCGTCCGTGAGCGAGGGGAACGCTCCGTGCGGATCCGGGGTCTCGGTCAGCGGCGCGCTGAGGTCGATCCCTGTCAAGGCGGTCATACGAATGCCTGATCGACGTAGCACCAGCGCCAGGTCTCGCCGGGCTCGAACGAGCGCACGATCGGATGTCCGATGGCGTGGGCGTGCTTGCTGGCGTGCTTCATCGGCGACGAGTCGCAGCAGCCGACGTGCCCGCACGTCAGGCACAGCCGTAAATGCAGCCACGGCGTGCCGGCGACCAGGCACTCCTCGCAACCCTGCGGGGTTCGCGGCCCAACGTCCCGGACGAACTCGAGATGCCGGTCGACGACACTGGTCATCACAGGTCACCTTCCTTGCTCATGGCTGACCTCGCGGGCACTTTCCGGTCGCGCTATCGCCTGATCGAGCCACTCGCGCAGCACGTTCACGGGCGCAGCCCCTGCCTGCCGCGCGACGACCTCACCGCCGCGCAGCACCATGAGCGTCGGCACGGCCTTCACGTCGAACCGCTGGGCCAGCCCGGGTGCGTTGTCCACATCGACCTTCACGAGCTTGACCTTCCCGGCCCGCTCCCGTGCGAGCTGGGCCAGCGCGGGGCTGACCTGTCGGCAGGGCCCGCACCAGGCGGCCCAGAGGTCGACCAGCACCGGCATCGTGGCCTGCTCCGCGACTTCCGCGAAGTCGGTCTCGCCGGCGTCGACGATCCAGGGCAGCGGCTCGTGGCAGTGCCCGCAGGTCGGCTTGCCCGCGGCAGCCGCCGGCAGGCGGTTCTTGTGCCCGCAGTGTTCGCAGACGACCGTGCCGGTGGTGCCGGAGGTGTTACCGGTGCCGGTGCTCATGCCGCGGACCTCCCTTCGCCCCCGCTGTAGGTGACGACGAGCTCGCCGTCCTTGGCGTCGACGGTGATCACCAGCCCCTCGGTCGGTTCACCGCGCAGGAGCGTGCGGCCGATCTTGGTCTCGACCTCGTGGGAGATGTACCGGCGCAGCGGCCGGGCGCCGTACACGGGATCGAATCCGTGCTGGGCGATGAGTTTCCTCGCCTGCGCGGTGAGCTCGACCGAGATGCCCTGTTCGGCCAGCCGGTGGCGCAACTCGTCGAACTGCAGGTCGACGATCCGCTCGATCTCGGCCGGCCCGAGCGGCGTGAACAGCACGATGTCGTCGACGCGGTTGAGGAACTCCGGCCGGAAGTGGTGCCGCAGCTCGCCCAGCACGGCGTCCCGGGCATCCGGCTTGATCTCGCCGGTGGAGGTGACCCCGTCGAGCAGGTGCTGCGAGCCGATGTTGGAGGTCATGATGATCACCGTGTTGCGGAAGTCGACGGTACGGCCCTGCGCGTCGGTGATCCGGCCGTCGTCGAGCACCTGGAGCAGCGTGTTGAACACGTCCGGGTGCGCCTTCTCGATCTCGTCGAACAGAACTACCGAGTAAGGCTTGCGCCGCACGGCTTCGGTGAGCTGCCCGCCCTCGTCGTAGCCGACGTAACCCGGCGGAGCTCCCAGCAGCCTCGAGACGGTGTGCCGCTCCTGGTACTCACTCATGTCGAGCCGGACCATGTTTTCCTCGCTGTCGAACAAGGCGGCCGCGAGGGTCTTGGCCAGTTCGGTCTTCCCGACACCGGTCGGGCCGAGGAAGATGAACGACCCGATCGGCTTGCGAGGATCGCGGATACCCGAACGCGCCCGGATGATCGCGTCGGCGACCAGCCGGACGGCCTCGTCCTGGCCGATGACCCGCTCGTGCAGGATCTCATCGAGCCGCAGCAGCTTTTCCCGCTCGCCTTCCTGCAACCGGGAAACTGGGATCCCGGTCCACGAGGCGACGATCTCGGCGATCTCCTCGTCGGTGACGACCTCGTGCAGCAGCCGCTTCCGGCCCTGCTTGCCCGCCAGCTGTTCTTCCTCCGCGGCAAGCCGGCGCTCGGCTTCGGTGATCTCGCCGTAGCGCAGCTCGGCCGCGCGGTTCAGGTCGTAGTTCCGTTCCGCTTCCTCGGCTTCGTGGCGCAGCCGTTCCAGCTCGGACCGCAGCTGCTGGACCCGCCGGATCGCCTGACGCTCGGCTTCCCACTGGGCCTTCTTCGAGTCCGCTTCGGCACGAAGATCGGCGAGTTCCCGGTGGAGGTCCGCCAACCGGGCCTTGCTGGCCTTGTCGGGTTCCTTGGACAACGCGGCTTCCTCGATCTCCAGACGGGTGACTCGCCGGGTGAGCTCGTCGAGTTCGGCGGGCATGGAATCGATCTCCGTGCGCAGCCGCGCGCACGCCTCGTCGACCAGGTCGATCGCCTTGTCCGGGAGGAAACGATCGGTGATGTAGCGGTGGGACATGGTCGCGGCGGCGACCAGCGCGCCGTCCTGGATCTTGACCCCGTGGAACACCTCGAGCCGCTCCCGCAGTCCACGCAGGATCGAGATGGTGTCCTCGACGGAGGGTTCGTCGACGACGATCGGCTGGAACCGGCGCTCCAGCGCGGCGTCCTTCTCGATGTGCTTGCGATACTCGTCGAGTGTCGTCGCGCCGATCATGTGGAGCTCACCGCGCGCCAGCATCGGCTTGAGCATGTTCCCGGCGTCCATCGCGCCTTCGGCGGCGCCGGCCCCGACGACCGTGTGGAGCTCGTCGACGAAGAGCAGGATGCGTCCCTCTTCGGCTTTGACCTCGGCCAGCACGGCCTTGAGGCGCTCCTCGAACTCGCCGCGGTACTTCGCCCCGGCGACGAGCGCGCCCATGTCGAGAGAGAAGATCGTCTTGTCCCGCAGGCCTTCCGGCACGTCGCCGCGCACGACCCGCTGGGCGAGGCCCTCGACGATCGCCGTCTTGCCGACCCCCGGGTCGCCGATCAGGACGGGATTGTTCTTCGTCTTCCGCGACAGGATCTGGACCACCCGGCGGATCTCGGCGTCCCGGCCGATCACCGGGTCGAGCTTGCCTGATCGCGCGTCGGCGACGAGGTCCCGGCCGTACTTTTCGAGCGCCTCGTACGCGCCCTCGGGAGTAGCGGAGGTGACCCGCTGGTTGCCGCGGATCTTGGTCAGCGCTGTCAAGAACGACTCGCGCGTCACGCCGTGCTGGGTCAGCAGCCGCCCCGCAGCGGACTTCGCACCCTCGTCGGCGAGTGCCAGCACGAGGTGTTCGACGGAGACGTATTCGTCCTTGAGCCGCTTGGCGTCCCGTTCGGCGGCGTCGAGCAGGCCGGCGAGGCGGCGAGTGAGGTAGACCTGCCCGGGGGTGGCGCCGGGGCCGGTCACCTTCGGCCGCCGCGCGAGCTCCCCTTCGACGGCTTCGCGCAGGCCGTCGACGTCCGCGCCGGCCTGCACGAGCAGCCGGGGCGCCAGGCCGTCGGACTGATCGAGCAGGGCGAGCAGCAGGTGCTCACCGTCGGTCTCGGTGTGGCCGTGGCGCTGCGCCACGCTCTGGGCCTCCTGCAGGGCTTCCTGCGATTTTTGGGTCAGCTTGTTCATGTCCATCGCCGGTGGCTCCTGACTTGGGCTTCGAGGACGTCGATTCGGTCCAGCAGGTCGAGCACGAGCCCGATGGCCGCGTAGTTGAGGGAAAGGCCCGCGCGCAAGCGCTGGATGCGCGCGAGGGTGGCGACGGCGGACGGGGCGAACCACAGCCGCCCGCTCGCATCGGCGGCGCCGTCCACGAGGCTCAGCGCGACGAACCGGCGGATCAGATCCGGATGCAGCCCGCTTCGCGCGGCTACCGTGTCGAGGCTGAGCCGGACGGGACGGGCGAGCAGGTACTCGGCCATCAGGTCCTCCTCGGGTCGAAATCGGACACCGCGGCGAGCTCTTCGAAGAGCTCGCGCTCCTGCTTGCCGAGCTTCTTCGGCACCATCACGCGGACCTCGGCGTAGAGATCGCCCGGCCTGCCCTTGGGGTTGGGCAGGCCTTCGCCGCGCAGCCGCAGCCGCCGTCCGGTCGACGAGCCGGGCACGACTCGCACCTTCACCTCACCGCCGGGGGTCAGCACGGGAACCGTGGCGCCGAGCGCCGCCTCCCAGGGCGACACCGGCAGCTCGACCGTGATGTCGCGCCCGGACAGGCGGTAGCGAGGGTGCGGCTTGATCCGTACCACGAGGTAGAGGTCGCCGGGCGCCGCGTTCCCGGACGCCCGCCCGCCCTGACCGGCGAGCCGGATGCGCTGGCCGTCGAGTACACCGGCCGGGATGTCGACGTCGTATCCGCGCTCACCCGCGCCGGTGATGCTCAAATGCCGTCGCCCGCCCTGGTAGGCCTCCTCGACCGTCAGCTCGAGCTCGGCCTCCTGGTCGGCGCCGGCGATCGGCCCACCGGCGCCCCGGCTCCGGAAGAAGCCGCCCAGCAGGTCCTCGAGGTCGACGCCTTCGAAGCCCTCGGACCCGCCGCCGAATCCCGGGCCTGCCCGGGTGGAGCGGCCGCGGCCGCCACCCCGCCCGCCGGCACTGGCGTACACCCGCTCGTCGAAGTCGTCGGGCACGCGGCGGAAATCCGCGCCGAACCGGTCGTACTTTTTGCGCTGTTCCGGGTCGGACAGGACCTGGTAGGCCTCGCTGATCTCCTTGAAGCGCTCTTCGGCGCCCGGGTCGGAGTTCACGTCGGGGTGGTGCTGCCGCGCCAGTTTTCGGTACGCGAGCTGGATTTCGTCGGTGCTCGCCGTTTTGGCGACACCGAGAGCCTGGTAAAAATCGGTTGCCACCGGCCATCACCCCGGTGCCTTGGACACCGTCACGGCCGTCGGCCGCAGCTGGTGCCGGTCGGTCCCGTAGCCGGGGCGCACCACCCGGGTCACGGTGTTCGGTTCGGTGGCCGGGTCCTCGACGACGGCGACGACCTCATGCCTGTTCGGGTCGAACCGGACGCCGGTTTCGTCGTCCCGCGGGTACCCGAGACCGGCGAGCAGCTGGACGGCTTGATCCCGGATCGCGTGGACGCCCTGCACGACGGCCGACGGCTCCGCCTCGGCGTGCGCGAGCGCCAGTTCGAGGTTGTCGAGCACCGGAAGCCAGGCCGCCGCGACCCTGGCCCTCTCGGCTTCCACCTCCCGCCGCATGTCCGTGGCATGGCGCTTGCGCACGTTGTCGAGGTCGGCCACGGCCCGCCGCCACCGGTCCTCGAGCTCGGTGAGCTTCTCTTCCGCCCCGGCCGCCGGGGCCGGTACTTCCTGCGGGCCCGGCGCCGTGCCGGCCTCGGCGACCTCCGCGGAGGGGTTTCCCTGCTCCGCGGCCTTTCCTGGGGTGGTCATCGATTCGCCTCACGCCCGGTCGAAGTCCGCGTCGATCACGTCGTCCTCGTCGGCCGATTGCTGCGTGCCGCCGCCGGAACCGCTGCCACCTTCGCCGCCGCTCGCCCGGGAAGCGTTGAGCCCGGCCAGCACCTGCTGCAACTCCGAGGTCAGCGAACGCACCTGGTCCACCGGAGCCGCGTTCTTCACGGCCTCACGAGCCTCGTTGACGAGCATCTCCGCCCGCGCCTTCTCATGCGGCGGGGTGGTGTCCGTGATCGCCCGTTCGACCTGGTATGCCGCCGAGTCGAGCAGGTTGCGCGCGTCGACCTCTTCGCGCAGCCGCAGGTCCTCGGACCGGTTGCGTTCGGCTTCGGTGACCATGCGGTCGATCTCGGCCTGGTCGAGATTCGAGCTCTCGCTGATCGTGATGCCCTGCTGCGCGCCGGTGTCCTTGTCCTTGGCCGTGACATCGAGGATGCCGTTGGCGTCGACGTCGAAGGTGACCTCGATCTGGGGCTCGCCCCGCGGAGCCGGCCGGATGTCGGTGAGCTGGAAGCGCCCGAGCACCCGGTTGTCGGCCGCCCTCTCCCGCTCGCCCTGGAGAACCACGACGTCGACCGCGGGCTGGTTGTCCTCCGCGGTGGAGAACACCTCGGTCCGCCGCGCCGGGATGGTCGTGTTGCGCTCGATGATCTTCGTCATCACGCCGCCCTGGGTTTCGACGCCGAGGGACAGTGGTGTGACGTCGAGCAACAGGACGTCCTTGACCTCGCCCTTGAGCACACCTGACTGGACCGCCGCACCGAGCGCGACGACCTCGTCCGGGTTGACGCTCATGTTCGGGTCCTTGCCGCCGGTCAGCCTGCGGACCAGGCTCTGCACGGCCGGGATCCGCGTCGATCCGCCGACCAGGATGACCTCGTCGATGTCGTTCGCGGTCACCTTCGCGTCGCTCATCGCCTGCTTGACCGGGCCAAGGCACCGCTCGACCAGGTCCGTGGTGATCTGCTCGAACACCGAGCGCATCAAGGTGGTCGTGAGATGCTTCGGGCCGTCTTTGTCCGCAGTGATGAACGGCAGGCTCACGCTCGTCTGGCTGACCGAGCTGAGCTCGACCTTCGCCTTCTCCGCGGCTTCGAAGAGCCGTTGGAGCGCCTGCGGATCCGCCCGCAGGTCGATGCCGTTGTCCTTCTGGAACTGATCGGCGAGGTGATCCACGATCCGGCGGTCGAAGTCGTCACCCCCGAGATGGGTGTCCCCGGCGGTCGAGCGGACCTCGACCACGCCGTCTCCGACGTCGAGCAGGCTCACGTCGAAGGTGCCGCCGCCGAGGTCGAACACGAGGACCGTCTCGTGGCTCTTCGAGTCGAGCCCGTAGGCGAGCGCGGCGGCGGTCGGCTCGTTGATGATGCGCAGGACCTCGAGGCCGGCGATTTTGCCGGCGTCCTTGGTGGCCTGCCGCTGGGCGTCGTTGAAGTACGCCGGCACGGTGATGACGGCCTCGGTCACCCGCTCGCCGAGGAACTTGCCCGCGTCGTCGGCGAGCTTGCGCAGGATCTGCGCGCTGATCTCCTCCGGCGAGTAGAGCTTGTCGCGGACCTTGAACCGGACGACGCCGCCTTCGCCCTCGACGACGTCGAAGCCGACAGCCTTGGCCTCGTCGCCGACCTCGTCGTATTTCCGGCCGATGAACCTCTTCGCGGAGTAGACGGTGCCCTTCGGATTGAGGATCGCCTGCCGGCGGGCGAGCTGGCCGACCAGCCGCTCGCCGCTTTCGGTGAACGCGACCACCGACGGGGTGGTCCGGGTGCCTTCGGAGTTGGCGATGACCGTGGGCTCGCCGCCTTCCCAGGCGGCGATCACCGAGTTGGTCGTGCCCAGGTCGATGCCGACCGCCTTGGCCATCACACACTTCCCTTCATCTTGGCGAGCAGTTTCTTGGCTTCGTCGGCCACCGCTTCGTCGGCGACGACCTCGTAGCGGGTGGGCGTCATGACCCGGACCGAGGCGAAGTCGCGGCGGCCACGCTGGAGCGCATGGACGGCGAGGCCGAAGATCGCGCCGATCACAGCGCCGAACACAAGGCCGTACACGGCGAGGGTGAAGGCCGCCAGCAACGGCGTGAACCAGTTCAAGATCCCGAACAGCCAACCGATCAGCAGTCCTGTGACGGCACCCGAGCCGGCTCCGCGCAGCGCGGCGCCGCCGTAGTTCAGGCGCCCGACGACCTGCTCGACCAGCTTGACGTCCGAGCCGATGATGGCGACCCGCTGGACCGGGAAGCCGTTGTCCGACAGGTAGTCAACGGCACGCTCGGCTTCGCTGTAGGTCTCGTAAGCGCCGATCGGACGACGCCGGCTCGCGGTGCGCTGTTCCGAGGTGAGCTCATCCGAAGCTTGCTGGTCCGAAGAGTCACGCGGTGATGGCGCCGTGGCGCCGGGCTGCGCAGTCATCGTCCGGCTCCTAGACGTTCGCGTGTTCTTCGCGAGAAGCCTTGATCTGAGGCTTCTTTTCAGCCGTCTCGGTGCCGCCGCCGATTTCGACCTTGCGAGGCTTGCTGGCTTCGGCGACCGGGATGCCGAGCATGAGCACACCGTGGTCGACCTCCGCGGACAGCCGCGTGCTGTCCAGGTTGTCGCCCAGGAAGAATTGGCGGCTGAACTCACCCTGCGGCCGTTCGTCGACCACCAGTTCGTCACCTTCACGGCGCAGCGGGGCGCGACGGGCACGTACGGTCACCACATTGCGTTCCACCGTCACGTCGACGTCGTCGGGGTTCACTCCCGGTAGGTCCAGCGCGACGACGAACTGGTCGCCGCGGCGGAAGGCCTCGATCGGCATCGCCCGCGGGCCGCGGGCGCCCACCACGGCCTGCTCGGTCAACCGTTCGAGATCGCGGAACGGGTCGAAACGCATCAATGTCATGACTCTCCTCATTCCTCGTCCGAGTACGTGTCGCGAATGGACCTACCGCGTCGAACAAACTCTGTGACGCGCTTCTCCTGGCGCGTGCGAATTTGCGGTTACCGGCAGAATCGGGACCGTCGCAGCGGTTTTTCGTGACACAGCAGACTGTGCCAAGCAGAGCCATGCTCGCGCGTGCGCCTGGCAGGCCGAAACTGGCGCGAACGATCGACCCGGCAGAGCAGGATCATCCGTGTAGAGTCTTTGTTCAGTCGGCGGTTGGAGGCCCGGATGGCACCCGCGGCGGCGGGCGGAACCCACCAAAATCCACAGAGGTCGGACGGCTGGTGGCGTGGCCACTTGTCGAATTTGCGGGGGTCGTTCGTCGGCCGTGAAGCCGACGACATCGTTCGACTGGCCGCCACCTCGGTGCTGTCGCTGAGCGGCTGCGGCACCAAGGCGGTGTACCTGATCATCGACGGCGCACTCAAGCGTTGTGATGACGCGGAGCCGAACGCGGAGCTTGACCAGCAGGTGTGGCTTCTCGACGGCGACAGCGGCTCGCTCCTCCTACCCGGCGGCGATTGGTGCTGGGGCTTCGCGCTGCGCGGGCTGAACGTCTTGAGAGGCTACCTGGTGGTGCACGCGGCAATTCAGCCGTCGGAGGACGAGTTCTTCTTGCTCGAAGCGCTCAGTCAACAGGCGGCGGATGCGCTGGCCAACGCCGCGCTCCACCGGCGAGAGCGGGAACAGGCCCTCGTTCTGCAAGAGCTCAACGGCAGGCTGGCTGCGTCGGTCGCCCGGCTCGAGCAACAGGGGCACGTGCACGAGGTACTCACCAACATCTCCGTG
Source organism: Amycolatopsis sp. NPDC047767 (assembly GCF_040704195.1). Lineage (NCBI taxonomy): Bacteria > Bacillati > Actinomycetota > Actinomycetes > Pseudonocardiales > Pseudonocardiaceae > Amycolatopsis > Amycolatopsis sp. NPDC047767. The sequence goes on from NZ_JBEYSJ010000028.1 coordinate 38,050, forward strand.
TCCGGTGCGGGCGAGCCTGGCATCGCCCATGCGCTGCACCAGCTGACATCGTTGTCGGTCGCGATCGAAGACCGGTTCGGCAACCTGCGGGCCTGGGCCGGTGCCGGCAAGCCCGACCCGTACCCGAAGCCCGAATCCCACCGGCGCGAGGAGCTGCTCAGGCGCGCCGCGGCGGTCCCCCATCCGGTCCGGGAGAAGGACCGGTTGATCTCGCTCGTCAAACCGCACTACGAGGTACTCGGCGTGATCGCGCTCGTGGACCCCCGCAGGACCGTGGGCAGCCACGAGATGTTCGCGCTCGAATACGGGACAACGGTGCTGGCGCTGGAGCTGTCCCACCAGCGCAATCTCGCCGAGGTCGAACTACGCCTTCACCGTGACCTGGTCGACGACCTGATCACCGGCACCGACGACGAGAGCGCCTACGCTCGCGCCGACGCGATCGGGCACGACCTGCGCGGCCCTCATTACGTGATCGTCGTCCAATGGGACGGGAGGCAGGCCGACGACGCCCTCGCCCACGCCACCGGCCGGGCGGCCGCCTCGCTTCAGCTGAGCTCGATGATCTCCCGGCGCTCGGGAGCCGTGGTGCTCCTCGTCCGCGGACGCCCGGACGGGGACGCGCTGTGCCGCACCCTCTCGGAGAGCCTCGGAAGCGCCTGTGCGATCGGGGTCGGTGCCCGCTGCGACAGCCCTGGCAACTTTCCGAGGTCCTACTCGGAAGCCTTGCGAGCCCTGGACGTCCGCCAGAAATCAAGGTCACCCCATGGTGCGACGACATTCGACCAACTGGGCCTTTACCGCATTCTGGACACCGGAGACAATCGCGCCGAAATCGTCGCGTTCGTGCGGGAATGGCTGGGCCAGCTTCTCGACTACGACGAGCAAAAGAACACGAATCTGGTTCAGACGCTGTCGCAGTACCTCGAATGCGGCGGACACTACGACGAGACCGCTTCCGCGCTGGTGATCCACCGCAGCACCCTGCGCTACCGGCTCGGCCGGATCCGGGAGATCACCGACCGCGACCTCAATGACGTCGACAGCAGACTCAACCTGCACGTGGCCACCAGGGTCTGGCAGGTGCTGCAGGGTTCGGAGTGAACGGAGACGCCGAGGTAGGAGTAGAGGTGCAGCAGGTGCCAGGACTCGTGGCGCAACCGGCGGCGCGGGGCCCACACCGAGGTGAGGACGACCAAGACGAGCGCGACCGTACCCGCGGTCGCCAGCAGTATGCCCGGGTAGGTCGTGACGAGACTCCACACCTCGGCGATAAGTCCACTGTGGTCGGTCATGGCGTAGCCCAGAGAGATCAGGACGATGTGCAGGCACAGCAGGACGAACGAGGTGAACCCGGTCAGCTGGTGCCCGTGCGCCAGCGTGTCTTGCCCGGAGTTGAGTTCGACCCGGGGAGATCCGGGCGATCAGCAGTACCTGCAGCAGGAGGAGGCCGGAGCGAAAAGGAGAGCCCGTTCGGCGGGATGCCCGGCTCACAGGACGCGCACAGCGCTGTTGGCGAGTTCAAGAACGGTGTGCACAGTCAGTACGACGCCGTTCGGCCGCCAGGAATTCATCCGCCGGACCGCGGAACGCGCCGGTGTCGACCGGGGGATCGCCGATGCCGGTGTCGCCGCCGGTCCGGCGTTTGTCCTCGCCGCCTGAGCGGCTCCCGTCCGTCTCGATTTCGTGCTCGAGGCGCATCGGCGCGTGGTGCGAGCAACAGTCGTGTGTGAGACCTGAAACCGCTCAGCTGCGCGTCGTAGTGACCAGCCTTGATCGATGACACACTGCGGCAACCGGAGCCTGCCGGTCGGGGTCAACGGGGCGTTACGGTGGAGGATGAGGGCCTCCGGGAGTCGGTGCAGGTTGTGGTGATCCACACCGAAACCCGGGGTCCTCACCCATATCAAGATCATCAAGACCGTGTCGCCACGTCACCAACGTGCCCGAACAGCACAGCTAGGGCCTCGCGGTCGACCGGGACGGGCGAGTTGATGACCGGTCGCTGTGCCGGGGAGAACCGCTCCCTCTGGACGGACATCAAAGCCGCGAGCTGGTCGTGAGCGGCGGCGCCTTCGGCGGCTCGCACGTCTGAAGTGGAGGTGGTTGGTGTCGCGCGGGGCGCGGCTGCGCGCGTCGCGGTGCGTCGGCGGTTCTTTCCGCGCCCGGCGAAGAGGCTGTTGACAAGCGCGTTCTCGGCCGCACCGAGCGGGTTGGTCACCGTGTAGATAGCCCGGCTCACCTGGCGTACCGGACGGGGTGTCACCGCGTATTTGACGGTGCGGATCGGATGAGCCGTCTTGCGGCGGCGGGTGAAAAACCAGGCGGGTCCGAACGGTTTTCGTGATGTCCGCAACGCCCGTTCGGCGAGGTCCTTCGCCGGGCGGTGGACGAAGATCGTCCGGACCCGGTGCCCGGCCCGCGTTGACCGCGTTTATGCAGATGGCTGATCTGCGAGCGGTTGAGAGTGCAGAGCGACGACTGTCAACGATCAGGGCTTGCAATAGCTTCCTACCTGGAACACTCGTGTTGATGGCTGACGGATCTCGGCGATCAATCGAGTCGACCAAGCTGGGAGAATGGGTAGAAGCCGCTGACCCTGTCACCGGCCGGAGTGTTGCGCGGCAAGTCGTGGGAACGGTGACAGGTGAGGGCTGGAAGACTCTGATCCAGATTCGGATGACCGGTAGCTCGGAGACGATTACGGCCACTGGCAGTCATCCGTTCTGGTTGGCGACAAGGCAAGAATGGGTACCGGCGAGTGAGCTCCGTACCGGCGACATGGTGCGAGGCATCGACCGGCAAGTGCGCATCGCATCAACTGTCAAGGTCATGCGGCCACTGCGGGTCTACAACATCACCGTAGACGTTGGCCACGTGTATCGTGTGATGTCCGGGGACCAGGCGATCCTGGTGCACAATGGGCGCCCCCCACGCCAGGCTCCAGACCCGGCGGCGGAAGGACCGCACACTACGTTCCGATACGCAGGAGACACCGATGAGATCAAGATGTATGCCGAGTGGGCGCCACCGTCAGATCCGCGCGACCCAAGGCCCCTTGTTTTGCAGAAGCGTTTTGACCGCTACGGCCCGGCACATGTAAACCGTGATGGTTCAATCATTTCGACTCCGCACATCAATCTGCCGGACGGCAGTGCTAGAACCCTTGAACAATGGGAATTGCCGGGAGGATGCTAGTGTCGTTGGAAGTGAGTGTCCAATATCTCCTGGACTGGTATGCAAATAATTGTAACGGTGATTGGGGGCATGAATACGGCATAAAGATATCGACCATCGATAACCCTGGATGGCTAATTCAGGTGAACCTTTCCGAAACGGATATTTCCGGCCGAGTAATGGAGCCATGCACTTGGGAACCGGAACATGGGCGATGGGTTCGATCGTGGTCCAATGGGGAAGAATTTAATGTTGTGTGTGATGTGCACTCCTTTGACGTGGCTATTGGAGAGTTTCAGAAGTTTGCCGAAGCCAAATAAACTGAGTCGGTGACCCGTTCGGCGGGTTGGGTGCCGGGGTTCCACTGGCCCGGGCGCGTTCGCCGCCGACGCCACCGGCGGCCAACGACCGGATCTCGAAGTGCGGCACCGGCGCCGCACCCGCTGCGAGGATCGCATCCGCGTCGCGGAGAGCAGCCGCAGGCACAGCCGTTTGGGTTCGCATCGGCGTGCGTCGTGCCGTGTATGGCCAGCAGCTGCAGCCGAGCGGTTGGTTCGGTTGCGAGGCAGTCGATGGCGATCCAGGTCCGGTTGGCGTCGAACCCGTGCATAGGGAGGTTGCGCAGACCCGTCTCTTTCACCGGTCTCGCCGCGGTTGGGTTCGTGCAGCGCCTCGCCCGCGGCCTGACCCAGGGGGCGCAACTCGCCGTGCTGTGGCGCCTCGTGCCGGACGAGCAGATGCCGATCAACGTCGTCTTCGCGACCTTCGAGGTGGAGATCATGCCGCCGGCCCGGCTGCCGTCGGCCAGCGCGGCGCTGACGTTTGCCGAGCGAGTCGATCATTGCGTAGACCTCGGCCTCGCCGAGTCCCGGAGGTTCGCCGGCCCTCATCAGTTCTGCCTGAGCGGCCCCTCGATCGGCTTGCGCCCGGTTGAGGTCGACCACGCGTCTGCGTCGCCATCGACCGCCGACGCGCCGATCTCGCGCACAACTCCGCACCATGGAGTTCGTGTGGTCCGTACGACGCGGACGGGCATCCTATCGACGGAACTAGGATCAGCACCGACGCGGCACTGGACGCTGCCGAGAAGTGGCTCGGTCCCGGCGGCTACTTCGAACCGGAGTGAAATTGGAATCACGAATCGAATTCGATCAGTACGTTCTGGGCGAGGGCTTGAAGTTCCGTTGGGACGACGGTTTTGCCCTGGACGTGACCATCGATGGATCAGCGGTACTTGTCCGGGGCAACCCTGCGGGGCTGAGGTCGCTTGCGCGCCACCTGCTCACACTGGCTCAAGAGTCAGTCCCCGCCGGATCTCACCTACATCTCACGGGAGGTTCCGAACTCGACGGTGACGCTGACCTCATTGTCGAACGCGCTGATTTGTGACGGCCACGTCTCGGCCGGCAGCTACAGCAACGGCCGTCAACTCCTGAAGGACACGCGGAAGACGAAGGCCCGACCATTTCGACTGAGCAGGATCCCAGCGGCTTGTTGTTCCGCAATCGTGACTACACCGATTGGAGGACTGTGACACTTTCTCGGATCCCGGTGGTTCGGTGTCCGTCGTTGCCTACTCGTTGTTTGGTAGCGGCGGCCATTGGGTCGGTCACGGGCGCCGGTGTTGTCGAAGCGCAGTGGTTGTCAGCAGTCTGATGAAGATGGACGGTTCCCGCGTTCGCGCGTGGCTCTTCGCCTCAACTCGCCGACCAGCTCGTGGGCGACCGTGATCGGTCGCTGCGCCGGTGGCCCGCGAACCAGGTTCCGCACCACCCCGTCGGGCGGCGGCGCCTGGCCGGCGACTACCTGGGCCAGAGTCGACTCCGCCCAGGTGGGGCCAGTGTCCGTACCCACGGCCGACCCGCCGGCCCGGCAGGACGCCGCCATCTCGAGGACCGTCGTCGCCGTGTCCATTCACCCTTCACGAAGCTCAGTCCGGCGCCCGGTTTCCGAGCAGCGCCAGGACTGTCTTCTCTCGACGGCCAATCGCGCCAGAAAGTGTTTTCACCAAAGCGAATCAGGTCGAGCGTCCACTTCGGACACCCAGCCTGACGGAAACGCCCTGCCCGGAATGAGGATGCCGTACGCCGTGAAAGGCGCTTTCGGGTTGTCCAGCGTCCCGAAAGCGCATTTCACGGCAGGTGATCAGCTGCTCATTGCTGCCAGGGGTCGACGTAGGCGATGGTGGTCATTTCCACCTCCACGCCGGTCTCGAGGCTGCCCGCCGTGGCGCTCTGGCCGGTCACGTAGAACCGGACGCCGTCCTTCTTCGTGGTCATGGCGATCGCGTGGGCGCCGTCCGGGCCGCCGGCCAGGCCGTCGTACCGGCCGAGCCATGTCTGCCTGCCGGTGGCCGCGTCGTAGGCGATCGTCACGTAGTCGCTGCCCGCGCCGCTATCCGCGCTCGTGCCGGTGATGACCACCTTCTTGCCGTCGGGTGTGACCACGATGCCCGATGACGTGTCGTCTTGGTGGGCCTTGCCGTCGAACCGCTGGAGCCACAGCCGCCTGCCGGTGCGCTCGTCGTAGGCGACCGTGGTCATGTCGAACCCGGTGCCTGCGCCCTCCGTGTTGCCCGTGACGTACACCCGGCCCTGGGAAGCCGTGATGGCGTACGGGTTGTCGGTGGCGTGTCCCGGGCCGTCGTAGTTGTCCGACCACCGCACGGCGCCGGTACGGGTGTCGTACGCGATGGTCGTCAGGTCGACCGCCGTCGCGCCCTCGGTGCTCGCACCGGTCACGATGACCGAACGGCCGTCCTCCGACACCGTCATCGCGGACGGCATGTCGTAGCCGTGCGTCGGGCTGTCGTACCGGGCCACCCACTTCTGCTTGCCGGTGGCCGTGTCGTAGGCGACCGTGCCCCAGTCGTAGCCGGTCTCGGTCGGCCCCGGGCTCTGCCCGCTGACGAAGACCGTCCTGCCGTCCGGGGCCAGGGCGATCATCCGGGCGTCGTCGGTCGCCTTGCCCGCGCCGTCGTAGGTCGTGGCCCAGACCTGCCTGCCGGTGGTGGCGTCGTAGGCGGCGGTGAAGAAATCGTCGATGCCGTCGTCCGCGAGGGTCGTCATGCCCGTGACGTACACGCGCCTGCCGTCCTGGCTCACCACGATCCCGTTGCTCCAGGCCGTGAAGGCGCCCGGGCCGGTGTACCGCACCTCCCACTTCTGCCTGCCCGTCGCGGCGTCGTAGGCGATGGTGACGGCGTCGTTGCCGGTGGCGTCCGCGGCCGTGGCTCCCGTGACGTACAGCGTCCGCCCGTCCGGACTCACCTGCATGTCGTGGGGCTCGGCGTACGTGCCTGCCGGGCCCGCGTACTTCGCCGACCACAGCTCGGCACCCGTCTTCGCGTCGTGGGCGACCGTGGCGATGCTCAGGTTGTACTGCCCGGGCGCCGAGCCGTAGTTGACGCCGGTCACGAAAACCCGCTTGCCGTCGGGCGCGAGGACGACCTGCTCACCCGAGTCCTGCACGCCCGCGACGCCGTGATCCGCGGTCCACGCCTGGGCGACCGGGCGGACCACCATCGGGATCCGTACCTTGTGCCGGGCGTCGCGCCAGGTCAGCTGGCCGGAGACGTACGTGTTGACGGCCGCGCTGGTCCGGGTGAACGTCACGGTGAACGACTTCGTCTCGCCTCCGCGCAGCGTGAGCCGGTCGGGCTTGACCTTCACCGACACGCCGGGCAGACCCGTCACCACCGGGGTGTACGTCGTCTGGTCGCGGCCGACGTTGGTCACCGAGCGCGTCACCGTCTGCGTGCCCGGCAAGCGCCCGACGGAGATTGACGGCGTGTTCAGGTCGCTGGGGTCGAACGACTTTCCCTTCTTCGCCTCGGCGTCGCAGGCGGTCTGGGTCACGCCTTTGGTGGTGTCGCACAGGAACGCGACCCAGTCGTCGGCGCCGCTGTCGAAGACCAGCCCCGGGTCCACGGCGCTGTTGGGCACGACGTGCCCGGCGCCCTGTGCGAACGCGACCGCCGGGTCGCTGCCCGGCCCGTCGAGGACATCGCTGCCGGTCGTCATCAGCGCCGACTTGACGGCCATCGGCGACCAGTCCGGGTGCCGCTGCTTGAGCAGCGCCGCGAGCCCGGCGACGTGCGGTGCCGACATCGACGTGCCGCTCATCAGGTTGAAGTCCAGGCCGCCCTGTCCCGGCGGCGCGACCGCGGCGAGGATGTCCTGCCCGGGTGCCGTGAGGTCGGGCTTGAGCAGGTCACCGCCGGCGGCCGTGGACGGCCCGCGCGAGGAGAACGCGGCGATGTACGGCGCGGGCGTGTTGTAGGAGATCGTGGCCGCCGAGACCGACGCCGTGGCACCGGGCGTGGCGGCGTACGCCTGGATCGCAGCCTGGTTCGTGGCCGTCAGGTGCACGGTCGGCACGGCGTGGACGTCGGCGACGAGCCCGTCGTCGTCCGGGGTCGTGTTGACGAGGATCATGCCGACGCCGCCGGCCTCCTTCACCGCGCGGCTCTTGTTGATGCGTGCGTTGTTGCCCCGCTCGCAGACGACGATCTTCCCCGTCACCTTGGCGGGGTCGAGCACGGGCGTGCCGCCGTTGTCGACCGCGGCGTAACAGAGCCTCGCGAGCTGGTCGCTGGCCGTCGACTGCCCGGTCGTGGCCGCTCCGGAGTAGACGAGCGGCGCCGGGCCGGCCGCGGTGGTCGCGAGTGACGCGCCGGTGTGGGTGGTGCCGTCGCCGAGGGTGGCGGTGGCGGTCGTGCTCCGGTTGTGGGTGCTCGCGGCGACCGTCGTCACCCACGGCGACGGGTGAGCGACCGTCGTGGCCGCCGGGCCGCTGTTTCCCGCGGAGGCCGAGACGAAGACCCCGGCCTCGGCCGCGGCGAGGAACGCGATCTCAATCGGGTCGAGCAGGTCGGTCGTGGTCCCCGAGACGGAGAAGTTGAGCACGTCGACACCGTCGGCCACGGCCTGGTCGATGGCGGCGACGATGTCGGAGGTGGCACCCGAGGCGGTCGAGCCGTCCTCGCTGGACCACAGCGCCTTGTAGGCGGCGATCCGGGCGCGCGGCGCCATGCCGGTGATCGCACCGAGCACGGACATCGGGCCGGTAGCCGCCACGCCGTGGTTGCCGCCCGCGGTCGAAGCGGTATGGGTGCCGTGCCCGTTGTAGTCACGCGGGGAGGGGAACTCCCACGGCATCGCGCTCGTGACACCCGCGTCGCCGCCCCACGCCGCGTCGAAGTGCCGCGCGGCGACGATCTTGCCTGTGCAGTCGTCCGGCTGCCACGAGGCGTTCGCGACCGTTTCGCACGTGCCGTGGAAGTCGCTCAGCGGCGCGTACATCTTCCCATCGGTGTCGGGGTTGGCGAAGCTCGCGCTGTCGGGCCAGATGCCGCTGTCGATCACGCCGATGACCAGGCCCTCGCCCGCGCCTTCCGGGCCCTGCAGCTGGTCCCACAGCCCGCCCGGCTTGTCCAGACCGAGGAAGCCGGCGGTCGACGAGGTCTGCGTGGTGACCTTCCGGTCGGCGGTGACCGCGACGACGTCGGGCATCGCCCGCAGCTGCGCGGCCTGCGCGCCGGTCAGGTCGGCCGCGAACCCGTCGAAGGAGTAGACGTAGGTGCTGCGCTTCTTCGCGCCCACCGCCCGCGCCGCCTGGTCCTGCCGGCCCCGGACGTGGTCGGCGTACTCCGCGACTTGCGCCGACCTGGGGTTGACCTTGCGGCCGCGAGCCGGCTTGGTCGGCGGCAGCCCGGCGACGCCACCGTCGTAGGCGACGACGGGATCCAGCGCCATCTGGACGATATAGGTCTGCCGCGCCGCGGCGGTGCCGGGTTCGGCCGCGGCGGCGACGGGCGTCACCGCCGACGCCACCACCGCGACCGCCACGGCGGCCGGCAGCCACCGCCGGGCTCTGGACATTGTGGACCGTTCCATCGCTCACCCTCCGCGTCGAGAATTTCGCTGACGCTAGCGACGGACCACCCGGGTGCCATCCGTACCGCACACGGAAGAATGGCGGTAACCTAGGCCGACCAGGGAGAACGCGGCATGAGTGAGGTTGGCGGATGATCTCGGGAGCGCCGACCACCAGGGCGGACCCGCCCGCCGGTGCACTGATCGGTCGGGCAGCGGAGCTGGCCCTGGCCCAGACGGCGATCACCGCCACCCCGTCGGTCTTGCTGATCGAGGGCGAGGCGGGGATCGGCAAGAGCCGCTTGGTCCGCGAGCTGCTCGCCCTGCCCCCGGCCGCCGAGCGCCGGGTCCTCGTCGGCCAGTGCGAACAGCTCCAGGAGCCGCTGCCGCTCTCGGCTCTCCTCGACGCGTTCCGGCAGGCGGGCCCGCTGACCGGCGGCGCACTCAACCCGGTGATCGGCGCGCTGGCCCCGTTGTTGCCCGAGGTCGCCGCGTACCTGCCGCCGCCCCCGCCGCCGCTCTCCGACCCGGGCGCGGACCGGCACCGCGTGTTCCGCGCGGCCGTCGCTCTCCTCGACCGGGTCGGCCCTCTGCTGCTCGTGCTCGAGGACGTGCACTGGGCTGATCCCGTGACGCTGGACTTCCTCGCCTTCCTCGCCGCGCACCTCCCACCGGAGCTGGCGCTGATCATCACCGCGCGCACCGAGACCGGCCGGCTGCCGATCCGGGAGGCGCTGGCCCGCGCCCCGTCGGGTGCCGCCCGCGTCGTGGGCCTGCGCCCGCTCGACCGGGTCGAGGTCGCGCAGCTCGCCGGCGGGATCCTCGCCACGCCACCCGCGCCGGCCTTCGCCGAGCGGCTCTACGAGAAAACCGGCGGCATCCCCTTCGTGGTGGAGGAGGTGCTCCGCACCTATCTGGAGGAGCCGGGTGAGCTGTCGGGGCGGCCGGAGGCGCTCGACGACCTCGCGGTGCCGACCGTGCTGCGCGACGTGGTCCTGCAGCGCCTCTTCTCCCTCGGCAACGACGCCCGCGAGATCCTCGACGCGGCCGCCGTCACCGGTCTGGTGACCGATGACGCCCTGCTCGCCGAGGTGACCGGGCGCGACTCGGCCGGGATCGCAAACGCGCTCGCCCGCGCGCAGGAGGTCGGGCTCCTGCAGGAGGACAACCGGCACAGCAGGTTCCGGCACGCGCTCGCACGGCAGGTCGTGTACGAGTCGGTGCCCGCAGCGCGGCGGCGGTGGCTGCACCTGCGCACCGGTCGCGCGCTCGAGGCACGCCACGCCTCCCCTGCCCGGCTCGCGCACCACTACCTGCAGGCCGGTCACCACGCCGAGATGGTGGTCCACGCGGAGGCTGCGGCCGAGACCGCGCTCGCCCACGGCAACGACGCCACCGCCGCGCGGTTCCTGTTGACGGCGCTCGGCGCGGACGGAGTCGCGCAGGAGCTCCGGGTCCGGCTCGCGGTGAAGCTCGGCCGGGCCGCCGTCGACGGGCTCGCACACGCCGAGGCGCTGCCGATCGTCGACCGGCTGCTGGCCACCGAGCGGCTGCCCGTCGCGGTCCGGGGCGAGCTGCGGTTCGCGCACGGCCGCCTGCTCCGGCAATCCGGCGACGCCCGAGCCGGTCACTTGGAGATCGAGCGTGCCGTCGAGGATCTCGCGGACGAGCCCGCCCTTCTCGGGCGCGCACTCGCCGTCCTGGCCGCGCCCGAGACCGTCACGGGCAGGCACGTCCACGAGCACCTCGCCCGCTGCGACGAGGCGGCGGTGGCGGCGCGCCGCAGCGGTGACCGCGGTGTCGACGTTGCCGTGCGGATCACGCGGGCGGGCCTGTTGATGGAGCTGGGCCGGCCGGACGGCTGGCCGCTGGTCGACGAGCTGCTCGGTGGCGACGGCCTGTCCGCCCGCGAGCGGGCCCGCGCGTGCCTGAACTGGGCGCAGGGGGCGCTGCACGCGGGCCGTCTGGACCACGCGGAGGCGTTGCTCGCGGAGGGGCGGCGGGTCGCCGACCACGCGGAGTACCTGCGGGTAGCGGTGGTGCTCGACCTGGTGACGGCAGCGGTTGACCACGCGGCGGGCCGGTGGGACGGCCTGCTGGACCGGGTCCGGCTGATCGGCGGCACCCACGCCGCGTTCGGGGCAGCGGCGCTGGATTCGCGGCTGCTCCGGGGTTCGCTGCTCGCGGCGATCGGGCCGGCGGAGGAGGCTGCGGAGTGCTTCGGCGAGGTCATCGCCGTCGCGGAGCGGGTCGGGGCCGTGTGGCCGCTCATCTCGGCACGGACCGCCATGGCGCGGCTGCTGCTGACGCTGGACGACGCAGGCGGCGCCGCCGAGCACGCCCGGGCCGCGATCACCCAGGTCCGCGCGAAGGGGAACTGGGTGTGGGGTGGTGAGGCCGTGCTGTGCCTGGCGGAGGCGCTGGGCCGGGCAGCTGAGGTCGCGGCCGTCGTCGACGAGCTGGCGGCGGGTCTCGACCAGACCGACGCACCCCGCGCGCGGGGTGCTCTCCTTGCCGCACAGGCAATCCTGGCCCCCGACGGCGAGACCGGCCGGCTCCTCGACGAGGCCCGCGTCGTCACGGCGGGCGCGGGCTTGAGCTACGAGGAGGCGCAGGCCGCCGAACGGCTGGGGCTGTTGCGCTGCGGGCACGGGGACCCGCGTGGCGGCGCGGACCTGGAGGCCGCGTTGCGACGGTACGGCGCGCTGCACGCCACCCGTGACATCGCCCGCGTCTGCCGCGCGATGCGGCTGCACAACGTGCCGATCCCCTATCCGTGGCGAGGCGGGCGGCCCGCGCTCGGGCAGACGCTGTCGGCGCAGGAGCACCGCGTGGCCGCCCTCGCGGCGGCGGGCCGGACGAACCGGGAGATCGCGACCGAGCTGTTCCTGTCCCGCCGCACGGTCGAGAGCCACGTCTCGAGCGCGCTGCGCAAGCTCGGTTGCTCGTCCCGCAAGGACCTGGCGGGCCCTCTCCTCGACGACTCCAAGCCCGCGTGACGCGGAAGGCCGGGCCCGCGGGGTGGGCCTGGCCTGCGTTCCGCGAACTCACTGCGGTGCGGCGAAGAACGCCTGGATGTCGCCGACCACGACCTCGGGCACCTCGTGCGATGCGAAGTGGCCGCCTTTCTCGAACCGGCTCCGGTGCACGATGTTGGAGTCATCCCGCTCCGCGAAGGTCTGGCTCGTGCTTGACACGGACGCCCGCGCGTACGAGCCGACAACTGGGCCGACCGGATCAAGGCCGTGCCGGGCTTCGACGAGCAACAGCTGCAGAAAGAACCGCCAGGCGGTATCGGCGAGCCCGAGCCGTCCGACCACGCGCTGGGCCGGTCGAGGGGAGGCTGGACGACCAAGCTGCATCTGGCCATCGTGATGCGCCCCGGGTCTGGTGCAGGCCTCGTGCGGGTCCTTGCTGGCTTTCCAGGTCTTCGTGGCCTGCCAGGACACGCCCTCCGCGCGCAGGATCTGCCGGACGGTCTCGGTGCTCGCCTTGATCCAGGCGTGTTCGGCGAGGTAGCCGACCAGTTTGGCCAGGCTCCAGGTGGTGAACGGCAGTCCCAGCTCAGTCGGTTTGCAGGCGGCGATGCGGCAGATCTGCTCCCGGGCGGCCGGCCCGAATTTAGCTGGTCGGCCGCCCCTCCATTTTGGGGACAACGCCGCGAACCCGGAGTCGTTGAACGCGTGGATCACCTCCCGCACATAGCCCTCGGTCGCGGCGAACATCACCGCGATCTCACCTGCGGACCGGCCTTGCGACGAGGCCAGCACGATCCCGGACCGCCGCAGACGCACCCGATCCCGGGTCGATCTCGTGATCTTGACCAGCCGCTGGGCCTCTTCCAGCTCCAGCGACCGCGCGAACACCTCCGGCTGACGTGCCATGGCTCATCTCCACCGGCCAGTCTCACTCTCACCAGTCCCGATGTCCAGGCGACACAGTTACCACGTCAACGTTCCTTGACGAGGCACTAGTTTGTATTTGGCCAGGACGTTGGTTGCGGGTGGTCTTGGTTGACATGGGGAGAGCCTCCGGTTGGGGTGTGGTTTGTCTAGGACCCACTCCAACCGGAGGCTCTCGTGTCTCACCGTAATGCCCGGACCGCGGTTGTGGGCAGGCTGCTGATCGTCCAACGTCACCGGGCGGGAGCCGCAGGCGCATATCGCGGCCGCGATGGGGATCTCCCGTAAATGCGTGAAAACCTGGCTGGACCGATACGCCGCGGAGGGCGAGCCCGGTCTTCGCGACCGGTCCTCGCGCCCGCATTCCTCGCCGCGGCGGACCAGCGAGGAGACCGAGCGCCGGATCGTGCACCTGCGCCGGAGCCAGCGCCGTGGACCGGACTGGCTGGGAGCCGCGCTGGGGGTGCCGACGAGGACAGTGTCGCGGGTGCTGGCCCGCAACAATATCCCGCGGTTGTCCGCGCTCGATCCGATCACCGGCGAGGTGATCCGGGCCGGCAAAACCACCGCGGTGCGCTACGAACGGGACCGGCCGGGCGAGCTGGTCCACATGGACGTGAAGAAGATCGGCCGCATTCCTGACGGCGGCGGCTGGCGAGCACACGGCCGCGCGAACCAGGACGCCACCCGTGACCGCAGCGTCAGGATCGGGTTCGACTACGTCCACTCCTTGGTCGACGACCACAGCCGGCTGGCCTACTCCGAGATCCTCCCGGACGAGAAGGGCCCGACCTGCGCAGCGTTCTTCGCCCGGGCGATCACCTACTTCGCCGGCCACGGCTTCACCCGCATCGAGCGGCTGGTGACCGACAACGCCTGGGCCTACCGCTGGTCCCTGCGCCAGGTCTGCGCCAAAAACGGCATCCGGTAGAAGTTCATCAAACCCCACTGCCCTGGCAGAACGGGAAAGTCGAGCGCCTCAACCGCACCCTGCAAACCGAATGGGCCTACCGGCAGGCCTTCACCAGCAACACCGAACGCACCGCAGCCCTTGCCCCCTGGATCGAGCACTACAACACTCAACGCCGCCACAGCGCACTCGGCGGACACCCACCCACCAGCCGACTGCCACCAACCTGATGGCCAAATACACCTAGTGCCGCGGCCGTTTGCGTGGGCGGACGTACATGTACACAAGGAGACCTGCTCTCGCCCGATCAGCCTAAGGAAAGCGTTGTGGTTAGCGAGCAAGATCGTCCTCGGACACAAAAAGTGGTGAACTTTCACCGATCCTTTGACAGTTGGCCGATCCTGCAGAGGCAGGGTCGGCTTTGTGCTGTCCGCGTCCCTCTGTGTAGGGGGTGGTTGGCATGACGTCGATCATCGCCCCTGTGATCCCCGGCTCCGGCTCTGCTGTCGGACTCGCCGATGTGACTGCGGTGGCTGAGGCGTCGCGACTGCCGCTTCCTGTGCCGGTGGTGCGCGAGCCTTCGACGGCCCTGGGGTACGGGATTGCGCGGATTGATCGTTCGGGTCGGTTGTGTGTGCGGCCGGTGCTGGACCGGCTCGGGTGGTCGGGGGCGGTGCGCTTGGCGGCGGCGGTGGTGGGTACGTCGGTGGTGATGCATCCGGCGTCGGACGGCGTGTTCGCGCTGGGTTCGCGCCGGACGCTGGTGCTGCCGGTGATCCTCCGTCGCCGGTGTGGTCTTTCGGCCGGCGACGGGGTGCTGCTGGCCGCGGACCCGGTCCGGGGTGTGCTGGTGGTGCATCCGCTGCGCTCGTTGGAGCGGCTGGTCCTCGGCTACCACGCGAGTTTGCTGGGCGGTGATGACGATGCCCGCTGAACCAGCGGAACTCGACGCCGCCCGGTTGCTGTTGTCGAAGATGGGGATCAGCCCCGCCGACCTGGTGGCTGAACCGGCAGAGCGCAAGCCGATTCCGACGTTCTCGGAGTATCTGCCCGCAGTGCAGCGAGCCGTCTCAGTGCCGACGGCTCGGGCGTACTCGTCGTATTGGCGCCGGCTGGAAGAGGCGTGGGGGAGCCGTCGCCTGGACGAGCCGACACCCACGGAGATCAAGGAGCTCGCCGAGGTAGCGAAACAGCAGGCGCTGGTCCGCCGCAACTCCCGGGGTGGCCGCAGTGCAGCGGAGAATTTCATCGCCGCGGTGCGGTGTGTGTATCGGCATGCTGTGGACGATCAGATCCTGCTCGAGACCGAGAACCCGGCACGGCGCGTGGCCAAGCCCCGTCGGCTGCCGTCCCTGCGGCACGCGTTGCATGAGCCGCTGCTGGTCGAGATCAACCACGTCGCCGCGACCACCGGCGACGACCCCGAACTGGATACGCTGCTGCTGCGCCTGCACACCGAGACCGCCTGCCGTCGCGGCGGCGCCCTCGCCCTGCGACCGCGAGACCTCGACGAGACCCAATGTCTCGTGCTGCTGCGGGAAAAGGACGGCACCAGCCGCCTTCCGTCAGTCTCCCGCACACTCATGGGTCAGCTTCTCTCCCACGCGACTGAACGGGGCGCGACCCATCCGGACGGTCCGTTGCTGCGGTATCGGACGGGGGAGCCGATCACCAAACGCCGCTACGACCACCTCTGGAACCGCCTCGGCCGCCACATCCCCTCGGTCCGCACCCAGAACATCTCCACCCACTGGCTACGCCACACCACCCTGACCTGGGTCGAGCGGCACTTCGGCTACGCAACCGCGCACGCCTTCGCCGGCCACGCCGACGCCTCCGACAGCGCGACCATCACCTACATCAAAGCCGACCTGACCGACATCGCCACCGCCCTGCAAACCCTGACCGGCGAACCCCACCCACTCGCCCGAAAGGTCATGACCGCACCCGCGGGCGGACCCGTTTTCTTGGCAGGGAAGGCGGTGCGGACATGACACGCCTCATCCGCGGGATCCTCCGGGACGTCGCACTGTTCATCCAGTGCATATGCACCGGCCTGGTCGCGCTCGGTGCCGCCTACGCGTCCTACCGGCACGGACGCGAGTTCGCCCTCCGCTTCGGAGCCGACACCGCGACCGCCTCGATCTGGCCACTGCTCGTCGATGGCCTGCTGACCATCGCGACTGTCGAGCTGTGGAAGACCCATCGGGCGGCCAAGTCTCGGGGCGGTGGGTCGCGTGGCTGCGTTCGTCTTCGGCATCTGCCTGTCCCTGGTCGCCAACATCGGCTCGGCGCCCATGCTCAGCGTGCTGCAGGTGACCGTCGCTGCCTGTCCGCCGCTGGTCCTGCTGCTTGCAGTCGAGCTGCTCAACGGCGCGCTCAAACGCCGCACCGACACCGAGAGTGCCCGGGCGGAGCAGCAGCAGGACGAGAGCAGTCTCGACGGTGACCGCAGTATCGAGACCAGCGACGTCGTCCGCCTGCGCTCTGTACCGGCCTCCGGCAGTGGGTCCAACCAGTGCACCGCCGAGCAGCGCATGTGGGCCTACTACATCAGCCGAACCGCAGCAGGACACACACCGTCCGGCGCGGAACTCGACCGCATCGCCGGCACAGACAACTACGGGCGACGCATCCTTCGCCAATGGCGCGCAGCCAACAAAATCCCCCGACAACCACAGCTCACCACCGCAGCCACCGCCGACTGACGAGACGCCGAGTGAGGTCGCCGTCGTCGCCGGCGTACGGCGACCTCACCGGCGACGACGACCGTTCTCCGACACGTTCGGCAGTCGGGCTTGCGCACCAACCGTGAGTGTGAGTTCGAATCCCGGGGCGGGTTCGGACGACATCTGCATCAGTAGAAATGGCCTCTGAGCTGCGGTTTTCCGCGGTGATGGGGATCGTGAGCTGCCGCCGTGCTCGCCGAGGTGATGAGGGGTACGGCCACGGCGATTCAGGAGCAAGTTGACGGTCACCCGACTGGAGCAAGGCGGTTACCCGGCCGTCCGTGGTCGTTGTGGATTCAGCGTGGGGCGACGGGGCTGGTTGCGCTGGGTGCGGCGTACGCGTCGTATCTTGGCTAGCCGCTCTCGCGCAGCCCGGCGTCCGCGGCCTGATCGCCGGCCGGTCCCTGCTCTGCCCGCCGGATGACGACGTGGCCGCCGCGGTCGACACGGCCGTGTCGCTGGTCCGCCCAGAACGGCGGGTCCGCTCGTGACCTGGGGCGCGCTCAGCCGAGCGAGCTGATCGCCGCCGCGAGGCGCTGCGCGCGGTCCTTGCGGGCGACCAGCGCGGTGTCGAGGTCGACGGGGACGAAGCGGGTTTTCGTGCCCGGCGCGGCGCGGGCCACGACGTCCATGTCGGCGCTGATCACCGTGGCCACCATCGCGTAGCCGCCACCGGAGACGGCGTCGCGGTGCAGGATGATGGGTTGCGTGCCGCCGGGGATCTGGATGGAGCCCACAGCGTAACCGGCGTCGACGATGTTCGACGGGTCGGAGCCGGCGCCGAAGGGCTGCACGCGTTCGCGCCACTCGACGCCGGGGCCGTCATAGCGCAGGCCGGCGCGGTCGGCGACCGGGGTGAGCGTCCACTCCTGCTCGGTCAGGTTGGCGAGGCCGCGTTCGGTGAGGCGGTGGTCGTAGAGCCCCAGCATCACGCGGACCTGTTGCTGCGGGCCGAAAACCGGCCGGTGGTCCTCGGCGACGGTGTCGCCGGGCGGCGGGTTCGCCGGCGCGCCGATCGGCACGACGTCCCCCGATTCCAGCTTCCGGCCCTGGAACCCGCCGAGGGCACCGAGTACATAGGTGGAACGGCTGCCGAGCATCGCGGGCACGTCGATGCCACCGGAGAACGCGAGGAAGTAGCGGGAGCCGCCGCCGATGTAACCGAAGGACAGCTCGTCGCCGTCGGCCAGCGCCAGGCGGGTCCACTGAGGACGTTCCTCACCGTTGACCTTCACCGGCACCGGCGCGCCGGTCACCGCGACCTCCAGCGGGCCGCGGGCGCGCAGCACGGGGCCGAGGTACGTGCACTCGAGCAGCGCCTCGCCGTCGCGGTTGCCCACCAGCGCGTTGGCCAGCTCCGCCGAGTACTGGTCGAGCGCCCCGCCCTGCGGGATGCCCAGGTCGTAGTAGCCGATGCGGCCGCGGTCCTGGACGGTCGTAGCCAGTCCGGGTTGGCTGATCTCGATCGCGCGCTCACTCGCCACGGAGCACCTCCAGCAGGATGGCGTTGTAGGCCTCGGGGTCGGCGACGGCCCGCTCGGTGTCGAACTCGACGGGCACGATCCGGTAGCGGTACGTGCCTGCTGCCACTTCGGCTTCGATCGCGCGGTACTCCTCTTCGGACACCGGCGTGAACTTCACGATGTCGCCGGGCCGGAAGAACACCATGGAATCGGCGAAGTCGGCCAGCTTCTGCGCCGGGTCGAAGATCGGCGCCGCCGCGATGCCGAACATCTGGTAACCGCCCGCGCCGCGCACGGAGTAGATGCAGGCGAAGCACCCGCCGTGACCCACGGTCAGCTTCGGGGTGTCCGTGCGCGGGCTCAGGTACTTCGGCACCTCCAGCTGCTTGTCGCGCTCGACCAGCTGGAACAGGAACGGCAGGCCGGCGACGAACCCGACCATCGAGACGATCCACGGGTTCGTGTGGTGGCGCCGGATGAACTCGGCCGCGCCGTCGAGGTCGTTGATCCGCGCCGCGTAGTCGAGGTCATTGCCACTCGGGTCCTGGTGGTACCCCTCGCGAAACCGCGCGCCGACCTCGTGGGTGTACGGATCGTCGTACCACACGGGGACTTCGATGATCCGGGTCGACAGCACGGTGTTGCTTTGCCGCCGCGTCTCGGTTTCCAGCTCCCGGACGGTGGTCTCCAGGTCGGCCGGCGCCACCACGTCGGGGTCGAAGCGGATGAGCAGCGACGCGTTGGCAGGGCAGATGTCGACCACGCCGTCGAGGGACTTCGCGGCCAGCGCGCGTGCGATGCCCATGGCCCGCAGGTTCCCCGGCAGGCTCATCTCCTCCGCGATCTCGACGAAGAGGAACTCGTCGCCGCCCCACGTGTAGCGGGCCTGGGCGGGCAGGGTCTGTGGTGCGCTCACGCCTTCTCCTTCAGCAGTCCAGGAGCCGTTTCGATGAACTTCGTGTGGTGCTCGACCGCGGCGAACTCGGGCCGCGCGAACAGGGTCAGGTGCAGGCCGATCGTCGTCGCGATCCCGGTGATCTCGACGCCGCGCAGCGCCTCGGTCATCCGCGCCATCGCTGCGGCGCGGTCGGGGCCGTGCACGATCAGCTTGGCGATCATCGAGTCGTAGTACGGCGTCACCGCGTCACCCGCCTCGACCCCGCTGTCCACCCGCGCACCGGACGGCCACGTCAGGGTTTCGACCGTGCCGGGGCTCGGCATGAACCCGCGGTCGGGGTCTTCGGCGTTGATGCGCGATTCGAAGGCGTGCCCGGTGAACGTGACGTCGTCCTGGGCGAGGCCGAGCGGTTCGCCGCGAGCGATCCGCAGCTGCTGCTCGACGAGGTCGATACCCGTCACGAGCTCGGTCACGGGGTGTTCGACCTGCAGCCGCGTGTTCATCTCGATGAACGCCGCTTCGTGGTGCACCGGGTCGTAGAGGAACTCGACCGTGCCGACCCCGCGGTATTGGCAGGCCTGCGCGAGATCGACCGACGAGTGGCGGATCCGTTCGCGGACCTCGTCGGGCAGGTCGGGCGCGGGGGCCTCCTCGAGCACCTTCTGCGAGCGGCGCTGCATCGAGCAGTCACGGTCGCCGAGGTGGATCACGCGTTCGCCGTCGCCGAGCACCTGCACCTCGACGTGGCGCGCGCGTTCGACGAACCGCTCCAGGTACATCGTGTCGTCGCCGAAGCTCGCCCGCGCCTCGGACCGCGTGAGGTCGAGCGCGGAGAGGAAGTCGGTCGGATCGGTGACGAGGCGGATGCCGCGGCCGCCGCCACCAGCGGACGCCTTGAGCACCAACGGGAAACCGACCTGGCGGGCGACCGCGAGCGGGTCGGCGTCCGGGTCGAGCGGTCCGCCGGAACCGGCCAGCACCGGCACCCCGGCCTTGCGAGCGGCTTCGCGGGCGGCGACCTTGTCGCCCATGAGCCGGATCGCGTCGGGCGCTGGGCCGACCCACGTGAACCCGGCGTCGAGCACGGCCTGCGCGAAATCGGCGTTCTCGGACAGGAAACCGAAACCGGGGTGCACGGCGTCGGCGCCGGTGTCGCGCGCCGCCTTCAGCACGGCGTCCTGGTCGAGGTAGCTGTCGCGGGCCGGCGGCGGGCCGATTACCACGGCTTCGTCGGCGGTCCGCGCAGCGAGCGAATCGCGATCCGCTTCACTGCACACGGCGACGGTGGTGAGGCCCAGCTCGCGGGCGGTGCGCATGATCCGGACGGCGATCTCGCCGCGGTTGGCGATGAGGAGCTTGCGCACCCGTCAGTCCTCCACCACGACGAGGACCTCGCCGGGTGTCACCGTGCCCCCGTCCACGACGTTGATCGACTTGACCGTGCCCGCCGTCTCCGCGCGGATCTCGGTGAACTGCTTCATCACCTCGACGATGCCGACGGCGGCGCCGGCCTCGATGCGGTCGCCGGGCTGCACGAACGGCTCCTTGTCGGGCCCGGGACGCGTGTAGAAGATGCCGGGAAGCGGAGAGAGGATGTCGGACACGGGCCTGCCTTTCACTGGTTCTCGTCGAGCACGGCGCGCACGGCCGCGGCGACCTCGGGGGAGTTGGGGGCGTCGGAGTGCACGCAGACGCTGTCGAAGCGGATGTCCAGCTCCGCGCCGCCGACCGACAGCACGGGCCGGCCCTTCAGCGCGCGGCCGACGCGCTCGGCCGCGGCGGCCGGGTCGGTGCGTCCGGGACGGCGGAGGATGATCAGGTTGCCCTCGTCGTCGTAGTTCAGGTCGACGTAGAGCTCGGCCACGAACGGCACGCCGAGCTCGGCGCACACCGTCTCGTGTGCGGTGCCGGCGATGCCGAAGAACGGTACGCCGAAGACCTTCGCCGCGCGGGCCGCACCGGCCATGAGGTCGGGATCGCCGGCGAGCATGCCGTAGAGCGCGCCGTGGGGTTTGACGTGGTTGAGCGGGGCGCCGTGCTTGGTCAGGAACGCCGTGAGCGCTCCCACCTGGTACAGCACGATCGACTCGACCTCTTCGGAAGTCAGGACCATGCGTCGCCGGCCGAAGCCGGTCAGGTCGGGCAGCCCGGGGTGCGCGCCGATGCGGACGTCGTGCGCGACGGCGGCGGCGACGGTCGCGTTCATGACGTCGGGATCGCCCGCGTGGAAGCCGCAGGCCAGGTTGATCACGTCGACGAGGTCGAGGAGCGCTTCGTCGTTGCCGAAGCTGTGCAGGCCGAGTCCTTCGCCCATGTCGGAATTCAGGGTCGCGGTCATGGTGGGTAACAGTAGGCAGCATGTGGTGGCGGGCACATTGGTCAGAGTGACCTAATCGTCTGGGCTGGGTTGTGCTGAGTGCTCTACGCTGCCCGGGTGCGTGTTGCCGACATGCTCGAAGATCCCGAGCGCCGCATCGACATCCGCGTCGAAGGCCCGCCCGGCGCCCTGGCGAGGCCGATCACGTGGTGCGCGCCGACGGAGTCGATCGACCCGTCGCCGTTCCTCACCCCGGGCGCGCTGATGCTGACGTCCGGGATGGCCTTGAACGTCACGGACGTCCGGATCTGGGACGCCTACGTGGAACGGCTCGCGAACGTGCCCATCGCGGCGCTTGCGTTCGGGCTCGGGCCGGCGCACGCGGCGCTGCCGGAAGGGCTCGTGGTCGCGTGCGAGAACCGCGGGGTGCCACTGCTGGTGATCCCGGACCAGGTGCCGTTCGTGCTCGTCCAGCGCGACGTGCAGGACCGCCTTTCGGCCGAGCGCTACGAAGCCCTGCGCCGTGGTTCGGAGCTGGCCGACGACTGCACGCGCATCGCGGCGGATCAGGGCACGATGCAGGACGTGCTGCACCGCATCAGCGAGGTCGTCGGCGCTCGGGTGTCCATTCAGGACTCGACCGGCGCGACCTTACTCGCGGCGGGTGGCGAGGGCGCGCTCGCGGCGCGTACGGAGTTCACGCTGCCGGGCAGCAACCGCGACCGCTTCCGGCTGGTCGTCGAGGAAACCGATGCGCAGACCACGATCCGGACGCTGCTCGCGCCCGTCGCCGCCGTCGTGTCGATGCAGCTCAGCACCACACTCGGTTCCGCGGGCGTCGCGCACTCGCGCAACGCGGGCCGGCTGACCGAAGCCGTCTACGGCAACGATGCCGTGCCGACGGCCGATCTGGTCGCGCTGGCCCGCGACGCCGAGCTGGAGCCGTACCAGCGCACGGGCGTTGTCGTGCTGCAAGCCGAAGCGGGGATGTCCACGACGTACCTGCGGTCGGTGTCGTGGCGTGCCCGCGTGATCCTGGCGGGGGAGTTCTCGGCGATGCGGTTCGTCGAGGAGCCGGACCTCTCGACGATCCTGCTGCAGAGCGAGTCGCTGGAGCCCGCGCAGTTGCTGTCGGCGGCGCGCTCGGCGCTCGGGCAGGCGCGGTCGGTGTCCGCGGTGGTCGCGACCGCGGAGAACGCCGCGGAACTCGGCCTCGTGCTGCGGATGTGCCGGCGCGCGCTGGGTCCGTCCGGCGTGCGCGCCGCGCCGCAGCTGGACTTCGACGCGGTGGTCGACACGCTGCGCCACCCCGGTGCGATCAGCCTGGCCCAGCGGCTCGTCGCGCCGCTCGCGCGATCGGAGGAGCTGCTGACCACGCTCGAGGCGTACCTGCGCCACAGCGGCGCGACACCGGCGATCTGCGCCGAGCTGTTCATCCACCGCAACACGCTCGCGTACCGGCTGAAGCGGATCCGGGAGCTGCTCGCGCTCGACCTGCAGGACGGGCACGTCCGTGCGACGCTGTTGATGGCCCTGCGACTGGCGTGAGCTTGTGCTGAGTGCACAGCCGCGCTTGTCCGGTTTGGGCATTCAGCTGCGCGCGGCCACTTCCCGCGCGGCTTCGATTAACGCGTGGCAGGCCGGGTCGGTCTCGTCGGCGTGCCACGCCAGCGCGGTGCGACTCGGCGGAAGCCCGGTGAGGGACACGTACGCGACGCTGGACCGCGCGAAGTGGCTCGGCGCCGCCCGCGGTGGTCAAGGTGCCCGCCCGCCCTGGCAGCTCTTCGTCCGCGTCCCCGACCTCCACGAGTGCGGCGCCGGGTGGTCCTCGCGCAGGTCGCCACCAGAACTCGGCACACACCGTGTCGGCGGTGCGTCGATCGTGAGGGGTTCGTCGAGCAGGCCCGTGACGTCCTCGCTCTCGCGGTCGGCCGGCGGGTGACCGGCCGCGCGCTGCTCGGTGCGGAGTACGAGTCGCCGCAGCTTGTCCGACCGGAACGGTGGCCCCACGAACGCCAGCGGCACCGCCCGCTCGGGCAACCCCGGCTGCCAGACCACAACGTCAGGCTGCTGCTGGTGTTCGCACCGTCGATGGCGCTGTCCCTCGGCTGGGAAGCGCCGCTGAGCGCCTCCGTCTTCGCGGCGGACGCCGCCCTGCTGATGGCAGTCTCGCCCAAGGCTCCGTCCGCTTCTACGACGACGACCACCTGGCGTTCACGCACACCGTTGCGAACCTGGGGCACGACTCGCTCGTCGAGGTGAACTCCACCGACGTCTTGCGCCGTGGCTACCGATTTCCCGGTCGCGGTGCAGGCAGGCGCTCGGATGGCGGCGTTACGGACCCGGCTGCACCGGCGGGGTGAACGTCGGTGGGGTGGCTGCTGGATTGGGCAACGGCGTCGGCGTCGTCACTGGTTCGTCGGACGGGCCGGTGTCCTTGGTCTTCGTGCCGTTCTGCGGAATGATGCCCGGGCCCGTCACCTGTCCCTGCGGCCGCGCGTTGAGCGGCTGCTGGTAGACGCGATCCCGGACCCGATCCGGCGGCGCCTCGTCGCTCGCGGGGGCCTGGGCCACCGCGTAGCGTCCGTGACCTGTGGCGTTGAACCCGGCGTGATCACTGTCATACGGTAACCATGCGGTGACACGACGCCACTGGCGACAGGGCTTGGTGGCAGGGGAGGCGGGGCGATGGCGTCGGGAGGCTTCACGGCGGTGCCCGACGCGCTCAGTGCGGCGGGCCGGGCGGCCGGGGAGAAGGTGGACGGCCTGCGTGGTGCTGACTGCGCTGAGCCGGCCGGGCGAGTGGCTGCGGCGGTGCCCGGGGGCAAGGCTGCGGCCGCGGCGGGGCGGTGCCGGGAGGCGTTGGCGGCCACGTTCACGGAGTGGTGCGAGGAAGCGCAGCGGCTGGCCGAGCACCTGGGCACGGCGGCTGACCGCTGCCGTCAGGGCGATCATGCACTGGCTGGGGTGTTCCCGCGGGCGGCGCCGGGGATGAGAGGGCCGCGCTGATGGTGTCGCTCGCCGATGTCCGGGCCTGGAGCCCCGCCGCGTTGGAGGACATTTTCTCGCTGCTGCAGGCTCGTACCCAGATCCTGATCAATGACGGGGACGACTTCGCCAAGACCCTCCCCGTCGTGGGATGGAGCGGCGATGCCGCTGACAACGCCGCCGCCCAGCACCGCGCCCTGACACGCGGGCTGGATACCGTCGCCGCGGGAGCCGCAGCCCTCGGCAAAACGATCGCGCAAGCCGCCGACGCCATCACGGGTGTCCAGAGCGCCCTCACCAATGCGGAGGAGTTGGCCCACAAGTACGGCTACCAGATCACCGACGCCGGTGCTGTCGCCGACGCCTTCGCCGGACAGCAAGTGCCCCCGGACCTGAGCCCCGAGGACCGGGCACGCACCCACACCCAGCTGGTGGACGACGTCGCGCAGATCCTGCGCACCGCCGATGACATCGACACCGACCTGGCCTCGGTGCTGCACCGGGCAGCGGCAGGCCAGTTCGGTACCGGCGACGAATCCACGGTCGCCGCCGCTGCCGCAGACGGAGTCAAAGATCCCGGGCTCACCCTGCCCGAACCCCCACCCCATGCGACCCCGGCCGAGAACGCGGCCTGGTGGGCCACCCTCTCGACCGCGGGGCAGGCGATCCTGCTTCGTGATCACCCTGACTGGCTCGGCAACCGCGACGGGCTGCCCGGCAGCGTGCGCTCCCAAGCCAACATCGCCCGTATGCCGTCCGAGCGTGCCATGCTGGAACGGGAGTTGGAGCATTCGCGGGAAATGCTGGCGCTGGCGAAAGATCAGCCGTTCCCGACACCCAATATGGTGGCCGACGCACTCGCCGATGTACGCAAGATCGAGGCGAAACTGGATTCGCTGAACAAGATCGAAGAGACGCTTCATCGGCCCGGTGAACGACAGCTGCTGACGCTGGACACTACCGGCGAGCGCTTGAAAGCGGCCGTATCCGTCGGCAATATCGACACCGCGAAGCATGTCGCCGTGTTTACTCCAGGTTTCACCTCTACGGTCAACGGCTCGCTCGGAAACTACGATGCCGACATGCAAAACCTGCAACAACACACCCAGAACATCGCCGACCGGTACGGCGATGGAGGCGGGGCGGCGACGGTGACGTGGATCGGTTACGAGGCGCCCCAGAACGATGACATCCTGAACGGGGGGAAGTCGGTGATCTCCGGCGACCTCGCGCAGGTCGGCGCACGGAAGCTCGACGGCTTTCTCGACGGGATCGGCGCATCACACGATGCCCAGAATCAGCCGCTGCACTTGACTGCTCTTGGCCACTCCTACGGCAGCCTCACTACCGGCATCGCGTTGCAGCAGCAGACACCAGTTCACGATGCAGTTGTGTTCGGCTCGCCAGGCCTCGACGCCCAGCAGCGCAGCGACCTACACGTGCCCGTCGGGCACCTCTTCGCCGCCGGGGCTGATCAGGACGCGGTACCCAAACTCGATATCGCGAAGCATTTCGGTGTCTCGCCCTACGACATGCCGGGCGTCGACCGCGCCAGTACCGAAAGTGGAGTCGGTGTGGAAGGGCCTACCAGCAGTACTCACGGCCACAGCGAATACCTCACCAACGGGTCCACATCTCAATACAACATAGCCGCGATCAGCGCGGGCCGCCCCGACTTGCGCATCAACTACGTCGCGCCACCACCGCCTCCGCCGGCACAGATCCCGACGCACCGATGACGAAGAGGTCGCCTGTCCGCATGAACATCCACGCCGCGCGCGCAGCTGTCGGCACGGTCCTCGCCTTGTCTTTGATCAGCTGTAGCGGCCAGGGAGCAGCCGTGAATAACGAGCAAAATTCTACGACGCAACAGTTCAACGAACTCATGCAGCGTCCGGACATCGAGCAAGAAGCCGCCCGGTATCAAGAGATGGACCAGAAGATTCGCGGCGCACTCACTGCGACTTTTCCAGCGCTCACATGGCAACAGCGCACACAAATCGCGGGCAGTGCATGCGGTGCCGGGTACCCGGGGCTCGGAGCTGACGGCGAAGTCCGTGGCCTGCCAAACTGGATGGCGGCGGGAAATATTCCCGATGCCCAGTGGGATAAAGCTGTGAACGTGGTGCATGGTGTCGCGCAAGGTTACGGGTTTGACTCTGGGCAGGTGATCGTCAGCCGCCCTAATGACCACGAGGTTGTGTTCCGCGACCGGTATCAAGCCGAACTCAACATCGGTACGGCGGTCAATACCACCCTTCTTGTCCGAACCGGCTGCCATCTCACCGCCGAAGCCAAGAAGCGCGGCACCCCTGCGCCAGCGCCAACCGCGTAAGCGGCCACGCGTCGGGGCGAGTGTCTCGGTGGAACCCGGCCGCCGTGCCTTCGTCGGGGAACCAGCACGGCGGCCGGGAGATCAGGAGTCGCAGGGTCGTGGAACCCGCCGGCCAGGGGTGCAGTGCAGGCCGGGGTGGTTCGGCGGAATCGCACAGCCGAGCGCGCGCGCCGGTACGCCACATCGCAGTACGGGCACTGCGTCGGAACCCCGTTCGCGGTGCGCTGGTCGAGCCGCTCGAATTCCGCGGCGGCCGTCGCGCCGCACAGCATCGTGATCCCCTCGCCGGGCGCCGGGACCGCGGCGAGGGCTGTTCGGTGCCACACGCCGTCGATCACCGGATGGATCGCAGCCGGGTCGATGTGGATGAGCGCGCTCATGCGACCAAGGCTCGTGCTGAAGGCTTCGTCAGGCAAGTGATATCGCACGAAATATCAAGTACCCACACGAACGGACTACGCGTCGCGCATGTCATCGGGCGTGATCGGCTGATATTCACCTGTCTTCCGGTGGTAGTCTCTGCTACGGCCTGACCACAATGGACGCCTAGCTGATCAAGGAAGACGCAACATGACTGATCACGCCATGGCGTTCGCAGGCACCAGTTCAAACACCGGCGGCTGTCCGACGCTGTTCGTCACGGACCGCGGCACGCTGGTCATCCAGGGCACCACCGTCACCGACCCCGTCGCGTTGGAGACCGTGCGTGCACGCGGCAACGGCATCCCGGCCCACGAGTCCGCCGTTGAGATCCCGGCCGCGCTGCTCCCGTTCGTCGACATCGAAGCGCTGCAACGGATCGCCTTCGCCGACGAAGACCGGCCCGACTTTATCGTAGACCCCGCCTCGGCCGGGAAACTGCAGCAGCTCGCCGAGGCCGTCAGCCGATGACCTGGGTCAAGCCCGGGCCCGAGTTCGCCGACCTGCTCCGGAGCTTCGAGTGCTCGGCGTGGCGGTGGGAGTGTCAGGGCACCTACCGGGAGCCCGAGGAGCGGGAGCCGTTGCAGGTCTGGCGTGGCGGGCGCGTCGACCACGCATTCATGCGACCGTGGCTGGAGCAGATCCGCGCGCAACGCGCCGCCGGGAAGACGTGGGAGCGGGCGCGGATGTTGACCGACCCGCCGACCGAGTACCCGCGGTGGATGTTCGAGCTCACGCCTTTCAACATTGAGGCGGGCTAAGACATCCGCTGGATCAGCGAGGAGCACGCCCGCAAGCTCGGCGCCCCCCACGAGGACTTCTACCTCTTCGACGACCGGCTCGTCGCCACGGTGCACTTCGACGAGAACGGCGTGGCCGGCGCCGAGCTGGCCGACGATCCCGCTACGGTCGCGCAGCACCGGCGGTGGCGTGACATCGTCTGGCCGGTCGCCGTGCCGCACGACAAACAGTTCGCACCTTCGACGAGGAGCCCGTGACCGGAGACCCGAACGGCCGACTGCTGGAATTCGCCGATCGACTCCGGCAGCACCGCATCGCGCACACGCCCAAGATCACCGGCAAGGCGCTCGCCGAAATGCTCGGCTGGGGGCCGATGAAGATCTCGCTCATTGAGCGCGGGCGCCAGCCGATCACCGAACCCGAGCTCACCGAGTGGGCCCGGGTCCTCGGCGTATCCGACGACGAGCGCGACGATCTGTTGCGAGAGCTACAGGCGATCCGGCTCGACCAGGCCCGCTGGAAAGCTCGCATTCGCACAGGCGGCCACGAGGGCGCCCAGCGCTCGTTCGCCGAGCTGGAGCAGGCGGCCCGCAAGATCGCATGCTTCGAGACCGCGGTCCTTCCCGGTCTGGTCCAGACACCGGGCTACGCACGAACCGTGTTCGAGAAGAGCGCTGCGCTCCGGGGCGCAGGCGACGACATCGACGCCGCCGTCGCCGCGCGCATGCAGCGGCAGCAGATCCTGTACGACGAAACGAAAACGATCGAACTTCTCATTGTCGAGAATGCTCTACGGGGCGGCGTTGCCTCGGCTGCACCATGGCCGGCCAGATTGACCGACTGATCGCGGTGACGCAGCTGCCGAACGTGCGGTTCGGGATCGTGCCGAGTGGCATCGATCTTCCGGCACCCGCCCAGCATGGTTTCTGGCTGTTCGACGACGGGTTGCTCTACATCGAGGTGCTGCACACCGAACTCACCACCCGCGATGCCGACGACGTGCAGCTCTACCGCGACTACCTCGCCGCGCTCTGGACCGCCGACGCCGAGGGCGAGGACGCCCGCGCCACGCTCTTACGTGTGCAGAGCGACCTCGCCCAGACTGGCTGAGTCGGCCGTGCCCTAGCGGCGACCGTGCCCGTCAGAGCAGTCGCGCCTGCGCCGCGTAGACCGCGTCCTTGAGCGCGACGAACTCGGCGTTCGACTTCTTCAAGAACAGGATCGCGTTCTCATCGCGGCCGGTGGTTTGAGACCGGCTTCCCTGACGGCCTCGGCGTTCCTGACCACCGGGCACGGTGAACTCGATCCACCCCTGAATCAAGGCGTTCGCCGGCTTGAAGTTGATCCCTGTGATGTTCTTGATGTGGATGCGCTTCTCCGCCGAACCGGTCAGCAAACGGCCGGCCTTCCCGCGGGTGATCGTGACGAACACGCCGTCGAACGTGACCGTGCCGTACCGTGATCATCCATCAGCCAGGACAGACCGCCGGCGTTCTCGGATGTCCGCACGGCGACGTCGGCGCCGCCGTGGTCGTAGCACCGACGTGCGGTGAGCTCCTTGGTCGTGTTCTGGAGCCCGAGCTCCATGCCATCGAGGTACCAGGGCACGACGTCGATGACCGTGGACGCTCGCACGCTGGAGGCCAAATCCCGTCGGCAGGACCCGTTCGGCAATCCGCGCGGTGATCAGCCTTCGTCGTGGGTCGACGACAAGGGCTTCGTCGGCGGCACCAAGGACGAGAGCGGCTTGACGAACCTCGGCGCGCGCGAGTACGACCCCGAAACCGGACGCTTCATCTCCGCCGACCCGGTCATGGATCTCGACGACCCGCAGCAGCTCAACGGGTACGCCTACGGGAACAACTCGCCGGTCACGAACTCCGACCCGAACGGCCTGTTCTGGAAGACGGTGTCGGTCCAGAAGCGGATGGCCGTGACCGTCATGCTGTGGGCGCTGGTCGCGGCCTCATTGTTCTTCCCCGTGCTCATGCTGGTCGCGGTCACCTACTGGGTTGTGCAGGTGTTCGTCTACCGCATCTGGATCGACCCGCCGTGGGGCATCGGCGGGGGCGGCGACGCGTAGGCTCACGACCAGGCGCTGAAGGACGCCGGCCTGAGCCAAGCCGAGTACGAGGAGGCCAAGAAGGCCGCCGCCGACAAGCGCAGCTGGGTCGACATCGCCATCCAGGTCGGCGGTGACATCCTGCAGGAGATCATCGGTGTGAAGGGCATCGTCGACAACTGCATCAAGAACTTCAACCTCGCTGCCTGCGGCTGGGAAGTCCTGACGGCGCTGCCCTGGGGCAAGATCCTCAAGGGCGGGAAGATCGTCGAGAAGATCGTCACGGCGTTCAAGGACACGCTGTCGTGGATCCGGGGTCGGGACAAGGCGATGGCTGATCTGCGAGCGGTTGAGGCCGCGGAGCAGCGATTGTCCAGCGTGACCGGGTGCAACAGCTTCGCACCAGGGTACATTGGTGCTGATGGCCGACGGCCAACGCCGTCCAATCGAGGACGTGCGATTGGGTGATCGGGTGCTGGCCGCTGACGTGGAGACCGGGCGCAGTATGTCGCGCGAGGTCGTCGCGACGATCGCGGGCCAAGGCTGGAAGCACCTGGTGGAAATCACGGTGGCCGGCGAGTCGCCGATTATCGCGACCGATGGTCATCCGTTCTGGGAGCCGGACCGTCGACGGTGGGTTCAAGCAGCAGATCTCAACGCCGGTGACCGGCTCCGCAATGACGATGGCACAACAGTCGAGGTCACCAACAGCCGTCATTGGGATGCCCCGGCGCGCGTGCGTAACTTGACGGTCGAAACTGATCACACGTACTACCTCGTGGCGGGCGATCGTCCGGTGCTCGTCCACAACGCCAGCTGCCCCAGCGGGAAGCTGTCGGATCCCTTGCCCAACGGGATGAACAACAAGATCGCCTCGGCCTACGATGATGTGAAGGCGGGTAAGATCGCATCACATGACACCTGCCGGGGACGGGAGAACCCTTGGTGGGCGGGAGCCAAGGAGTATCGGGTTCCTGGCGGGCCTGAGAACGAAAGAATCTTGGAGAAGGAATTTCCCAACGGTGTAAAGGTGTACGGCTGGTCGATACGTCACTACGAGGACATTAAGCGCTTTAGTGCGCCACATTTCCCCGATTCTGGATGGAAATGATAATTTATGAATAATATTGGCGATATCAAAGAAGTAGGCCGTGAAAGAGTACTGTTGTATCGGCTGATTGACGAGCGACAGGAAAAAATTCTCGCAGAAGCCGAAGACGTAAGGGGATTCTTTGTTTCGTCAAGCGAAGGCCATGGCGAAGTTTCCTTTCTGAATGCTCAAGTAGGCGACGATGCACCGCGAAGGACCGACGACGCGGTTCTCCTCATTATGAATAATCGACGAGAAAAGATTGGTGAGTATTTCATTGGTCGAGTGTTCTTTGGTAGTGGGGAGACGGCATCTTGGCGCGGTAATAAATCCACGCTTGAATTTCGATTCTTCGGTAATCGCTGTGAGTCTACTGAGGCTGGAGCAATCTGGCGACGCTGGGCGTCTGGGGTCCCCGTTCGTGAAGGAGAATGGCTTAACCTGTCGACGAGTGAGCAGGATTCGTGGCTACACGTCGTGCAGAACTCGTGGTTCGCAACCGGTCATCGGGCTGCTCGCTACGGAGGTGACGATGTTGTGCGCCTCGACGGGGCCCGTCTTTCAACAAAGGCCGAATTCTATTGCGCCCTCGGTGAGGCGGTAAATGGTCCTGGTGGTTATTTCGGCTCGAACTTGGACACCGTTGCCGATTGTATCCGTTCCAGCGCTGGGGCTAAATCGCTGATCGGGGTGCAATGGGGCGACTTCGCTTCGTCTAGGGAGGCGTTGGGATTGGAATTCATTGATGCCATCATGAACGTAATGCGTGAATTTGACGTAATGGTAACTTTCCTTTAGTGAATTTACTTCGTAATTGATAGCTTCGTTTTCCGCGGTGCACTCAAAGCCACGTTGAATCGGGGTGGTTCGCACCAGCCTGCGATGCACGATTCCGGCGAGTTCGGCAATCGTGCAACCGCACTGTGGTCCATTGGCGCAAAGGGCGACTGTGGACCGTCGGCTGCTCGAGGCTCTTGGAGCTGGGGGCATCGGGATCTCAGGACATGACTCGCGGCCGGTTGGTTTAGTCATCATGCCTGCTAAACCTTATGTTGCATTTACTGGCTCAGGTCCCGCGGTTACGGAGCACTGGTGTCGACTGGTGCTGATTGCTGACCTTATCTACGACGCACTGGAGTTCCGTGACTGCTCTACTGGAGCTTCCGCAGTCCCCGGTTGCCACCGCGTAGACGTAATGAAACGCCCCGTCACCCGTGGTGAGCGCGCTTCGCGGGATCGCCACGGGATCCGCGCCGGATTGGTCGCTGACGCTGACCGAGGGCGCTTCCGATTTGCCGGTTTCGTCAGAGTAGCGAATAGCTTCAGCGACGTTGTGTAGAGCGGCCTCGAAATCGTCGCCACGGTGTGGCGGCTCGTCGTAGTCGTGGTCGCACTGGTGCCGCCGGTCTTCGGCGAACGCTAAGCGTTAAGGGGATCGCTACCGGGCTAGGCGCGATGTTTGCCTCTTAGGCAAGGCCTGAGTGACGTGGCCGAGGCGGCGCGCGAAGAAAGTCGACCGGTCGCGGCGGAAAATCGACCAGGCGCCGCTGACCTCCTCTGCGCTTGTCAGTGGACCATGTGCACGCGTTACGTCAGCCGAGTCCGAGTGTGGTGGGTGGCGTGCAAGATCGTCTCGGACACTCAATTACCCCATGAGCGCGGGGTGGCTTCGGGTTCAGTTGGTGAGAACCTGCAGGTCAACGCGGCAGCCGCAGGCGTGTGGTTAACGTGCAAGATCGTCCTCGGACACACAGTCTGGTCTCTGACCAGCGCCTTCTCGTCCGGCCGAGAGTTCTTTTTTGCAAACATGCTGGTCATTGGTGTGGGAGTACAAGTCCCTCAGGGACTCGCTCACTAGCCACACGCGCCTGGTGAGCAACCCAATAGAATCGTTGGCGGCCCCGGAATCTAGCGTCGGGCACGAGCATGTGAAGCCTGGGCGTAAGCAGACATGTCGCCCGACGACCACCGTCGACTCAGTGGAACTTGCAGCGTTGTCTTCAAGACCGTACGCAACGCTCGACGAAAATTCGCCCGCAAGATTCTTCTGGACGCCACACGAACCGGAAGCGTATGACATTGGCTACGCCGTGAGCCAAGCCTTCAGGGCATGGAGCCGACCGCGCGTCGCGGACGGAACATGCCTGTCGGCGAGAGCCTCGGTAAGCAACGCGGAAGCGTCGCCGCGGCGACCGCATTTCACCAGGCAGGATGCCGCCAACACTCCCTGATCGACTGCTTCGCCGTGGTATCGGAGCACGTGCAGCCAGACGGTGATTGCATGGGCGGGCAAACCGGCCTTGGCGAACTCATCCCCGACCTTCATGCGGTGCTCGGCGCGGACGTCACGCGTCAGCACCTCCGTCAGGATGTCTTCAGCACTGGACACGCCACCAATCCGGATCCATTCGGCAACGCAGTACCCCAGCCAGAAGCCGTCGAGGTTCCGGACAACAGCCTGTTTGGCCGCGTTGACCGCCTCCGTCGTGTGGCCTATTTCAGACAAGGATTTGATGAGTTGCCATTGCTGAAATTCGGTGCATTCTGAGATGTGTTCAATCGCGGCCATGAGAAGACCTTCAGCATGGCTTGGCAGCTCGTTTTCGACGAGCTCCGAGGCGACTTCCACCCAGGTGTCCGCTTCGGCGTGGGAACTCACCTTCGCGATCAATTCTTTCCCCAGTGCGTCGTACCCGGACACACAGAGCGCCACGGCTGCCTTTCCCCAGAAATCGGGACTACGGTTCAAGCTAGTCTCGTAGACCACGTGAGCTGTTGCGGGATCGTCCTTGCGAAGCAGTACTGAGGAAGCGCGGGAAAAATCCCACTGGTCGATTGCGCCATCTACCAGTGCTGCTCGCGCGAATTCCTGAACGACGGGATTTTCCTCTTCATCGGGTAGTGACGAAACAATCTTGATCAGGCGCCAAGCTCCAAGGTGGGGCAGGTTGTCCACTTGTTCCAGCAGCGTGGTCGTGGCGCCGCAGGTGGTGAAGATCCGGGCAGCTCGCGTGAATTCGATGTCTCTTGCGTGAGCGTTGGTGAGAGCTCGGCCAGCGAGCTCAAGCGCGGCGGATGAATTCCGTTTGCGTTGCAACGCCTCGGCAGCTGCCACTAGATGACTGGTCGGCCGTCCGGCGCTGGCGACGACGATCTCAGCGACCGCGTCAGAGCCATCCACGGACAGCATGGCGTCCACGGCGGTCCGGAACTCTTCGGCACGTGGATCGGCCGAGATTAAAGCCCGACGGGCAGCCCACAGCGCATCGTCTCGGCACCCCGCCCGCGCGGCCAGGTCGGCCAGTACACCCCAACTCGCCGCACCGTCTTCGACCAGATCCGCTAGACGGCTGTCGCTGACGGTATACGGGAGAATGTCGCCTTCGGTCTCAGGAGCGGAGCGCAGCTTCCTGACCAGGTCACGGATCATCTTCGCCGCTGCCGGCGTGCGATCGGCGTCCAGAAGGAACGAGATCAATGCCATGGTCTGCACGCGGTCGTGCTCAATCGTCGCGGCGACACGGACCAGCAGGTTTTCGACCCGTTCCGCGCCCCCGGGTGCCAGGTCCCGCAACACACTCGCGCCGCGTTTCATCCCAGCCACGCTGGCGTCCTGAATGAAGTCTTCGAGCCAGGCGACTGCCTCGTCTCCCTCTGCGAGATAGCCGAGCGCAGCCGCCGCTTCGATCCGAGTGGCCTCGGCCAGGTCGGCGTCATCCCGCAAGGTGCGCAGGCGAGTGAGGGCGGCTGAGCCGAGCGTTTGGGGCATGAACAGGCTCAGCACCTGACCGATCGCCTCCAGGTCGTCCCACGGGTCGGTGCGCGAGCCTTGACAGACCATGAGGTCCAGGATCCGGTCGATGACGCCCGCGACGAGTTCCTCATCGACCTCGATACCCTCGCTGAGCAGCTGCCCGGCAAGGAGCACCCGGTCGTTGGTGCCCTGCAGAAGGGCTCGCAGGATGCGCCCGATGTCGTGGCTTTCCCGGCCCCAGAGAACGAACGTGAAGAGCGCGAACGCGTGCTTCGCCCCGCTGAGCCCTCGCTCGATCCAGCGCTCGAGATCGGGGAAGTCAGCCGGGATCTCGCTGGCGCGACGCCGGGCCGCGAGAAACTCGGCGAAGGAGTGGTGTCTGAACCGCAGATCGTCCTCGGACAGGACGAACACGCCGCTACCGGCCAGAATGGCGTAGAGGTCTTCTTTCCAACCCTCCGGGAGGTCAGGCCTCCGTGCGGTCACCCACTCGTGCGCGGCGTCAATAAGCGGCGACTCGGTTTCCAGCCGGTGGACGGCAAGCTGTTCGACGATATCGATCCGGTGCTGCCGTAGCCAATCCAGCAGGGCCAAGCGCGCTACGTCGTCGCGCATCCCTCGGCGCAGCTCGGCGAAGGTGTCCCGACGGCTCACTCCTTCATCCAGGAGATACGCCATGAAGCGGTCGTAGAGGTCGATCCTGCTATTCGGCAGCGCCCGGTCTGGTTCGAGGGTGTGGGTGACGGCAGCGATGGTCGCCTGGAGGGGATTCCGGACGAGCTCACGCAGCCGGCTGTCCCGGACTTGCCGCACGAATTCGGTGGCCCTCTTTACCGCGGTGAGCGGGTTCTGAGCCCGGAACCATGCGCGGGCGAACTCGTCGAGCTCGACCGGGCTGAACGGCAGGATCTCGACGCTGTCGATGCCGGCCTGTTCGAGGGGCAACAGCTCGTGGCGGGGAAGCGGGCGCGTCGTGATGACCAGCCGATGATCCGTGCTCCGCCGGATGCGATGGGCAAGCGCGGCGATGACTTGGGCCCGGGCCTGGGGTTCGACGATCTCATCGAGGCCGTCGATGAACACCAACCATCGCGCGCCCAAAGCCCGACGAGCGAACAACTCGGGGCGGGGCTTTTCGTCGAGCATCCGCCCCAGCAGCGCCTCGAGCCCCGCTGCCAGCAACTCACCCCATGCCGCGTTTACGGCCAGCGCACGAGCCGGGACGCGCAGTGGCAGCATCGGCTCTGCGATCGGGGGCGAACCTTGGCCGACGCTGAGCCAGAATTCCGAGATCTGCTGAACGTACATGTAGCCGACGGTGGACTTGCCCGCCCCGGGCTCGCCGGTGATCACGAGGTGCCCGCCGCGGTTGAGGGCCTCGGTCATGGTGAGGGTGCGCTCGCCCGGCTCGCCGGCGGTGCGGCGTTCAGGATCTCCGCTCCGGCGTTCGGGCTCGGGCACGCGGTCGACTGGCTGTGCCCGCATCGTTTGCTGCACGTAGACCTTGGTGAGCTCCGGTTGCCGGACGCCGAGCAGCGTGTACGGCAGGGACTCGGTCGCGCTGTGCTGGGCGGACAGCACGTCACGGAGCTGAGGTGTCAGCTCCGGCCGCTCGTCCCAGGACGTCAGCGGTGGCCGCGGCGGAGCTTCACTGCCGACATGGATTTGCAGTCGGCCGATACTTCCCGACTGCACCACAGGCCCGGAGAAGTGGCCGTCCTTGATCTCGTTGTGATGATCAGCCATCCGTCAACCGCACCCGGCTGAAGAGGTGTTCATAGGCTGATGTTGCCCTGGACGTCACCGGCTTGCACCACCTTGCCCGTGACGTTGCCGGTCACCTGGTTGTGCACGCCGCCGTGTGTGGTCAGGGTTCCTGGTAGCTTCTGCCATTCCGCACGTAGAGCGTAGGCGAACTCCTGGTCATTCACCTCGGCCTGGTGCAGCCGTTCGGCGAGCGCACTGATCGGTTGCGTGTCGTCTGGGGCGGCCGATGCCGCTTCCAGGGCCGCAATAGCCACGGGGTCCTTGGCGAACTTGCGTTTGACTAAGTCGTATAGGCCGGTCGCACCCTTCGCCGCTAGGGCTGCGGCAATGGAGATCAGGATCGGTTCAGGCATGGGGTTCAACCTAGCGGCGCACCGGCTTCGGATCCAGGTCATTCACCTCTACAGCGGCCGTCGGAACTCTGATCCGGCGGTTGGTTAGCAGCTGGATCACCGAGCCGTAAGCTATAGCAAACCGATCATGCGACGCCCGCGCAGAACCCCTCGATGGCGACGCCAGGGGCCGAGTGGCATCACCGCCACTGCAAACTGACCGGGTCTGGCTGCGTGTCCTCGGCAAGGCACGGCATAGCAAGGCGTCCGGCTGATCAGGTGATTCCGCCAGCGCTAAGCCCGGGACTGGTTATCGTGGCAGATTGTGCCGGATGACCAAGAACGCCGCGGATTTCGAGCTCTGATCCCCGAACGTACCTGGTCGAAGTTGCGCGAGCTCGGCTTCGGAAGGAAGTTCAGCAAGGGCGAGCCCATCTTCGTTCGCGGGGCTCCGGCGACGTCGGTGCTGCTGCTGACGTCCGGGCGCGTCGAAGTCGGTTGTCATACCGAGGACGGCGACTACCGCCTGATCGCCCTGCGCGGTGCTGGCGACGTCATCGGCGAGGTGGCCTTCGAAGTCGGCGGGGTACGCACTGCAGACGTCTTCGCGCTGGAGGCATGCACGGCTTCCGCGGTGCCGTCAGGAACCTTCGAACGTGTGCTCGTCGAGGACGGTGTCCACCGCGAGGTCAGCCGGTACGTCGCGACCAAGTTGCAGCGGGCGGGGCATGACTCGGTCGACATGCTGAGTCTTCCTCCGTTGCGGCGGATCGCGAGGTTGATGGTGCAAATGGCCGAACTGGCCGACCCC
This sequence comes from Amycolatopsis sp. NPDC047767, assembly GCF_040704195.1. Taxonomy (NCBI): domain Bacteria; kingdom Bacillati; phylum Actinomycetota; class Actinomycetes; order Pseudonocardiales; family Pseudonocardiaceae; genus Amycolatopsis; species Amycolatopsis sp. NPDC047767. The sequence continues at coordinate 75,622 of NZ_JBEYSJ010000028.1, forward strand.
GGACACGACCCTCGCTTCATCCCACTGTCGCAGACTCGCCTGGGCCAGGTGCTGGGACTGTCACGCAGCTTGGTCGCCAGCCTCGTCGCGCAGCTGCGTCACGAAGGAGTCCTGAGCACGCAACGCACTCTGACCATCGAACGTTTCGACAAGCTGCGCCTCTACGCATACCCCTCTCGCGGTGACGCACATCACTTTTGATCGTCTTTCCGTGGACATCAAGGTCAACACACGTCATGCAGAGTGCTCCGCATGACAGAGGACACGCATTCTTCCGCCCGCGAGCTGCCGTCGTACCGGGCGGTGGTTTCGGTGGACATCAAGAACTTCAGCGGTGTCGCACCCGCCGACCATCACGCTCTCACCGAACTGATCCCGACGATCCTCGAACGCTCCTTCGAACGCGCGGATCAGGCAGCAGTCTGGGAAGAACGCCGATTTCCGGCCGGGCGCGGAGATGGGTTCGTCGTCGGCTTTCGTCCGGAAACTCTGCCGCTCCTGGTCGGTCCGTTCCTCGATGCCCTTCAGAGCGAACTGAACTACCACCACCAGATGCGGCTCGGTCGGTACAGTGAGCCGACCCGCATGCGGGTAAGCATCGCGGTCGGCCCGCTGACCGATTCCGACGATGCCAGGCTGGGTGACGGCTCCGGCGCAGCCATGGTCGAAACTCATCGTCTCCTCGACTGTGAGCCGGTCCGCCGGCTGCTCGAAAGCTCGGATCCAGAAGTCACGTTCGTCGCCGCGATCGTCTCAGCCCGGGTCTACGAAGACGTGGTGGTCTCCGGATACGCGGTGAAAGCGCCGGGCGAGTTCGTTCGCGTCCCAGTGTCCGTGAAGAGCTACGCGGGCGACGCCTACCTGCACGTGCCGAAGCCTTCGGGTGCTCTGTTGTCGCGCGGCATGAGCATGTCGGATGAGCCGGTTCCGGACGATCAGGGTTCGCAGGGCGAAGTTCCCGGAACAGGGGGCGCCGTGACCAACACGATCAACGGCACCGTGCGCGGAAACGCGACCCAGATGCGCGATCAGTGCCGCTGGACTGACAAATCCCGAAATTCGTATCAGCACACGATCGGCGATGGGAACATCGTCGCTGGCGGCACTGTGCGCGGGGGTATCCGTCAGAACGTTCGCAAGAACGACAAGAAGGACCGATGACCACTATGGACGACTTTACGACGCCAGCCAACAGCACCTCTGTCACCGGTGACGCCAACGTGACAGTGGGCGGCGATGTTGTCGGCAGCGTCTTCATCAACTCGCAGAAGCGACACGAACTGATCCAGATCTTCGGCGACGGTACCGGATACCGGGACCTGATCGTCCGGGACGAGATCGATCCCGGCCACCTCATCTGGCTCAAGGCCCGCTTCGCCAAGCCGGACAACTTCACGGAGATCGTGGACTCGTTGCGCGACGACAAGGTCCTCTTCCTCCACGGCCGGCCGCGCAGCGGGCGGTGGACGGTCGGCGTCTGCGCACTCGAAGTGGTGTCTGGGATCGAAACGCCGACGATCAACGTCATCGACTTCGACGAAGGGACCCAGCTTGCATTGCGCCGCGTTGCGCAGGAAGCCCACGTCCTGCTCGACCTGACCGATACCGACAGCGAAGTACTGGACGACGCCGAGGACCAACTCAGGAGTTTTCTTGGCACCATCGCGGCCGCTGACGCGCACCTGGTCGTGCTCCTGCCAGAGCTGCCACCGCTCGGGCTGCAGCCGCTGTATCAGGGCCGGATCAAGGCGATCACCGAGCCTGACGCCGAACACGTGCTGCGCGCCCACCTGCAGACGACCGAGATCCCCGTGAAGGAGGTCTTGTCCGGCCGCGAGATCAGCGAGGCGCTCGCGTCGGCTCATCCCGCCGATGCTGCCCGGCTGGCCGACTTGATCGTGCGCGAGCACCACCTCGCGGGCGAGGACACTGCGATCAGCGTCGTGGTCGGCCAGGCGGTCCTCGCGTACGGCAATTGGTCGGCTGAGCTGATCTCCGTCTACGACAAGGAGGATGACTGGAATCGGCGGAGCCTGCTGCTCACCGTCGCCCTGCTCGACGGCTGCTCGACCGAAACCCAGTACTGGGCAGAACGCAAGCTTCTTACCACCGCCGGATATCCGCCCACCGCCGGGAATCTGCTGGAGGGTCGTGGCTTCGCCGGCCGGTTGACCGAGCTCAAGGGCGTGCGCTTCACCGATGACCGGGCGCGGTTCGACCGCCTCGACTACGACCGTTCGGTCCTCCGGCACGTCTGGCGCGGATATCCGGAACTCCGCGACAAGCTGGTGGAGTGGGTGACCAATCTCGGGCTCGGGCCGCAGCCCCGGCTCGACGGCGACGCCACGGCCGGCATGGTGGACCGCTTCTTCGACCTCTGCGCGTCCCAGGACGCCGTAAAATACATTGCCCAGGTGGCCGAAAGCTGGGCGGGTTCCGGCAAGACGGCGCAGGCCAGTATGGCCGCCGACCTGGTCACCGCAGCGGCGCTTGACGACCGTAGTGCCGCGGTGGTGCACCGTCTGCTCAACCGGTGGGCGGGTAAACCTGACCTCTCTCCCGCGCTCGTCCGTCTCGTACTGAAGGTGTGCCGGTCCGAGTTCGGCCGCAGGTACACGGACAAGGCTCTTACCCGGCTGGGCAACCTCGCCCTGCACCACGAGCGGTGGGTCAATGACGAGGTAGTTGCAGCAGTGCTCGACCTCGTCCGCAGCAACGGTGCGTTCCCGCAGGTACTGACGAAACTTGACGAGTGGATGCGCAGCGGCAAGGAACGGCAGCGGGCCGTCGCGGTGCGGATCCTGCGCGAACTGCTCGGCACGCGCTCTGGCGAGTTCATCGGTGTCCACCAGCAGGCGCTGGTCCGGGTCTGGCGGGCCCTGCTGGCCCTGGAAGACCACGCGCTCGTCTACGAGGCTATCGGGTCCTGGCTGGACCTGGCGACGGGCTCGGACCGGCAGGACTTCCTTCTGAGCGTGCTCGGCGAAGCCGCGGCGGGGTCCGACGCCCCGGTCGCGCGGATCGGCGCGGTGCGGATGGCTTCCGACGGATGGCTCGGATTCGTCCCCCGCTACTGGGAAGACCACGACCGCACGGACCGCCGTCTCGCCGTGCACCATTCACTGGCGGAGCAACTGCTGCCGAGGCATCCGTTCACCCCGCAGCCCATCCTGAACGGGGACTCCTGAGCATGCGATGGCGCCACCGCGCAACATCGGTCGGGCTCGCGCAGGGCGAGCCCGACCGGCGCGCCCCATGGGCGGGCCCGATTCCCAGCAAACTAGCCGGCTTCGACTTCGAGGTGCGCTGCACGGTGGTCTGGAACGCGCCACCGGGCTGGCGGGAGAAGGCCCGCCGCGCGGTGGCCGCCCACGCCACCAAGCTGCTGGGCAACTACTCGCCTGTCCACGCGGACCTCGCCGAAACTCGGCTGGCCGCGGACCTGGCGGTGGGGTGCACGCTGTCGGACGACCCCCCGATCCGCGTGTGGGCGGAAGACGTCGCCGTCGCCGTTGATCCCGACCAGTTCGAACTGGCGCGGCAACACGCACAACGCCTCCGGGAGCGAGAAATCGCCACCGCCGGGCACGAGGTCGAACGCGCCGAAATCGAGTACCTGAAGAACACCGTCTTCAAGGACACGGCGTCGGCGGCACTCTGGTGGCTACGGCGCCACGACCACGACGTCCTCGGGCTGAACTCGGTCGTCCCGGACCTGGAACACACGGTGAAGATCATCGCCGGCGCCGGCGACCAGGATCCGGTAGGCACGCTCGTCACCGCTTTCGACGCGCTGGTCCCGGATCTTGGCCGGAACGAGCGGTACGAAATCCACCAGCAACTGGCGCAGATCCTCGCCGCATTGGGCAGGAACGGAGAAGCGGACGCCTTGCTCTCCCGAGTCATAGAGCGCTCGGCGGACGATTCTGCCTGACCCTCGGCGGCAAGCGTGGTGCGCGAATCCGCGAACAGCTCGCCTATCGACACGCCGCAACTGAATCTTGTCTGCGTGCGAGGTCAGGAAAACGCTACGTTAGCCAAGCAGCTACAGGCGTGTGGTTAGTGTGCAACTCGGACTCGGACACTCAACTACCCTATGGGGCGCCGGTGGCTTCGGGCCCAACTAGTGGGAACCTGCAGGTCAACTGGGGAGTTGCAGGCGTGTAGATAGTGTGCAAGATCGTCACGGACACTCAATTACCCCACAGAGCCGCATGCCGCGGCGAGGTCAGAGTAACAGGAACTGCCCTCCGGTGGTTTCGGCTGTTGCGGCATGTATGCGTGGTGGGCCACAAGGTTTGATTTCACGCGTGGGACCGCCGTACATGATTGTCAGGTGACCCGACCTCAAGTAGTCCGCGATCGCGGAAGTGTCGTGGCCCAACTCTTCGGCAAACCGGGCGCGAAGGTCGTTTAGTTAGCGGTCTTCGCGGACGTAGACGTTCTTTGCAAGCCCTTGTGGGCGGTTGCGGGCGCTGGTGCGACCGTGGCGGCAGCGGTAGCCGGGTCGGCCGTTCGCCCAGCGCGACTCCAGTCGGCGGCCACAGAGCGGACATTGCACGAGGCCGGCCAGCATGTACGTCCTGGTGTCGCCGTGCCGTGTGGTTCTGGCCGCACGCATGCCCTGGACCGCCAGGAACGTTGCCTCGTCCACGAGAGCTGGAACCCATATGGTGGTCGGCCGCCGAGGAACCTCCCTTGAACGGTGGTCTGCGTATGTATAGCTGCCAGCACGCGGTGCTGCGCTCGCAACACCTCGCGACGCGACTGGGACCCGAGCGGTCGTCGAGGTTTACCGGACCGTCCGCTTCGGGGAGCCACAGTTCGATACCTTGCACCCACAGCGCGGTCAGCACCGCGCCGAACTGAACTCCGTAGCACGCTCACTCGTACTCCCCGATGACGACAGCATCGAACGAACGGTTCGGCTGCCGCGCAGCTGCCATCAGCTGTGCCGCGGCCGGCCGTTCGGATCACGGCAGCCGACGCGAACATCATTCGTCGAAGTACTCCGCCACGATCACGCCGTGCCCTCGGATCGTCTCGTCGGCGACCTCCCGCTGGCAGCCCAACGACGTCGTCCGATCCTGGAACTCGACCGTGGACATCCGCCCGTAAAACGCGAACCTCAGCCCACGGCCTCCCACGGTTTGCTGAAGACATCGGGCACCGGCCCGACGCGGAGACACCGCGCCTGTCGGGGTGGCTGGTAGGGCAGTAGTGATCATCGTGCACCTCGGTGCTTGAGGCGGATCCGGGTCGAGGACGGAACGCTGTTACCCGGTACCGACGACGAGTTGGGGCTGATCTGCACCCGGATGGACGCATTGCCGCTCGCCTCCAGATGCAAGGGGGGCGCCCGCGTCTAGTACTGCACGGGCAGTTGCTGGGTCGTGGCACACCGCCGGTTCAGCGAAAACCTGCGTACCCTCGCTCGCGCCGAAGCGGCTGTTGCCCACTTCACCGCCTCCATCGACAGCTGGGCCGGGCCGACGCACTCGAACTGCAGGCCCTGGTACTGGGCGACCTCGGTGACCCAGACGCCGCGACCGCGCGGCTACGCGCGGCGCTTGAGCTCAGCGGTGGCCGCGATGAGCAGACCACCGCGCGTCTGCGCGCCGAGATCGCGGTAACCGAACGGTCGGCCCGGGGCGGGCCACGTCAGTGACGTGGGAGTGCGCTGCCGACCTTTTGCCGATAGAGGTCGGACCCCCGGGTGGTGAGGAGTTATTCACCCCGGGTTTTTCAACGGTGCGCAGTGGAGCGACCTCGGCTCTGAGGACGTGCTCGCCGTCGACCGGTTCCCGCTGCCGTGTGTGTGGGCTTCCGGTTCGCCGAGGTCGCCCGGCGCCACGGCGACTTCGCGCTCGCCGGCGTCGTGATCCGGGTCCGGGTGTCCGGTGGGCAGGTGGGCAGGTGGAGGAGGCCGTGATGACGGCCTTCGGTGTGTCCGATCGAGCGGTCACTCGCGATGTCACCGCGATGCCGGAGGCGACGCGGGTGCTCTCGGTGAACCGGCGGCGGCGCTCGGCGGCGAGCTTGTCGACACCGCCGAGAACCCGCACGGCTCGCCCGCCTACCGGCGCCGGCTGCTGTCCGCGCCGGGTGCGCGGGAGCTGGCGCGCGCGTACCGTTTCGCCACGAGGGGAAAGCGGTGATGACACTTCCTCGCCCGGTCCGGGCGGAGTTCACCAAGCACGTCGGCGACGACCGCTACCGCGGCCGGGCGCGGGTGGCAGTCGGCCCGATCCGGCTCTCGTTCGCTGGGATCGAGCACGCGGCCGAACGTGACGCCGGCGCACACAGGCTCCGCGTCTTCGGCCAGGGCGAGGACGCTGGTGGCGGCCGGACGCAGGCCGACATCGTGCTGGTCGCCGAGGACCAGCCGGGCGGGGGGCGGCTGCGGGCCACCACTGCCTTTACCTCACCGGGCGGATCGCCCAGTTCGGCCGGGCACTCTCCGGCGACGTCAGCCGGCGGATGTTCGAGCAGTTCGCGGGTGGCGGTGGAGAAGACCGCGGTTCCGCGGGGCACCCGTCGCCCCGCGCGGAACCCCGAGCGCCATCGTCCTGGTGGCAGGCACGCTCCGTTCGCGAGCGCGCAATTGGTGGCGGCGCATCCGTGGCCGTCGTTCCGGCAGGACCCACAACACGTGATGAGGAGACCTCAACGGTGAGCTCGACTTCGACGATCGACACCTCGGCTATGGACCGAGTGCTACGAGACGCGGTCGGCGCTGGGCACGCGCCCAACGTCGTCGCCGTCGCGGGGGATCGTGACGGCATCATTTACGAAGGCGCGGCCGGACCTCGTGCCGCGGAGGCGCCGGAGCCGGTCTCGGCCGACTCGCACTTCCGGATCATGTCCATGACCAAGATGGTGGGCACCGTGGCCGCGCTGCAGCTGCGCGACCGCGGCGCGCTCGACTTCAACGCCCCCATCGACACCTACCGGCCCGAGTTCGCCGATGTCCAGGTGCTGGAGGGTTTCGACGGCGAAAACCCGGTGCTGCGCGCGCCCGCGAGCCGTGCGACTGTCGCGCAGCTGGTGACGCACACGAGCGGCCTGAGCTACTGGTTCTGGAACGACGACATCGTCAAGTGGGAGCGGGCAACCGGCACGCCGAACGTGCTGGCCGGCAAAACCGTGATCTTCCACGCGCCGATGGTGGCTGACCCGGGTACGACATTCGAGTACGGCATCAACACCGACTGGCTCGGCCGGGTCGTCGAGGCCGCGTCCGGCAAGTCGCTGGACGTCTACTTCAAGGAGAACATCACCGGCCCGCTCGGCATGGCGGAGACGACGTTCGTCCCGAGCGCCGAGCAGCGGGCCAACCTGGTGCCCGTCCACGTGCAGGGTGAGGACGGCACGTGGGCGGTCACGGAGATCGACCTGCCCACCGAGCCCGAGTACTACACCGCCGGCCACGGGCTCTACTCCACGCCCCGCGACTACCTGAAGTTCCAGCGCATGTTGCTCGGCGGCGGCACGCTCGACGGGGTCGAGGTGCTTCGGAAGTCCACTGTGGACGAGGCGTTCACCAACCAGGTGGGCGAGATCGAGTTTCCGGCGCACATCCCGACCGCGGACCCGGCTACGACGCACGAGCTCGACCTCGGCCCGGGCCTCAAGTGGGGCTGGGGCCTGGTGCTCACCACGGCGCAGCAGCCGGGCATGCGCGCACCCGGCAGCGGTGCGTGGGCAGGGTTGTGCAACACGCACTTCTGGGTCGACCCGGCCAGCGGCATCACCGGCGCGATCTACTCGCAGTCGCTGCCGTTCGTCCCGCCGGGGCAGCTACAGATGTACGCAGATTTCGAGCGGGCGCTCTACGCCTCGCTCTGAACCCGGCGAGAACCGTGAAGGGTGCTCTTCCCGTTGCGGGAGCGCCCTTCACGGCGTTTCACGCCTTCTCGGGTTCAAGACCGGACGCGCCGCTCGGTGAACATCGTGCCGTCCGCCGGTGCCGGGCTCGGCTTCGAGCCGAGGAAACCCAGCAGGATCCAAATTGGCGTCGGATAGTCGAGCGGGAACGGCGCGTCGGCCGCACCGCCCGGCCACACCGCCGCACTCAGCCATTACGAAAGACGACTCGCCGCCGAACTCGACCAAACCGCCGCCCGGCACCCCACCAAAGCTGGGTTGAAGCGGCACGCCGGGCGGCAGCCAACCAACTCGGACCCCGTGGTGAGAGATAGCGGTCACAAGTGACAGATATAAGCTCGGGCCACTGGCGGAGCCAGCGACTGGCTTTGGCCTCGTAGACGGCACGCGGTGCCAGCACGGGATTCGGGCGGATGAAGTCGCAGTCACGCTAGCGCTCAAGGGGTGCGCATAAGGGGAAAACGGCCGCAGGTTCCTAACGCGACCTTCCGCAACTCGAAATTTCTCTGCACTTGTCAACTGACTGCAACGGTGAGGGACGAGGTTGAACACGTCGGACAGCCCGTGCGGGGCGTAGACGCGCCAGCGCCCGCCTGATTCGAGGCGGACCCCCAGACGGCACGTGGTCGCGGCGAAGGAGCCGATCGCGTCCTCGGTGGACAAGTGGGCAGGACATGGCGTCCCGAACTTCTCCTCGTACTGGAGATGGACACGCGCCTCGTTGCGGATCTCCACCTCGATCGGGATGTCGGCGAAGACATGCTTCGCTGACTGGATCACCGCATCCTCCGCCTCCCAGGACAGATCGGTGGCGTCGAATTAGAACAGGTCGTAGTCCTTGATGCCGTCACCTGGGGCCTGGCTGGTGACCGCGTTCCAGAGGGTCTGGAACAGACAGCCCGCCGTCAGATACCAGCCGGGTAATCCCAGCGACGCCGACCGGGACAGCACCTCCGTCAGTACGTCGTTGCGCGAGAGCACCTCTTGGAAGGCGTCGAGTTGTTCGTTGAGAGGCAGTTGGCTGATCACCGTCTATATGCCTACCACCTGCATTGCTGGACACGGGCGAGCGTCAACGAGCGGACGGCATGCCGAGCCCGACCGGCGCGACGCGTGCCAGGCGCTTGGTCTCCTCCGCTTCGGGCTGATGCCCTGGCCGCCGCGGAAATCTCGGAGGCCAGGACCGGCCCACCGGAGGGTTCCAGTTGTCGCTCGCGGTCCACTCAGGCCGAGTGCGCCGCCCGCCTGCCCGGCCAAATCGGCAGCAGGCCCCGCCCGCTGATGTCGTTGAGAACGATGGCTGAGCACAGGTAGAACGCGACGAAGGAGTCCAGGAGGCCAACCCAGCCGCCGGCCTTGGTCAGTGCGATCGCGGTGGCTCCCGATCCGACGAGGTTGGCGAGGCCCAGCAGTAGGTAAACCACGACCAGCAACACGAACGCGGCGAACGCTGGTGCGTTGACCACCCGTGCCCCCACGGCGAGCATCGCGGTAAACAACGCCCACACGATCAGGTAAGCTCCGAACATGCGGGCGAAGTTCGCTGCTCCCGCCGTGTCGGTGATCATCGGTGCGTAGAACTGCACGATCAGCGCCGTGGTGAACAGGAAGCAGGCATACGCCGAACAGAACGTCGCGCCGAACAGGTTGTTGCCGCGGAACTCCCAGATCCCGCCGACGAGCATGGCAAGCGCCCCAGTGCCCATCGCGACGGGAACGAACATCGTGGCCGTCCGCTGGTCCACGACACCTGTGTTGGCCAACGACAGAATCGTCAGCGAGAATCCGAACCCCGCCAGCGCGAGTGGCACCCCGCTGGCTGTGGGGGCGAAGGCGGTCGTGGCGGGCTCACCCATCCGCGGCGGCGGCACTTCCGGGGCGGTTCCCGGAGGAGTGGTTCGTTGTGCATATTCTGCGCTGGTCATGATGCTACCTCCAGCTGCGCAGGACTGCTCTCGACACGGACCGGGTAGAACCGCGCCGAGGCCAGGCCGATCAGACTTCCGTGGCGAGCAGTTCCTTGAGGCCGTTGTCGATGAACCGGGTGTCTTCCTGGTTGAGGCCGCCACCGGCGAAATGTCCCCACGCTCCCGGGATGACGCGCAGCTCCGCCCGGTGCATGTGCTTGACCTCCCACTCGTTGTCCTCGGGCGGGAAGTACAGGTCCTGCTGCGCCGGCATCACGATCGCGGGCGACCGGATCGCGCCGAGTGAGTCCTCGAGGCTGCGCTTTCCCGGCGTGTTGCCGATGTCGGCGTGCTGCCAGGTCCACAGCATAGCCAGGAGGTTGTTCGCGTCGCGCTTGAGGAACAGGCCCTCCCAGAAGGCCACGAGGAAGTCTTCCAGGGACGCGTAGCCCAGTGGCTCGCGCTCGTAGATCTTCTCCCGATAGAACTGCTGGCAGAAGCCCCACCCGGCGTAGACCCGCGCCAGGGCGCGAAGCCCGATGTCGGGTTGCTTGTCGTACCGGCCGCCGTTGTAGGCCGCGTCCGCGGTCAGCGCCGTCCTGACCCCTTCCAGGAACACGAAGTTGTGCAGGCTGGTCTTCGCCGATCCGCAGAATGGCAGGATCCGCTTGACCATGTCGGGGAAGCTGACCGCCCACTGGTAGGTCTGCCCGGCGCCCATCGACCAGCCGGTGACCAACTCCAGTGTTGCGATTCCGAAGCGCTCGGTCACCAGCCGGTGCTGGAACTGAACGTTGTCATACATTGTCACCCGCGGAAACGACGCACGGTCATGCGGCGCGGGCGTGTTGCTCGGCGACGAGGACAGCCCGTTGCCCAGCATATTCGGAATGATGATGAAGTATCTCGCCGGATCGAGCGCCATCCCCTCGCCGATCAGCCATTCATTGTCGTAGTGCTGCCCGGAATACCACGTTGGGTACACGATCGCATTACTCTTGTCACCGTTGAGCTCGCCGTACGTCTTGTACGCGAGCTTGGCATCGCTGAGTGTGGCGCCTTCTTGTAACCGGACGGTACCAAGGTCGAATATTTCGTAATCCACGAGAGCCTCCCCGCCGGTTTCTCCGGCTGCGCCCTCCTCGTGGTTCTACAGTACGCCGCCACCGGGTAGGCGATGCGTGCTGGCCGAACTGTATCGCGCCAGTTCCCGCCTCGGCCGACCAGCGCTGATACCGGTGGGACGGCCGTTCGCTACGTCCAGCGGACGGCTGAGATCCTGATCGTCGACGATGCCACCCGCGATGACCGCTTCGCCCGTGACCCGTACCTCGCCGGCCTGGACTGCCGCGGCACCCCGGCCGAGCGCGTGCCCTTCTTCAGAAAGCGGTGTCGTCCACGATCAGCACCCCACCGGGCTCGCCGAGATGCTCGACCACGTAGTCGCCCAGATCGTCGCGGACGCCGTCGATGTCCCAATCCGCCCAGCGCAGCAGCCATTGCATCCCGTCCGGCGAGATCTCGCCGGCCTGCTCGGCCAGCGTCCACCCGTTCTTCCGCTCCAACCCCGCGACCAGCCCGGACACCTACTCCCGCGCACGCGCCCGCGGGTCCGACGGCGCGAACCGGCCCCCGATCCGCTCATGCACCCGATCCAGCTGATCCATCACCACACCGACCACCACCACGATGATCTACCACACCACCACCAACTGCCGTTGCAGTACTAGGTCTGTGATCCGGCCGGGGTGATTGTCACGTCGCCCATTTTGCGCGAGCGCGATTCGCGTGGATCGCGATCGACGACACTCGCTCAATGCGCATGAGAGTGCGTCCCAGCCTGCGCCATGGGGGAGACCCCGCGCTCGTGATGGCCGGCGGACGCCGCGGCTTGCTGTTCGGGATTCGGCTCACCGCGGCTCGGCGATCTGGAGGACGATCTTGCCGCCGGGGTGTTGTGATTGGCTCAGTTCGATGGCTTCGCGCCAGTCGGGGAGGGGGATGGTGCGGGCGACGGGGATACCGAAGCGGCCCTGGGCCGCGAGTTGGGCGCACGCCTCGACGACGTCGTAGCGGTGGCCGAGTGGTCCTTCGGTGAACGCGTCGCGGGCGCCGGACTCGCGTGCCTGGGCCAGGTTGCTGATGGTCAGGACGTGCTGGGGGTCGGTGACCGTGCGGAGGAGTTCCGGGAGGGTGGCGTCGTCGGGTGGTGAGACGTCGAGGACGACGTCGACGGGGCCGCCTGCCAGCTCGCGTATCCGCTCGGCCATGCCCTTGCCGTAGGGGGTGACCTCGGCTCCGGTGGCGCGCAGGGCTGCGGTGTGGGTGGGGCCGGCGGTGGTGAGCACCCGTGCCCCGGTCCGGCGGGCGAGTTGCACGGCGGCGAAGCCGGTGGTGGTGCCGCCTCCGCTGACGAGCAGGGTCGTGTCGGAGATGATGCGGAGCAGGTCCAGGCCGAGTTGCGCGGTGTCCACGGCCATGGGCAGTGCGGCGGCGGCCGCTGGACCGAGGGCGGGTGGCCGCGGGAACCAGATGTCGAGCAACGCGTGGTCTGCGGCGCCCGCGGTCGGTCCGGTGAACGGGGCAGGACCGAACACCGCGTCCCCGGGCTGGACGCCCGTCACGTTGTCGCCGATGGCGTCGACGGTGCCGGCGACCTCGAGCCCAACTCCGCGGGGCAGGTCGCCGGGGTACAGGCCCCGGCACAGGGCCAGGTCTGCGGGGTTGATCGTGCAGACCTCCACGGCGACCCGGATCTGCCCCGGGGCCGGTCGGGGCTGCTCGGCCTCCTCGAGCCGCAGGACGTCGAGGGCCTCACCGGTGTGGTGGAAACGCAGAGCGCGCATGGCGATCTCCTGGTCGGGATCCGAGTGACAGCAGATGCTGTCATCACTCGACGGTAGCACAGTGACGACAGGATCTGCTGTCACTATGCTGGGACCATGGCTCGTTGGGAGGGCAACACTCGTGAGCGGCTCGAGCGCGCCGCGTTGGAGTTGTTCCGCGATCAGGGCTACGACCGCACGTCGGTGGCGCAGATCGCCAAGCACGCCGGTTTGACCGAGCGATCGTTCTACCGCTGGTTCACCGACAAGCGGGAGGTGCTCTTCGCCGGCGACGAGCTGCAGGCCTGTCTGGAAGCGGGCATCGCGGAGGTGACCGCGGGAACCGGCGCGCTCGCGACACTGATGGCCGCGTTCACCGCCGTGCCCGAGGTACTGCGTCCGCGCGAACTGCTGATCGAGCTGCGCGCCGTCATCGCGGCCAACCCGCCGCTGCGGGAACGCAGCCTGATCAAGGAAGCGATGCTGTCCGAAGCGACCGCGGCGGCGCTGCGCCGCCGTGGCCATGACGAGCAGACCGCGCGACTGGCCACGTCTCTCGGCATGGCGATCCTGGGGTCGGCCACCAGGCGATGGGTGCTCGGCGAAGAGGTCGACTTCGCCACCCTGCTGGCCGACAGCGCCGCCGACCTCCTCGCTGTCGCCGCCGACCTGCCACCGGCCCACACCCCGACCGGCCACGCGCCACGCAAGGGGAGGTAGCGGGAGACTGGCGACACCTCGGTCCGTCGATCTCGCCGATGCGAACGGATCCAGCAACGAGGTGAGCCGGTCGGCCGCGTCGTAGCCGTAGGTCGTGGTGCCACCCGGGTCGGTCATCGTCTTGAGGTTCGTGGCCGGGTCGTAGGTGTAGGAGAGCACCTCGTTCGGGGTGGTGCCGTCGGTGCGGGTGTCGGTGCGCAGCAGGCGGCGCGTCGCGGCTCGCTGCCAGGCCCCGCTCGTCCTCGGCGATATGGCGCCGCCGATTCGACCCTAGAAAGCAGATTCGTCCTTACCTGCTTCGAGCTCTTACGATCTGCGTGAAAGCACCGGTCACAATGAATACTAAAAACACAACCACAAAGGTTGCAACTCCAGAGAAAATTAGTCTTTGCGGGATTCTAGTAAATGTCATGAGAATCAAAAAATATCACATAAAGCACTGGTGTGGAAATCACTGTGGATGTCCACAACCTGGTCCACGAACTGCTGCCCACCGACGCCGGACGCGCCCAGTTTGGCGTAACTGCTGCCTGCCGCGACCAGGTATTCCGTGTATCCCCAGGTCAGCGTTAGAACTACGGATCAGAAGGTCAGGGGTTCGAATCCTTCGGGCGCACGTCTGGTTGAGACAATGAGAAACCCTCCTGTTGACTACGGGAGCCGCAACGTCGTCGAACGCCGCTCACCTGGTCAAACAATGTCGCGTCGAGGCCTGCAGTAGCGACGGCGTCTGCTTGACCACCTGCCCTGCGTTGCGCGACGTGGACAAGATCGCGGGAAGCGCCACGCTGCCGTTCTGGTAGTGCGATCAAGTCCGGTCGAGTCAGTCCTACAGGTGCGCGGCCAGCCGGATCCGCCGGCCCAGGACGTCCGCGAGGTCGATCGAGAAATCTTTCGTTGGTGATCGGGAAGAGCGGAACCCTTACCAGGCCGAAGCGGTCGAGATCGCGGACGTCCGAGCGGGGCTGTAGCACATATCCCGCAGGACGCATCAACCGCGCGAGCGGGCCCCGGCGCGTTCGGGCCGCCGGAGGCCGGAGAGATCGACCTTCTTGACGATGTTGCGGTCCACCACGTTGTTCCCCAGCGCGAACTGACCCCAGCTGCCTGCGAGCTCCTGACGGCTGCGCTCGCTCCACTCGCGGGCCAGGTCGCTGCGCGACTTGTGGAAGTTCAGTGCGAACCCCTCGCTGTGCAGCCGGAGGATCGAGAAGCCGCCCGGGTACTCCTTGGCCGCGGCGACCTCCTGCAGGGTCACCCGCGGTGCGGTCGGGCTGACGGTGTGGTGGTTGCGGTGAGTGTGTCCCGCGTGGTGGAGGAAGACGCCCGGAGTCTTCGCGTAGGTCTCCAGGATCGACGCGGCCTGGGCGGCGTCCAGTGAACTGCTCGACTTGATCGGCCTCGACGACTCCTGGACGACGAGCGGGTGGTGACCGAAGACGAGGGTCGGCTGCTCCTTGTGCTCGGCCAGGTCCTTCATGAACCAGGCGTACTGCTCCGCCGCCAGGGCACCCGCGTCGCCTCCGCCACCGGCCTTGTCGTACGTGTCGAGTCCGATCACGTGCAGACCGGAGAGATCGGTCGAATAGAAGGCGATCTCGTCGTCGGGGAAGTAGCGGTCCTGGAAGCAGTCGTTGCCCTGCCAGCGACCGACCCGGCAGTTCGCGTATGGGTCACCGACGTGCGCCCGGTCGTGGTTGCCGCGCGTGACGAAGTAGTCCTCGCGGTACTTGCCGAACCGGTCGAGCAACTGACCGGCTCGGCTGAGATCGCCGGGTACGGCCTCGGCGGAGATGTCACCCGCGGCCAGGAGATAGGTCGGGTCGAAGCTCCGGACGTCGCGCACCAGGGATTCGAGCATGACCTCGGGATACGGCGGCTCGCCCGGGACCTGGACGATCGGGATGACCGACGGGTCCCCGCCGACGAGCCCCGCCTGCGTCTCGCCCATGTGCAGGTCGTTGCACAGCACCACGGAGAAGAGGTAGCGCCCCGGCGGCGGCTGCGGCGTGGTGAACGAGAATGGGCCGCCCGGCGTGCCGAGGCCGTAGTCGCTGGTGCCGACGGCATTGCCGGCGATGAGCGTGAACACCATGGGGGCGGCCAGCTTCCCGTGGGAGCGCGCCTGGTAGTAGTACGTCTGCCCCGGCTCCAAGTCGGTCAGCTCGACGTGGTGGTAGGGGGTAAGTGGACCACTCTGGCCGACGACGCGGTTGAGCCGGTGGGGGTTGGTGCCGTACCAGACCTCACCGTCGGCGGGCAGCGGCACCATTCTGCCCGTGCCATCGTTCGTGCCGGCTTCGCCGGTGTACCAGGTCACCACGGCCCGGTCTTCCGTCAGTGTCACCAGTTCCAAGTTGACTGGCACGACTTCGCCGGTCCCGGCAGCGCCGGTGGACGCGGAGCTTCGAGCGGGATCGACCACACTTGCCAGCGGTATGGCTGCAGCCGCGATCGCGCTCCAGCGAAGAATGTCTCGACGGGTCACATCACAACCAGGCACGCACAGCCTCCGGAATGTCTCCCCGGTCCGAGTCGCCGGGGTCGTCAACATCGCACCTCATGAGGCTGTGGCCTGAAAAGAACCACCGCCGTGAACACCTTGTGTCGAGGTCGGATCGTCGACACGAACACCGTCGCTTGTCAATGACACACAGTCCGGCTTGTAGACAACACGTCGTGCCAGTCGGTCAGTCCTGGATCAGCGTCGTTAAGTACAAGTTGAGCCGAACAAACTCAGTTTTATTGCCGAACACGAAGCACCTCTGCCAAGGTGGCTTCTGTGGCGAACGAGGGGGTGGCCACCCGCCGCGGTGGCCTGCTGCGTACGAGGGACTTCCGGCGGCTGTGGCTCGCCGACGCGCTGAGCCAGGTCGGCAGCCGCATCGACTTCCTGGCGGTTCCGTTGCTGGCCACGACCGTGTTGTCGGCTTCGGTGGTCGAGGTGTCACTGCTGAGAACACTCGCGACGCTGCCCTACCTGGTGCTCGGGCTGCAGGTCGGCGCGTGGTGCGACCGGATCCGGCAGCGGCCCGTGCTGGTGGCCGCCGACCTCGGCCGCGCGGTGCTGATCGGATCGATCCCGGTCGCGGCGGTGGCGCAGGTGCTCACGCTCTGGCACCTCTTCGTGGTCGTCCTGCTCGCGGGTGTACTCGGGGTGTTCTTCGACGTCGCGCACCAGACGTACGTGCCGCACCTCGTCGCGCGCGCCGACCTGCCCGAGGCCAACGCGCGGCTGCAGACCAACGCATCCGTCGCCGCGGTCGCGGGGCCGAGCCTGGCCGGCGTGGTGATCCAGTACCTCGGCTACGCCGGCGCGATGGCCGCCGACGCCCTGTCCCACCTGTGGTCGGCCCTCTGGTTGCGTCGCATGGAAACTCCGGACGCGCCTGGCGAACGGTCCGGCCGCAGCCTCCACCAACAGATCGCCGAAGGGCTGAAAGCCGTGCTCGGCGACGCGATCATCCGCGCCATCACCTTGCACGGCACGGTCTCGTGCCTGTTCCAGTCGATGTTCATGGCCATCAGCGTTGTGTTCCTCAGCCGTGACCTCGGGCTGTCGCCGGTCGCGATTGGATTGCTCAGCACGGTTTCCCTCACCGGCGCGCTGGTGGCGAGTGCCGTCGCGAGGCCGCTCGAGCGGCGGATCGGGGCGGCGCGCGCTGAACGCGGCGGCCGTCGTCTACGGGGGCTCGTTCCTGCTCTACGCGTTCACCACGCCCGGCTGGGGTTTGGCCTGGTACGTCGCCGGCGGGGTAGGTGCGGGATTCGGGATCATCCTTATCAACGTCTACGCCGTGAGCTTCCGCCAGGCAGCCACCCCGCGCAGGCTGCTCGGCCGCGTCAACTCGGTGTCGACGACGCTGATCCGCGGCATGGCGCCCCTCGGCAGTCTGGCCGGCGGCGTGCTCGCCGAGGTGACGAACATGCGGACCACGCTGTACGTCGTCGGCGTCGGACTGCTGCTGTCGACGGCGATCCTGCTCTTGTCGCCGCTGCGGCGGCTCAGGGACCTGCCGGAGTGACCGTGCGGAGGCCGTCGGTGCCCGCCAAGTGGGATCTCAGCCTGACCGCCGTGAACCAGGACCTGCTGCGGGTCGGCCGAATCCGCCCATCGACGCCGGACACGCCCAGTTGGGCGTAACTGCTGCCTGCCGCGCCCAGGCGTTCCGTTTATCCCCAGGTCAGCCTTAGACGAACGCCTGTCCGTCGGTTGTGCGGTGGCGGTCGACCGAGGCCACGTACAGCGACTCCCCCTGGCGGAGGCGTTCCGCCGGATTGTGGCTCTGTGGTTCGATCGACGACAGAAGTTGTAAGTCTGTCTCGGCGAGAGCTTCGACAAGTTGCTCGGGCATCGTCCGGTGTTCAGGATGGGCCGGGTCGTCCAGCGACACCCGTACTCTCGTGTCGCGCCTCAGGAAATCCTCAGCGAGGCGTTCGGCAGGCCGGCCGCGGAGACTGCTTCTACCGTCCGAGATTTCAACGTCGTCGACGGCGCCGTCGCCCGCATCCGCGGCGTCGAGGCGGACCTGGCGAAGTGGGACACCGACGACCGTGGCTACGCCGACGTCCCGGTCACCAAACCGCTGACCGAACTGCAGATCGCCAGGCGGCTCCCGACCCTGGGCATCGCGCTCGGCGACCACCGCCCCCACGTCCGCGGCAAGATCCGCGAATACGTCTCCCTGTAGGCCGCGGTGCCACGGCCGCCAGCAGCAGAATCCAGCGCGCTCGAAGACACCGGTGCCTACGGTCGCACATTTCGGCTGGCTCTGTTTCCGCACGTCTCAGGCTTCCCTCGACGCTATACATGGCACCGATAGGCGCGCGGCCCTAGCCGCCAGCGTCTTGGCGACGGCCGGCACGGCGATGTGGTCCGTCAATCGATTAAGTGTCAAGGTAATGCCGGAGTTGCGTCTCGATCTGCTCGACTATTGGAAGAGTCTCCTCGAAGACTCGTGGCCCCCCAATCGTGTATTCAACCATGTCAAGGCGAGCCTCGGCATTCTTCAAGAATTCATGGATCGCATTTTCGTCGGCGGCCACGATGTCCTGAGCCGCTCCCCAAACTTCAGATTTGAATTCGGATAGCGTCACTCTACGTTTTTGTGTTCGTCGCAACGCTCCAGGAGCGCACGAGCCACCTGTGGATAAATCGCCACATCAACCGCCGAACGGGTTGATCGCCACAACTATTCTCCCGCTATCTTCCGTAACACCCGCCGTTCGACCGGGGGAGGCAGGGTCGGGGGGTATGACCAGGAGCGGCTCTTGCCTGGCCGCCATGACGCTGCCCGCGCCCGTGCCGCCCTCGGGACGGCGCTGGGAGGTAGCGGACCGTGACTGCACAAGTCGCCGAGGCGACTGGGCCGCGACCACGCTCTGCTAGGACCAGCCCCCAGCAAGGCACACCGGCCGGAACAGTGGATGGCGGCCCGGCACGACGCCGACGTTCGCACCGCCGTGGCCATCGCTTCGCGCAGGCGGGCTTCCAAGACAACCCCCTACCTGGGCGGGTCTTCATAGAAGACTGGATGATGCCCCAGAAAGTCGGCTTCCCAGATACCGGCTAGTCGCGCCGGCTCCTCGACCTGGCGGAGGATTTCCTCGGCCTCTTGGTCCCAATCGGGACCATGCATAAGGAGGTGCCGGGCATAGCAAAGCCTGGAGCGCACATCGTTGACCCCGATCGCGAAGAGTCTTTCGTATGTCGCCTTGACCACAGCCACTGGGAGGCTAAGCCTGTCGTCGTAACGCAACACCTCACCTAGGCGGAATGCGGAGGTTTCAGCCTGCACAAGCATGAGAAGCGCATCGGCAGCGCGGCTTGAGTCCTGTGGCGTCCAGGCCTCAGAGGGGTCTACGTGTTCGGCCTGCCTTGAATACTCTCGGGCAAGCTGGACGAGGTCGTTCCACATCGATTCAGATCCTTTAGGGAATCCAGTAGGTGGAAATATCATAGCGTTGCAACTTTGCAATGTAAACGGCGCGATACTCGACATTGTAGCCGTTGATTGCAGTCTGGAAGGTAGAGTACCCCGCCTTACCTGCGGTTGCGATCTGGGTTCCGGAGCCGACCCGCGCAGCGAGGTCTCTGGCCGCTGCGGAGTCCACGACATCTCTATCCAGAACGGAGGTTATGTCCGCCGATGTCGCTGCATGATCCGAGCGATACCCATGACCACTCTTAACACGAATCTGCACACCGCTGACATCGACATCACGGATAAGGTTGTCGCCCGCGAACGAGTCTTTGAACGCTAAGGGTCCAGCTTTTGCGACCTTTGCGCCCAGTGGCTCCAATTTGCCAAGCTTGCCGAGGATCTTTCCGCCGAGCTTACCGAAGATGCCGCCGAAAATGCCCATTGCAGCGGATGTGCAAGGCAGGGCGCTGCCGTTGTCGGCACAGTTTTCAACGTCGGAAGCCGGAGAGAGTTGGTAAGCAATTCCGCCGAGCCATTTGCCGAAGTCGAGCAGATCTCCGTAAGTGGGGGGCTCCCATGGTTGTCCTTGAGCGCGGCCGCGCCCATGGCGTTGATTTCTTCCGAGCTCTTCCATTTGCCGTTTTTGTCGATCACCTTGGTGGGGTCGAGGTTCGGGTCTGCGCCGGTGGCCACGCCGGTGTATCCCCAGTTGCGGCAGGCGACCATGTCGGTTTCCGAGCAGGTGTCGAGCATGGGTTCGTGGCCGTCGAGTTCGATGCGGCTGATGGGGTTGCCGCCGGAGAAGGCGTAGCGGTTGGCGGTCCAGGGGTCGGTGCCGAGGTTGAGGTCGGCCAGGGCGCCGTTGTAGGAGTCGCGGGTGAGGAAGCGGTTCAGGCTGGGGTTGTAGTCGCGGAAGCCCATGTCGTAGCTGCCGGATGCGCTGTCCCAGCGTTTGCCGTTGTAGCGGTAGAAGTTGTAGGGCTCCTTGCCCGGGTTCTGGGTGTCGGGCTTGTCGATGCCGGTGAACGCTTGCTCGTCGTTGCTGCCGTAGGCGGTGTAGCCGTAGGTGGTCTTGGTGTTGCCGTTGTCCGTGGTCAGGGTCTCCACGTCGGTGTGCGGGTTGTAGCCGTAGTAGGAGTCTTCGGCGACGCCGGGCCCGGCGCCGTCGGTGTCTTTGGTGAGCTGTGTCAGCCGGCGTCCGGACGCGTCGTACTGGTAGGTGCGCTGCAGTTGTCCGGCGATCTCCTCCGATACGACCTGGTCGGTGAGGCCGAGGTAGGCGTAGTCGGTGGTCTTTGCCTGCGCGGTGCCTACGTTGTCGGTCTTGCTGGTGCTGCGGTCGAACGGGTCGTAGGCGTAGGTGGTGGTGGTCAGCGAGCCGTCGGCCGCGGCAGCTCGGTGGGCGGCGGTGCGGTCGAATCCGTCATAGGTGTTGGACTCGATGATCTGGCCCGCGGCGACCACGGAGCTGAGTCGACCGAACGGGTCGTAGGTGTAGTTCGCCGCGGTGCCGCTCGCGGTGGCGGAGGTCAGCCGGTTGCGGTCGTAGGTGAACGATGTTTGCTTGCCGTCGACGGTCTGGTCGATGACGTTGTCGTTCGCGTCGTGCCGGTAGGTTTCGCTCTCGAGGACGGCGCCGGTTGCCGCTGCCTTCTTGGTGGATCCGGTCAGCCGCTCGCGGGGGTCGTAGCTGTAGCCGAAGATGTTGTCGAGGTAGGTGGCGTTGTTGTCGGCGTTCTGGATTTTCGCCGCGTCGCGTGACCGGCTGCCGTTGGCCGTGTAGTCGATCAGGTGTTGCGCGACCAGGGTGCCGTCGGCCTTCTTCTCCACCTGTGTGGCTTCGGAGGCGTCGAGGTAGTACGTGTAGTCGACGGTGTTGCCGTTGGGTTTGGTTTCCCGGGCGACTTGCTTGCGCGGGGTGTAGCCGAACGTCGTGACTTTCGCCGTGCCCCCGGCTTCGTTGTTGGTGACCTTCGCCAGCAGGTCCCGCGGGTCGTACTCGAACGTCGAGTCCTGCCGGTCGTGGTCGCGGGTCCGCGGGGCGCCGTTCTCGTTGTAGGAGTACGACGTCGTGTTCTTCACGACCGAGGCCAGCTTTTCCTCGACCTTGGTGAGCTGGTTGATCCCGTTGTAGGTCATCGCGTAGGCGTCGATCTTCGCGCCCGGGCTGGTGTCGGTGAGGCTGGCCAGGTTCCCGTTGGCGTCGTAGGCCTCGGCGAAGGTCTTGGCCTCGGTGTCGGCATCCGCGGTGTGGTCGCGGACCAGCTTCACCGAGTCGGCGGACACGATGCCGTTGGCGGCATCGGACACGCTGACCTTGGCTTTGTTCCCCGCCGTGAGCGGGTAGGAGCCGAGGCTTACCCAGGTACCGCCGCCTGTGGTCTGGTCGACGGTCTTGGATGTCTTCGCGGTTCCGGTGTCCACGGTGTACGCGGAGTTGGTGGCAGCGCCGGCGACGCCTTGGGCGTAGCGGACGAACACCTCGTAGGTGCCATCGGCGGGCACGATCGGTGTCCAGTGAAGCTGTTCGCGCCGGCCCCGGCGGGTGCGGTGTGGTAGTTGAATCCGGTGTATCCGCTGCCCGCCGTGGACTCCGTCCACGGGCCCACGGCCAGGGTGTTGGAGGTGTCGGTGTTGTCCACCAGCGCCACGTGGGCACCGACCGGCACACCGTCATCGGAGCGGGACTTGAGCTTGCCGTCCGGGAAGTAGTCCCAGGTCATGGTCCGGTTCGACGAGCCGCCGGCGCTGGTCAGCGTGCGACGGGTCTGCTGCCCGAGCGGGTTGTAGTCGTAGGAGGTGACGATGTCCCACGGATCGGTGGAGGTGCGGGCCAATCCGTTGTCGAAGTAGGTGTATCGGGTGATGTTGCGGACGTTCTGCCCCGCAGACGGGGGTGCGGACACCTGGGTGAGGTTGCCGACCGCGTCGTAGGTTTTGATCGTCTTGTCCGGTGTCGTGATGCTCGGGTCGTCCTTGTCGAACGGAGTGAGCTCCTCGATCGGCCGGTTCAGCTTGTCGTATACGCTCGCGGCGGCGAAGTCGTCGGGGTCGTCGGTGGTCTCGACGCCATGAGGGGTGACAGTGCGGGTCTTGTTGCCCACTTCGTCGTATTCGAATCAGGTGGTGTGGGTGACCCGGGCCTTGTACGGCACTCGGGCCTCGATGAGTTTCGCCCGTTCGTCATAGACCAGGGTCGTGACGTTGTTCTCTGCGTCGGTTTGCGCGACGGCGTTGTTGTCGCGGTCGAAGTCGACCTTGGTCACCTTGCCCTCGGCGTCGGTGGTGGTGCGCTGCCGATGGTTGCGGTCGTAGGCGAGTTTGGTCGTGAAGTCCGCCGGATCGGTGGTCGCGTTTTTGCGCGGGTCGATCACGGT
Organism: Amycolatopsis sp. NPDC047767; assembly: GCF_040704195.1. NCBI lineage: Bacteria > Bacillati > Actinomycetota > Actinomycetes > Pseudonocardiales > Pseudonocardiaceae > Amycolatopsis > Amycolatopsis sp. NPDC047767. The sequence goes on from NZ_JBEYSJ010000028.1 coordinate 98,262, forward strand.
CGACAGGTTGCCGACGTTGTCGTAGGCGTAGGCGATCTTGTCTCCGGCGGCGTTGGCCGTCGAGGTGAGCTGGTAGATCTCGTCGTAGGCGTAGTGCGTCACATAGTCGTTGGGGTCGGACGCCGACAAGACTCCCAGCGGCTGGGTCTCGGTCAGCAGATTGCCGACCTTGTCGTAGGTCGCGGCGCTCGTCCGCTCCGGGCCCGTCGGTGTGTCCTTCGGTGCGGTGCTCGACACGAGCTGGTCGGCCTTGTCGTAGACGGCGGTCGCGAGGGCGCCGTTGGCCGCGGTGGCTTTGGTGATGTTGTCGTTGGCGTCGTATTCGGGGGCGGGTGTCACGACGTAGTCGCCGGCGGCCTGGTCCTTCGGCACGCGCAGCTCCAGCGGGCGACCGAAGACGTCGTAGTCCGTTGTCGTGGTCTTGCCGAGCGCGTCGGTGACCGAGGTCGGGTTGCCTCGTACGTCGAGGACCATGGTCGAGGCGTTGTTCAACGCGTCGGTGGTGCGCTTGGGTGAGCCGGTCGGGTCGTAGTCGCTGAAGGTGGTGACGTTGCCGTTGGCGTCGGTGGAGGTGGTCAGCTGCCCGAACTGGTCATAGGCGTTGACCGACTGGTAGTCGTCGGGGACAGCGGTGGTGGCGACGCCCTTGGGGTCGGTGACCGTGGTCAGGTTGCCCCGGGTGTCGTAGCCGAACATCCATTTCCGGCCTTCGGGGCTGGTTTTCGACGTCAGCTCCGCCACCGCACCGTTGAGCGAGGTCTGGTAGCCCAGCACGGTCGCCGGGGTGTTGTTGGCCACCGCTTCGGCGTCGCGGATCTGCAGCGGGTAGCCGGTGTTTGGGTCATAGACCCAGGTGGAGACCGCGTTGTTGGCTTCGGTGACGGAGGTGACGTTGTGGTCGCTGTCCCAGCCGAGCTGGGTGGTTTCGTTCTTGGCGTTGGTGGAACTGGTGGAACTGGTGGAACTGGTGGGACGTCCGAAGCTGTCCATGTGGTACGTGGTGGCGTGGTTCTCGGCGTCGGTGACGGTGGTGTCGATCTCACCGCCCTGGGGGCCGTCGGGGTCGACGTAGGAGAAGGTGGTGGCGTTGCCGAGCCGGTCGGTGATGGTGTGGAGCTTCCACTTGTCTTGCGGGTCGACCGGAGCGGTGTAGTAGGCAAGGTTGGTCGGGTTGCCGCGCGGGTCGGTGATCTTGACCAGTTTGACGTTCTTGTTGCCTTGGGTGGCGTCGTAGTCGAAGTGGAATGGCTTGGGCTGTGCCGAGCCGGCGCCGTCGACCAGGTCGACCAGCAGGCCCTTGTCGCTGTAGGCGAAGGTCAGGGTTCGGCCGGAGATGTCGCGGATCGCCTTGACCTGGTCGATGATCTTCGGGTTTTGCGTGTCGGCCTTGGTGTAGTAGTCCACGCTCATTGTCTGCCGCCCGGCCGGGTCGGTGACGTAGGCGAGGAACTTGCGGGGCTGGTTGTTGGACTTGCGCAGGGTGTAGGTATAGGTCTGCTCGTTGCCGTTGCGGTCACGGACCGCGGTGAGCCAGCCCTCGTCGTCGAACCAGAATTCGGTGCGATCGGGCTTGGTCATCTTCCAGCGCCGAGACGGGTCTGTCCCGCCGTCTCGTTGCAGGTACAGGTGCACGCCCTTGGGGTGGTCGTAGGTCCACGCGGCAGAGTCAGCGGAGTTGTGCTTGTTCAGCAGGAACACGTGGCTCGTGCCGTCCCCATCGGGCAGGGTGACGCGGGTCGGGTAGTCCTGTCCCTGGGGGTGCAGCTCGAGCGCTACACCCAGCCGCGCGAGGCCGGCCGCGGCGACCGACCACCCGTAGCCGGTGGTCGTGGTGGTCGTGTCGAGGCTGTTGTAGGTCAGCCGCAGAAACGTCGACACGCCCCGGCCGGGGTTGGAGAAGGCATCGTAGGAGAACAGGCGTTGCCGGCGTACTGATTGACCAGCAGGTTCGAGCCGGCTCCGGTGGCCTTGCCGGAATAGGCGTAGAACTTCTCCAGCCCGATCTGATCCGAGGTGGGGTCCTCCACCGAGACGTTTTGCGGCAACGCCGGCGGCGCGCCTGCCACCGACGACATCCACGTGCCGGTGGTCTTGTCACGCAGGTCCCAGTTGACGATTTGGCCTTCGCGTTTGTTGCCCTCGGTGTTCTGCAGGGTCGTCTTCACGTTGGCCTGCACCGTGACGGTCTGGCCCGGCGCGATATCAGACGGCAGTGCGGTGTCGAGACGGTTCGTCCCGGTGACGTCGGTGCCGTCGGGCAGTGTCCACCGGTAGGACAGCACCTGATCGGCGGCCTTCCAGGTGGTCGTGGTGGTGTTCGTGATGGACACCGGTACCGTCTGCTGCTCGTCGGAGACCATCCGTACCTGGGGAGTGTCCGCGGCGTAGTAGGTGAGCTCTGCGGTCGGAGCGGTGTAGGTGACGGTCAGGCTCGGGCGCAGCCGCGGCTCGGCGGCCTCACCGCTGAGCAACAGCACGCGCTGTTTCGCCGCGCCGGCCTCATCGCGCACCTTGACGAGGTAGCCGTTGTTGGAGGCAGGGGTATCCACCCACCCCTGCACGACCGCTGAGTTTTCCCAGATGTGCATCATCGGGTCGTTGGAGATGCCCACGACGTTGTCCAGCGCGGGCCCAAAGTCCCCACCCGCGGCGGCCCATGCCGTGGCAGTCGACGCCCGCGCCCAGCTCGCTTGCGTTTCGGCGAACGGTGTGGTGAGCGCGTGGGCGTCGAACGTCGCGCCGCTGCCGCTGGAGTAGAAGCCCCACATGGTGAAGTCCGCGTCCACGATCCGCGCGCGCCGGCAGAGCAGTGTCGAGACCATCGAACCGGACGACGGCGCGGGTGTTTCCGTACGTGCCGGAGTTGTTGCCCACCATCAGCCACGGCTGCCCGCCCAGGGAGTCCAGGTTGGAGCCGGACTGCGTGGACGAGAGAGTGGTGTCCGCGGCGCTGCCGGTGAACACCTGCTGGATCAGACCAGCCTTCGGCAGCCGGGCGAGCTGGGTGGGCCCGGGGATGAGCTGACCGTCCCGGGTCTTGGCCACCACCATGTAGTAGTAGGCGTTGACGAACGGGTCTGGGGAATCCGCCGGCGTCGGAACAGCCGTCGTATCGGCGAAAGACGTCGCCGTGGCAGGCAGGGGTGCGATCAGGGTGTAGCGCGACGGGGTAAAGGTTTGGAACACCGTGCGGTGGACCTGGAGCTCGACGATGTCGTCGTTCGGGTCGTTCGGGTTCGGGTCCACGTAGGCGGGCCAGGCCAGCTCAGCGCCCGTTGCAGTGATCTTGGAGGGCGGCTGCAGGTCGACACTCGGTCGTCCATAGGCGAGCACCAGTTTGGGACGGTTGACCGTCTCCCCGTTGTAGGCGAACTCCGCCGCTTGATACACAGCGCCGCCACGTGAGAGCGTCTCGTCGGTGGCCTTGACCATTACGCCATAGTTCGGTTGCGAACCGGACACCCAGGCCTGGGCGATGTTGCGCACGTCCAGCTCATGCCACACATTCGTCACGTTCGCCTTCTTGACGACCGTCGACAACCAGGCCTCGGCGATGGCGCCGTTGATCGAATTCCACGTGACGGTGTCCTCGATCCAGGGAGCAGTCACGCGCCGCGCCTCGACCGTCACGTCCGTCGCACCCGTGTACAGCTCGCTGTCGTAGTACAACTGCAGCTTCGCGCTGGCCAACGAGGTTCCCGCCGGCACGACCGAGGTGTCGAACTTCAGCAACGACCGTGCCCGACCCACGTTGTCCGTGCCGACAGACAAGCGGTAATCGAGGCCGTCCTTGCGATCAGGGGTATCCGACCAGATCTGCGCATCCTGACCGGTCGTCGGCGTCGGCTCGATCCGGATCGTCGGGTCGATCACGACCGGGAACTGACGTTCCTTCGCCGCCAACCACTGGCTGTCCGCCTTCACCGTGACGACGAAGTTCCCGCCCTGCTGGGTCACCGATTGAGTGACCTTGTCGCTGAACACCTTGCCGTATGGGGACTTCGCGTCATCTCTGGCGTCGGTCATGAACGGCTTCGGGATGACGAACACCGGCGGGCCGTCGACGTTCTCGTTCGCGAAGAACCCGATCGAGCCGTCCCCTTGCAGCCGGGCAGTCACCCCGCCCATCTGCAGCGTGAACCGGTGTGTCGCGTCCTTCGGCGCCTTGGCGAGAACGATCGACTCCTTCACCGACTCCGGTGTCACCCGATAGTTCACATCGGCGTCGGCGAACACCGCCGGGTAGGTGACCGCCGAGCCCTCAACCTTGGGCGAGAGGGTCTTCACTCCGGTGTCCGCACCCATTGCGACACGCCGGCCCGCATACTCGAACCGGACCAGCTTGTCGCTCCTATCGCCGAAACGCGATACGAAACCGTTGCGGTCACTGGCAAACCGATACCCATCACGCGCGGACTGCCGCACCGAGGTGTCGATGTCATGCCAGCCCTGACTGTCGTGGAACGCCTCCGGTTCGGCCGACACCTCCGCCTCGAACGTTCCGTCCGACATGGCGAACACCCGAGCGTGCGCCGACCGCCGCTCCGGCAGCTCTCTCACCCGGTGCGGCGGCTTCTTCGGCGCCCGCGCCGCGGCGTGAACCGCCGGCGCCGCCTTTGCCTGGCCAGGCTTCGGCAGCAGGGAACCCAGCCAGTTGACAACCCCGGCGACGCCTGGCCACTGCCCGTTCGTAATCGGTCCGGCCGGTGCCCCGACCAGCACCAACGACGACAACATGAGAATGAGCAGGGCACGCGAGAATAAGCCACGCGCTCGCGACGGACGCATCAGAATCCCCTCAGCACACCAGGCTCGTCGCCAACGACGACCAGCAAAACCCCGACGACAGTAAGGGAAACTCACACAACCGGCAGGCCACCAAAAGGTTGAAAAGCACGTCAATGCGACACACTCCACAAAGCTAACGAACAGTAAAGCAACCCTACTTTAGAATAATCGGAAATTGACTTACACTTTCGATGTGTAAGTAACTGACCAACCAATGCTGTGCGGGCCCTGCCTCAACGCAAGGTCTGGTTCGCCGCTGCGCCAGGTGCCGGCGCCACTCCGCGTGCGCGGCCTCCTCGACGTGCTGGGGCTCGTCGCCGACCTCGCCGAGCGGCGCCGTGCGCGCCGCTCGGCCTCGCTGGCCTGGTGCAGCTCGGTCACGCGCTCCCCGGTGGAGCCCGGCCAACCGGGTGGTCAGTACGACCATTCCCACCCGAGGGTGCCGTTCTGGAAGTAGCCGGAGCTCTGGGTCACTTGGACCTTGCCGGTGTCGTATGGCGTGGCGAACGCGATCTGCCCCGTGTAGGCGTGGCCAGGCACGTACGTCGACGGCAGCTTTTTTAGCGGCGTCACGCACCTGTCCGTCTCGATCACTCTCGTGCCGATCGTGCCAGTGGTCGATAGCGAGAACGGGTTGATCCTGCCGGGCAGGACGATGAACGGGCTTAAGCGCTGCCCCGCGACCTTGTCGGTGTAGGTCGTCACGGTGACGTCCAGGACGACCGTGGACATGCCTACCGCGCGATGGCTGGAGGGGTCACACTTCGGGTCCACGCTGATCTTCGTGATCCAGAAGTCGACCGCTTTGCTGCCGTCAATGTTGGTGATTCCGACTCGTTCCCCGACCTTCTTCGCCAGGTAGGTGGCCGCCGCCCCAGGCGCCGGTGCGGCCTCCGGCGGTGTGATGGGCACGATCTCAGCATGGGCGTGGGGCGTGGTGGCGGGCGGCGCGTGGGTGGCGGGCGTCGCTTGGGTGCCGCATGCGGTCAGGCCGAACGCGGCGACCGTCGTGGCGGTGAGCAGGAGGAAGCGTCTGGACAAGTCGTAATCCCTTGGTCGAGTGTGCTGGTGGTAGCCGGGACTGCGGGCCAGACGACGGCCCGTAGCCGATCCGCATGGTCCAGGCCGTGAACCCCCGAGAACGTGACCTTGGCGCGGACATGGCAACCTTTACAGATCGTTCCTGCGGAAACGCCGATCAGCCACGTGTGTCTCGCGAACGATCGTTATTGAGACTCCAACTCGGGTGGCCGCGTACTCAACCGTGGCCGGTAGCCAACGTCGGCGTAGCCGAGAAGCAGTCATCGAGCGCAACCCGCACGTCGCGTTCTAAGAAACGGACGACGACAACGACGTGGGCCGAGCCGCAGTGGTCTGACCACTGAAACAGGGTGAGCAGAGCCCTGCCCTGCCAGCGAACAGCGGGAATCACGCGAGGGGCGTGGCGGCTCGCCACGCCCCTCGCTACGACGACAGCTCATCCGCGCCAGGCCGAGACCAAGCGGGTGCATCGGCGCCGAGGAGACTCGCTAGAAGATCTGGACCTCCTGGACGAACGCCGGCGGTGTGATCGGGGGGCTTTGCTGCCCAGGCCCAGCCGTGCAGCAGTCGTCGTTGATGTTCACGGCAATGCCGTCTGTGGCCCCTCCGCGGATCGCCACCACGCCCGGAATCGTGCCACGCCAGATTCCCTTGCCCTCGAAGCAGGTGATTACCAGGACCTCGCCGTGTGCGTCGGCAGCTCGGCCCCACTCGGCATCGGGGGCAAGGGGAGCACGAGCCCAGATCCCGCCCCGGTCCCACAATTCGAGCCCATCGTGGGTGCGGCGGACTGTCCACCCCGGAAGCCTGGCGACCTGGCCGGCGCTCGCGCCAGGGTGAAGGGGGCCGCCGGGATACGCGCGAAAGGGGCAATGAGTCCCTGAGCGTGCTGGTCGGGCCCGGTTAACGGGGCCTCTGGGAGGAGAACCGCTACGGCAACTGTGACCCCTACGAGCCCCCGCGGCGGTCGGGGCAGCTCTCGTGACCAGCGACGACGACACCAGCTCCGGGCCCAGCGGACGCGAAGCCGGCCAGCCGCGACCGGGGGCTGTCGGGGCGGCAGGGGGTTTGGTGGCGCCAGGTACTATGTGTGGCATGGTAGCTGGCGCGAGCAGGAACCCGATGACCGAACTGCGGCGCGGGACCATCGCGTTCTGTGTACTCGCCCTCCTGGACGAGCGAGAGCGTTACGCGGTGGAGCTGGTCAACGCGCTGACCGGCAGCCAGGCACTGGCGGCCGGGGCCGGAACGATCTACCCGCTGCTGTCACGGCTGCGGGAGGACAAGCTCGTGACCTCGACTTGGCAAGAGTCCCAGTCGGGGCCGCCACGCCGGTACTACCGGCTGACCCCGGCCGGGCACCGAGCGTTGGACGTTTTTCGGGGGGACTGGGCACAGTTCCGCGACGAGGTCGACCTGCTGCTGAGGAAAGGACCGCGATGAGCACCGAACCGACCAGGACGAGCGCGACGGGGAGCGAGCCGATGCCCGACATTGAGGCACTTATCAGCGACTACCTGGACCGGTTGCGGCGGGCAAGCACCCGGTTGCCGGCCGCCACCCGTGCCGAATTGCTGGACGACATCACCGCGCACCTCGCGGAGACGATCAGGTCCGGCGCGGACGAAGGCCGGGCCCGTCAAGTGCTCGACGAACTGGGCGCGCCCGAGGAGATCGCCGCGGCCGCGGCCGCCGAGTCCGGCACCCCGGTCCGCACCAGTGGCGAACGCGTCTATGACGTGGCCACACCGCTGATCCTGCTGCTGGGGAATTTCGTGGTACCCGTACTGGGTTGGGTCGCCGGGGTGGCGATGCTGTGGAACGGGCCGCGCTGGAACACCCGTCAGAAGTGGATCGGCACACTGATCTGGCCCGTCATTACCCTGCTGTTCCTGGCGGCTGTGCTGATCCACCGCGGATTGTTGGTCATGCCGGCCGTCATGATCTTCGGCCTGGCCGGCCTGGTGGCCGAGCTCATCTTTCTGCTGCGCGCAGCGGCCCGGCAGCAACCCTGACCGCCCAATGCTCTCATCTCACCGGAGCTCAGCACCCGGCACAGCCCATGCGTGAGGTGTTCTCGTTTCCGATACCCGAGTCCCGCCTCCGCAAGTGCTGTGGTGTGCCGCAGTAACGTTCACCGGCTGCTCACGCGACCTGAATACGGCAAAGCCGACACGAAGGGGACGTGATGCGAGCTCGAGCACTTGTGATGGCCGGTGTCGCCGGTCTGTTGTCCTTGACCCTCACCACGCCGGCGGAGGCGTCCGGCGTACCGGAACAGTGGGCGACCGGCCAACCGTTCCCTCCGGGGATGAAGGTCATGGGAGCCGGGGACTTCGACGGCGATGGCAAGGACGACGTCCTCACCTACTACAGCGGCCAGTGCTGGGTGTCGCGGTCGACCGGGGCAGGCTTCCAGTGGCTGCAACCCTGGTGCGACGCGTTTTCGTCGCCCGTTCCCACCGGCGACGCGAACTTCATCGGTGATGCGGACAACGACGGCCGCGCGGACATCATCATGGTCAACAAGGACGTGGTTGGGAACACGCACAGGAGCGGCGTCTGGGTGGCAAGGTCGTTCATCGACTCCCAGGGCAAAGACCGGTTCTCGTCGGGCGCGCAGTGGCTGGACAACACCATCTTCGGCGACCAAGGGAACCTCGCGGTGGACCTGGAGGGCGACGGGGACACAGACGTGATCGGCCTGTTTACGGGAGTGCCGGCACTGGCGGCCCGGTCGAACGGCACTACTTGCCTGCCGTTGACAGCGTGGGGCCCGGACAACCTCCGCGGCGAGAAGGCGACACTGGCGGCGGATGCGACCGGTGATGGCCTGGCCGATTTCATCCTCGTCGACTCGGACGGCACGCGCGTGGTGCCCGCCACCACGGAGACCCGCTGGCACGCCACCCCGCCGCAGCAGTGGTCGACCACGCCGTTCCACAGCACCAAGAAAACCTTCACCGGGGACATCGACGCCGACGGCAAGGCCGACCTCATCGCCGTCAACGACACCGACGTGCAGGTCATGCGCTCCACCGGTACGAGCTATTCCGCGCCCGAAGTGTGGTACGCGGGCTCGTTCTCCGGCACGAGAGACACCCTCACGGCCGATGTGGACGGCGACGGCGATACCGACCTCGTCGCGGTGAACGACACCGACATCTGGGTGTTGCGCTCGCAGTAGGACCGACCAGCCCTGCAGGTCAAGCGCCGATGCCTCTCGGCCTTTCTCGACGACACCGCCGAGGAAGGAGAAGGCCACGGCTGAGCAGGACGAGGCGAACGCTGGGTTGCCAGCGACCCGCGCAGCTGCGCGACCTGGCCGCTCGACGGCGCGCTATGCCAGCGCGCCGTCGAGCTCGGGTTCATCGGGGAAAGTCGCGCTGTGGATCAACGGCAAGGGCCGCAAACGCCGCTGGGTCCCCGTCGTCGACTGGGTGCCGAGCCGTCGCCCTGACACACCACTCAGAGTGGGAGCAGTCCGGTCTCCCCGGTTCGCGGCTCGTCGGCAGCTCCGTAGTGCAGGGATCAGGGGGCAACCTTTCTCGTCAACGCGCCGGCGAGGAACCACTGGACGAGCGTGACTGCGAGGTGCACGGCGGTCTCAGCTTCGGCTTGGGTGCTTGGACGGTTATGGTCGCTCGATGTGTGGCGATTGGTTTCACCATGCAGAAGTCGGTCGAGCATCGCCGAGACGACGTCGGCCGTACCGGAGCCGGATGGCAACGACTTGTCATGGACGAGGACGAACTCCCAGCCCGGGAGCTTTCCTCGCAGGTCTCGCGCGGCCGCGTGCACGGTCTTCGAGGTTCCCGGCGCGATCACCGGGACGGCGACTGCTTCCACCGCCTTGACCGCGGCGGAGTAGCTCGCCGACGGGTCAGGGTGCTGGCCGTAACACAGGCGCCACGCTTCTTCGAGATTTTTCGCGGCGACGCTTCGGCCCCCGTCTTCGGCAGCGGCTCGCGCATGCCGCCAAGCCTGTGTTGCGGTCGGATCCACACGCCGGTACAGACCACGAAGATCAAAATCGACGTGCCAGGCGGATCCGGTGTCGCGCAGCAACTCCTGCAGCTTGCCGAGCCTCTTGCCCCAGGCTGCCCGGTATGTCGTGTAGCCCAAGAGTTCCCTGGTGTTGTCCCAGTGGGGGTGCAGCGCGATCAGCGCGTCGAGGACGCTCAGCGGCTCCAGAGGCCGTGGCGAGCGGGCCCAGTCGGTCTCACCGCGAATGATCGAGCGCACAACGGCGTGGTGTCGAATTGTCATCCGTCCCGGCACATCCCAAGAAACGCGGAACGAGTTCAGGAGGAGGCGCGGCAGGTCACCCACACCGTCTTCCGCCAGCGTGTCGCTCACCCAGGCTTCGAGGTCGTGGACTAAGTGCGGCGGCACGCCTTCGTAGATCTCGGATTCGGGCTCCCTACCCGCGTCGCGCTCGTCGAGAGTCAGCCACGGCGCACGCGGGTCGGGTCTTCTGGCTTCGGCATCCGTCATGGCGATAACGGGTAAACAGCTCGACCGACAGCACAGGCCGGCTGGGTGCAGTTTCGGCGCGATGGAACGTCGACCACCCGGCTCGACGCCCCGCGCCTAGTCAATCGTCGAGCTTGTCGAGGTCGACGGAGCCGATACGCGGGCGGTCTTTTGCCGAGCGCTTCGGTGGCGGCGTGTTCAAACGGTGCCGGCGGACGATGTCCCGGTTGCGCTGGCACAGTTCGATCACGCGCGGTAATTCGAGCCGGGCGTCATCGGCGACGACCAGCGCGCCGCTCTCGAACAGCCGCTGGCGCTCAGCTTGGAACCGCACCAGCGGATGGAAGTCCTGGCTTGGCTCGTCGAGGTGACCGGCATCGAGATCGACGACGAGAGCGTGGTGCTGCGCGACCTCGGCGACTATGTCGTGTTCGGACCGGGCCAGGCGCACCGCTGGCAGGCTCTGGGCGAGGCGACGATGCTCACCGTCCGGTGGGCCGTCGGCAACGGCGCACCGGCAGGTTTTCGGCCCTGGGCGGTGGTTCAACGGTGAGGTGTGGCGGTCGGTCGAGATGCCGTCACGGCCGTGACGGCTTCGGCGATCGGGCCAACGTGCTCAGGCGTGTTTACGGGCGGCTTCGTTGCGTTCGTCGGCGTGCTGCTGGGCCTCGTCGGGGGTCAGGCCGGTCTGGACGAACTGGTGTTCGTCGAGGTTGTAGACGCCGTAGTCCTTGCCCTGGCGGTTCGGGGCGGGGTTGGCGACGTAGGGGTATTCCATGCTGGGTCCCTTTCGGGTCGTGCGCTCGTACGCGAGCGTGGTGGCTGTGCCGAAGGTGGCACGCGCGGTCGTTTTCGATCAGTGCGGTGCGACCGGGGCCAGGCCGCGGATACCGGAGTTGGCCCCGGTCGCGATTCGTCTCGGTGACTACCGGACCGCGGCGTCGATGGCGGGCTGGTCGGCGGCGAGCACCGTGCGGTAGGCCTCGGCGAGTCGCTGGTCGTCGTAGTCGGCCAGGTCGTCGGGGGTGATGTCCTGGCGAGCGCAGGTGATCGCCTCGTGGTCACTCATCGAGGGGTCGGTGGTCTCCTTGGTGTCCTTGATGGCCAGGCGGATCGCGTCGAGCAGGTTTATGATCAGCGGTTTCCTTTCGAGCGGCGTGTTCTGTGTGGACGGGTTGTGCGGGTGTGGCTGCGGGAATGAGCCGGACGGGTTAGCTCCGGAGGTAGGAGCGGATGCGGTCGAGGTCGGCGGTGGCGAGCAGGTCGGCGAGCTGGTTCAACCGGTGCGCCCGGAACTTCGGCGCCAGGGCGCGAACAGCCTGCTCGTCGCCGTCGGCCAGGGCGTTGCCCAGCTCGATGTCGAGGTCGTACAGGTCGGTCGGGTCGGGGATGGTGGCGTGGGCCATGGCGGTGATGTCCTTCCAGGTTGCGGTGGTGGGTGGTGCTGGTCAGCGGTGGTCGGCGGTGGCGACGATGGCGTTGTGGTCGAAGGCGAGCAGTTCCTCGAGGGCTTCGGGGAGCGGGTGACCCATTCGGCCGCGGCGGCGTCGTCGCCGGCCATCGGGCGTGGCATGGTGGTGAGCTCGGCGAAGTAGGCGTCGGTCGAGTACGGGCCGCGGGGATCGCGGCCGGGGGTGTCCCAGGTGCCGAGGAAGCGCAGCGACTCGGGCGGCACGGTGACGCCGGCTTCTTCGCTGTCTCGCGGGCGGCGGCGTTGCTCCGAGGTTCGAAGGGAAGCCCACCGTCACGCTCCGGCCAGAGACTGAGGACGGTGGGCTTCGCTATGCGGAGACTCGGGGAGCGCCGGCGAGCGTGGTGTGGGCGCCGCCGCGCGGAGCGGGCGATTCTGTCGGTCCGGTGCTGCACACTTGCCCGATGAGTTCCGAAGATGACCAGTCGCCCGAAGAAATGGCGGCAGCCCTGAGCGATGGTTCGGCCGGCGAGTTCGTCGCGGCATGGGCTGACGTCGTGCTCAACCACCGCGACTGGACCTTGGCCATGCAGGTCGCCACACCGGAGCTTCGGCTGGCCACCGTGCAGCTTTTCCTCCACAGCCTCGGGGACATCGGGCTATCCAACGCCGAGCGGGACGCGGTGGCCGCCGACCTGGCCTCGATCAACACCAGCAACCCGATCTGGGACGACTACGCCGCTGCTCTCCTTGGCAGCTTCGACGAGCGCCGCCAGGGAGGTCGGCTCGGCGTCGGCACGCTGCAGCGTCCCGTCGACATCGACCATGAGCGCATCGTGCTGATCGACTACGACAACAGCCCGCACGAAATCCGGGTCGTCAACGGCCAGGAGATCAAGGTCCGCCCAGCCGAGCACGAACTACGTGGGTGGCCTCTCCTCGCGCGCCGAACGCCCACCGGCTGGCTGCTCGCCAGCTACGGCGAGGAGCTCCCTGAACAGGGTGGCCACCGTTCCTCGGGTGACACCCAGGAACAACGACGACGCCCGGCACCGCACCTGAAAGCAAGCCGTGACCAGTGACGCAGCAACAAGCCGAACAAGCGGCGATGTCCGCAACTACCTACTCCAGCAGACGAACTCAGCCCTCCGCCGACCTGGCATGTTCGGTGGCGAAATCGCGCTCCGGCTTTACTTCGACGCCCTGGCGTTCGTCGATGGCTTGGAGCAACTCTGGCGCGAGGACATCGGGGCACTTCTTTCACCTCTGGAACGGGACCGCACAAGACCCGGGTACTGGCTGGCCGCCTGATCATGACGAGCCGCAACTACTGGCGACCCGCTGCGGCGGCACGACCTTCATAGCTGGGTTCTCGTTCACCCCGAGAGGCACGGCCCAGCACGAACGACACAAATCGTGACCCAACCCCGGCCACTAGCGACGCCTGCCAAGGAATAGCGCACACTCGGAGTAACACCCCTCCACCGGTACTGATCGAGCTGCGGCCCGGATGCCGTCTGCCGCCGGAGGAACCCTTTCCCGGGATGCGCCGGTACAAGCCGGCCGGGACCGTGATCAAGGGGCAGCCCGTCGGCGGAACCGGGGACGAGTGGGTCGTGACCGAGCAGGTCGACACCGCGGTCGCCGTGGCCGAGCGCATCGCCAGCGACGGCCCGCTGTTCCGAACATGGTCTTCCACACGAGATACGACGCTTTCCGCCGCTGGGCCAACGGACCCGCCGGCGCGCGGCTAGGGCTCGCACCGATTCCCGACGGCGCGCTGCTGGGCCTCGTCGGGCGCCAACGCTGGCCGACCTACGTTGTGGCCGCCGAGCCGCCCCGACGTCGACGGTGCTCCCGCAAGCAAGCCCTGCTCAGCTTCGGGAGACGGGAGCCCTGCCGCTCGTCAGGTTCAACTCCCTTGACGCGGTTCAGGGATCACATGTTGTTGGCGATAAGTGCGCCGCGGTTTGCCCGCGGCGCACTTATCTCGAGAATGACACGACTAGTTCTGCACGAGCCACCAGCGGAGTGCGCCACCACTGATCGTGACCTGCTCACAAGAGAGCGAAGCGCCCGGGTGCACGGTCTCGTAAATCGCCAGCGCGGCTTGGCACGCGCTCGGGTTGTCGTAGCTCGCGATCACCGTCGAGGCCGAGGCGATCGCGTTCCCACCGAGGACCAGCGCACCGGCGACCAGTCCCGTAGCGAGGGCTTTGCTGCTGAGTTTCACGTCTGTTCTCCTATTTTCGCACGCGCTCGAAGTGTCATCGGGCGAGTCTGTGTTGATCTTGGCACAGCGACGGGGAAGATCCGGCGCGTTTGTCGCCTGCTGAGAAAGCAGGGAAGCAGCGTTGCCCTACCGACCAAACCCCCGGCCCCGCCAAAACTGCTTCGGGCCAGGTAGCCGGGAAGAGTTCGACTTCTGGATCACGAAGATCCGCTTTATCCGAAATGCGATCCCCTGAGCTGGGGGAACGATCACCGCGGGACGGCTGGGACGGCTAGCTTCAGCCGTCCCGCGCGGCGATCGCGGTGTTCGGTTGAAGGCGAGCCGCGTGACGGTTGTTGGAGCACGGTTGCCGCGGCGATGATCCGGTTATGGCAAGCCCCGGGAGCGGGGCATGTGGACGCTGGCGGTCAGGTGGCCGGCCTGCACGGCTAGTACTCCAGCCGCACTTCGTGGTTCTTGCCTGTAGCTTGCTGATCTTGTGCTGAACTATGATGATCTGGCGGCCTGGGTGTCCGGGCTGGATGACCTGTTTGCACAGGTCGCGGGACGGTTCCATTGGGCTGAACCTCGACGCAGGGCTCGTGCCTACGTGCGTGGTTTGCTTGCGCCGCTGGCTGGCAAGAACGGCTGGACGTTGGTTGAGGCCCGCCGGTGACCTCACCCCGGACGGGATGCAACGCTTGCTCAACGCGGCGACCTGGGAAGCCGACGGCGTCCGCGATGATGTCCGCGACTATGCGGTCGGGCACCTGGGCGAGCATGACGGTGTGCTGATCGTGGAGGAGACCGGATTCCTGGAGGAGGGCACCAAATCCGCTGGTGTGCAGCGTCAGTATTCCGGCACTGCCGGGCGGATCGAGAACTGCCAGCTCGGAGTGTTTTGCGCTTACGCCACCAGCAAAGGCCGCACCTTGATCGACCGTGAGCTGTACCTGCCGAAATCCTGGATCGCCGATCGGGAACGCCGCCGCGAGGTGGCGGTGCCCGATGAGGTCGAGTTCGCGACCAAGCCCGTGCTCGCGCAACAGATGCTCGCCCGTGCCCTGGACGCCGGTGTGCCCGCGACGTGGGTCACTGCCGACGAAGCCTGCGGCGCCGACTCGAAATTCCGACGATGGCTGGAGGACCAGCGGATCGGCTATGTCGTGGCCGTGCCCAGCAGTCAGACCATCACCGCGGTGGCCGGCACGTCCCGCGCCGACGCGCTCGTCGCCCACGCACCCAGTGATGCGTGGAAACGCCGAAGCTGCGGCGACGGCGCCAAGGGGCCACGGATGTTCGACTGGGCCGTCGCCGAGTTGCCGACCTATTCCGACACCACCCCGCCCGGCTGGGAGCGCTGGTTGCTCGCCCGTCGCTCACTGACCCGCAACAGCAAGGCACAGCACGAGATCGCTTACTACTTGTGTTGTGCCCCACCGGGAACGCCGATGAGGATGTGATTCGGGTGGCCGGGCACGGTGGGCGATCGAGGACTGCTTCCAGACCGCGAAGACCGACGTCGGCCTCGACCACTACCAGGTTCGCCGCTACGGCGCCTGGTACCGACATGTCACCCTGGCCATGCTCGCTCACACCTCCCTGGCCGTGACCGCGGCGATCGCCCCAACAGCCCTGGCAGCGGCCTCATCCCAGTCACGCTGGGCGAGGTCAAGCGTCTCCTGGCACACCTGATCACCACCCCGCTCGACCGCCACGCGACCTGGGCCTGGTCACACTGGCGCCGACGCCACCAGCACCGAGCCCAGCAAGCCCACTACCAGCGAAGACGCACTACACATCACGAAGTGCGGTTGGAGTACTAGCGCCGCCGTCGATGGCCGGCTGCCGGACGAGCGGCCCGGGGCGGCGGAGCCGGCTCGTGAACTCCGCCGCGCTCCGGACTCACGGAGTCAGCTCGTAAACCGCGTTATGTTCGTTGGACGCCGCGATCCGAGCGTCGCTGAACCCGGCCTCCGTGGCCAGCCTCAAGATGCGCGTGGGCCCCGCCTGATTACCCAGCCCGTACGCCGGTGAACCGGCCAGCCCGCTGGGCAAACAGACCAGCAGCGAGGCACCGGCCATCACTCGCCCCGTCGGGCTGCTGATGGTTTCCTCGACCGTGTCCCAGCTCATCGGCTCGACCAACATGACCCGGCCCTCAGGCGCCAACGCGGCGAGTGCCGCCCGCAACGCCGAAACCGGGTCCGGCATGTCGTGCAGACAGTCGAAAAAGGCGATGAAGTCGTAACTGCCCTCCAGGTCGGCCGACCCCACGTTCCGGAACGTTATTCGGTCGGCCACCCCGGCCGCGGCCGCCCGTTCACCGGCCTTCGCGATCGACGGCGCATGGAAATCGACCCCGACGAACGTCGAGTTCGGATACGCCTCCGCCATGATGATCGTCGACGCGCCAAACCCGCAGCCGACATCAGCCACCCGGGCACCCCGCACGAGCCGCTCCTCAACCCCGGACAACGACGGAATCCACAAGCTGGCCAGGTTGGCCACGTAGCCGGGGCGGAAGAATCGCTCCGTGCCCTCAAACATGTCGTCATGCTGTTGATGCCAGGAGATTCCCTCGCCGGTCCGGAAAACCTCAGTAAGCCGGTCGACGACGCGGGCGCCTGCGGTCATGCTCTGGAACATGCCCGCGACATATCCGGGGCTATCGGGGTTGGTAAACGCATCAGCCTGCTCGGGAGAGAGCCGATAGCGGGCGGTCCGCTTGGCTTCCGGGCCGGAACCACCATCCGTATAGGTGACATAGCCCGCGGCGGCCATCGCCAGCAGCCACTCGCGAAGGTATCGCTCCACCATCCCGGTCCGCTCGGCAAGTTCCCCGGCGGTGACCGGCTCCCCGGAGGCTAGCGCGGAGAACAATCCAAGCCGGTCGCCCACCAACGCCAAGGGCAACGTCACCGCCCCTGCCGCGTCCCTGGTTACCTGGCCAAGCAACTCATCCATCCGAGCTTGATCGACGGCTGTGTTCTTGATTGGCTTTGTCATTCGTCCCCTTCGTGCGGGATCCGGAAAGCTCCGGGACCTGATTCTACTCGTGCCGGATTTCCGACAAGGAAGATTTGTCTGTTTCTCAATGATTGGTGCAACGGTGGCCGAAGGTGTCATCAAAGTCCGACGGGAAACGCACCGACGTCCCTCTCTCCCGGATAGTAGTGGCAAGTACGAGCAGTGCGTGACATGCCGGTCCTCACGTGACCTTGAAGACGTGACCACTAGTGATACGAATTGCTCTTCCCGGAGGTTCACCGACATGACGCGACCTACGCCACACTAGCGATCCAGCGCTCGAGCGGAAGGCCGCACGTGACGTCATCGGCTACTGCGGGCTGATCGACAGCGGAAGGGGAACCGGAGCTGGCGTTCGAGCTGCTCCGGTGTCAGGGATATGCGACCGAAGCCTCGTTGGCGCTTCTGGACCGGGCGAGATCGTCCGGGTGCGAACGTTTGTGGGCCACGGTCTGGGTGCGGAACGCCGCTTCTCGCCGTGTGCCGGCCAAAGTTGGGTTCACTGAGACCGAGTGGAGGGAAGTGGACGCGGTCTACGGGATCACCCTGTTCACCACGAGACGGCTCTGACGCACCCGTGTTCGGCCCTGAGCGCGGATCCGAACAGCGACGTCGGGCGTCAGCTGTTACACCGCGCCGTCGGGCGCTCGATGTCCTGAGCGTCAGCGGACCGATCCCGAGCGGTGTGACCTTGTCGACAAGATCCATAACCTGGACAATTAATATCCAGATCAAACAAAAAGGTAGGGTATGTCGGTTTTTTGAAGGTCCCGGTAAACGGTGGGCAAACAAAAAATTGTTCACCACGGCCCCGTTAGCCCACCTGGGCGCGGGGCGCCACTTTCGATCCGGACGAGAATCCCTCAGATCCGGACAGGGGTAGCCGGTGTACCAGGCCACTCGGACACGGCTACGGCGTCCAAGTGCTCACGGGCGGGGAAAGTGCCCACTTGGTCCAGTGACGATGCTCACGCAGGTCATCGTCACTACGGTCGGTGCAACCTTGTTAGTTTTGTTGGTGCCATGCAGTCCCCCTTGGGGATGTGAGTTCGGGTCTCCGTTGTCGTTTTTCGGGCTTCGCCCGGTCACTTTGCACGGCCATGCGGAGGAATCATTCGGTTTCTCGGTTGCACTGTATTCACACTTGTTGATAGGGCGCATATTATGACTTTCGACGATTCTTCTTTGCCGCCGGTGCTGCCTGAGGATGCCGCGGCCCTGGCCGCCGTGGTGGCGGGTTCGGTTCTGCTGCCGGGTGATGTGGGATACGACGATGAACGCGCCGTTTTCAACCTGAACCACGGGCTGGTGCCCGCGGTGATCGTGGTGGCGCAGAATACGGCCGATGTCCAGGCCGCGGTCGCGTTCGCGGCGGACCGGCATCGGCCGGTTCTGGTGAAGACCACCGGCCACCAGATGGTCGGCACGGCCTCCGGTGCTGTTGTCATCTCGACGCATCTGATGAACGAGGTGGTGATCGACACCGCCGGCCACAAGGCCCGGGTCGGTGCCGGGGCGTTGTGGGCCGAGGTCGTCGCGGAGGCGGCGAAGGCCGGGTTGGCCCCGCTCAACGGGTCCAACCCCACGGTGGGAGTCTCCGGTTACACCCTGGGCGGCGGCCTCAGCCCGACCCTCGGCCGCTCGCACGGCTACGCCGCCGACCACGTGCTCTCGCTCGAGGTGGTGACCGCGGACGG